>CAYULE010000208.1:0-4750 GCA_964445385.1 uncultured Smithella sp.
TCTGGGAAACCAATCATTTAAAAATAGAAACCGATATTCTGGAATCCATGCCTCAGAATGATCCGGTGCTGAATTCCGCGCGACAGGTGATCAGTCATTTGCCCATTCAAGACAAGATTTTTCTTGATCTGGAGCAGGCATCCGATAATCGGGATAACCTGGTCAGAGCGGCCTCTGTTGTTACGGATAAATTGAATAAGAGCGGTTTGTTTACCAGAGTCGGCATCAGTGATGCGGCAAATCATTTTCCGGAACTGATCGGGCATGTCCAGGGCAAGCTGCCGTCGCTTTTGAGTGCGGCCGACCTGGAGCAGAAAATCCAACCGCTGCTGGCGCCTGACAAAATTCGGGATGCCATGGCGCAAAACCGTCAGAACCTGGAACAGCTGGAAGGAATTGGCCGCGGTGAAATGATCGCTAAAGATCCATTGGGTTTCTCTGGCATTATTCTGGGGCAGATGTCTGCTTTGCTTCCGGCCAACAAAGCACAGTTTTATTCGGGGCAGCTTCTTTCCGCCGATGGCCGGCACGCGCTGATTATTGCCCGGATCTCCGGATCGGGGACAGATACGGCGAAGGCCGCCCGAATTGAAAAACTTCTCGAAGATTGCCGGCAGGAACTGAAGATGAATGCGGATTTAAAAGATCAATATATCCTGACCTCTGTGGGCGCATATCGCGCGGCGCTGGATAACGAAACTGTCGCTAAACGTGACACCAGGCTGGCGATCCTTCTGACGACGCTGGGGATCGCGCTCCTGCTCATTTTTGCTTTTCCCCGTCCGCTCATCGGCCTTTTGGCGCTCCTGCCTTCAACCGTGGGGGCGATCGCTGCCTTGTTTGTCTGCTCCTTTATATTTGAGTCCATGTCCATGCTGGCGGTAGGTTTCGGGGGCGCCATCATGGCTTTCACGGTTGATCTGGGGATCACCTACCTGCTGTTTCTGGATCAGCCCTATGCCACTCACGGGAAGCAGGTGGCGAGGGAGGTGTGGTCGGCGGAGTTGCTGGGGGTGCTGACGACCGTTGGCGCGTTCCTGTTACTTTTGATGAGCGACTTTAAGATTCTGGCTGAAATTGGTGTTTTTTCCGCGCTGGGCGTGACGTTTGCTCTGCTGTTTGTCCATTTTGTTTTTCCGAAAGTATTTCCTTCTATGCCGCCAGCCAAACGCCGGACCAACCGTTTTCTGATGAATGCTCTGGTAAAAGTTGCCGCTCCCGCGAAATGGAAATTAGCCACCGCGATCATTTTCAGCTTGACGATGCTGTTTTTTGCCAAACCGGTTTATAATGTCGATCTGCAGGCCATGAATTCCGTGAGTCCCGATACGATCAAGTCCGAACAAAAATTACAGGAGACCTGGGGCAATCTTTCCGGCAAATGCTATGTTTTACTGGAATCATCAAACCTTAAAGAATTGCAGAAAAAAAATGAGCAGTTAAAGACATTGCTGGCCGCTGATGTGCGGCAAGAAAAACTTGCCCCGGTGTTTTTGCCCACGGTTTTGTTCCCGTCTCAGCTTTTGGCACAAAGCAATTTTGCGGCCTGGCGCAGTTTTTGGGATGAAGAACGCGTGACGGAATTGAAGCGGAACCTGGAGGCAGCGGCGCTTGCGAATGGATTCACGCCGGATGCTTTTGAATCCTTCTGGCAAATTATCCATCAAGACTCTCCGGGAGCTTTCGAGATCCCTCCGAAGCATTTTGAAATGCTGGGTATTGCCAAAACATCTGAAGGCTATACACAATTGAGCCTGCTTTCGGCCGGGAAAAACTACAACGCCGAAGATTTTTTTGCCAGGCTTTCTGCCACGGGGCTGGCCAAACTTTTTGATGCGGATTTATTCAACAAGAGATTGGGAGAGTTTCTGAAAAAAATATTCCTGGAGATTGCCTTCATTGTGAGCATTGGCCTGGTTACGGTTATATTTCTTTTTTTTCTGGACTGGCGCCTGTCCCTTTCCGTGCTGACGCCGGTTTTTTTCGCGCTTTGCGCCACGCTGGGCACGCTGAAGATCATTGGTCACCCGCTGGATATTCCGGGCATCATGTTGTGGATTGTCATCATGGGGATGGGCATTGACTACGCTATTTATTATGTTTGCACGTATCAGCGCCATCCCGATGAAAATTCGCCGGCATTGAAGACGATAAAACTTTCCATCTTTCTTTCCGCCGCCACGACGTTTATCGGTTTCGGCGTGCTGGCCCTGGCCAAGCATTCGCTCTTGCGCAGTATCGGTCTGGTTTCTTTATTGGGCATTGGTTATTCTTTAATTGGCGCCTACCTGATCTTGCCGACGTTGATGCAAAAGATATTTGCACCATGTCTGTTTCCGGCGGGTGATTTTATGGTGGGCTCTCGTGAGCATTTGCGCCGGACCGTTTTGCGTTACCGGCATCTGCCCGGCTATCCGCGGATTTTTGCCCGGTTTAAAATGATGATGGACCCGATGTTTCAGGAATTGGATCAATATGTGCAAAATCCCCGTCGAATTATCGATATCGGTTGCGGCTACGGTATTCCGGCCACCTGGCTTCTGGAAATTTTTCCGCAGGCTAAAGTGTTTGGACTGGAGCCGGATGAAGAAAGAGTGCTGATTGCCAACCGTGCTATCGGTCAGCGCGGGTTTGTGCAGGCGGGCCTGGCCCCCGACCTGCCTGCTGTGGATGAAGCGGTGGATTATGTAACGATGCTGGACATGCTTCATTATATCAATGACGAAGAATTGCAGTTGGTTTTACAGCGGATTTACGAGAAACTGGAGACAGGTGGAACGCTCTTGATCCGCGCAACGGTTCCATCGGACAGAAAAGTTCCCTGGAAGCGTTGGATTGAAACGGTACGTTTGAAAATAACGAAACTACCGCAGTACTTCCGCCAGGAAAAAGAAATTGCCGGTTTTATGTCCGCCGCCGGGTTTGCTACGGCCGTTCATGTTTCTCCGACCGCTGGTGTGGAGGAGAAATGGTTTGTGGGAAAAAAGTAGGTTCAAGGTGCGAGGTTCGAGGTTCAAGGTTCAAGGTTCAAGGTTCAAGGTTCAAGGTGCGAGGGAAAAGGGAAAAGGGAAAAGGGGATGTATGTTGATTAGTTTTAGGCTGGAGTAACTATTTTGGTTGCTCCGAAATATTTATTTCATTCAGAATGATTGAATCAGCGGGAGAAAGAAGGGATCACCATGGAGATGGGTAAACAAGATGCGTTGCTGGTAATCGATGTGCAAAATGATTTCATTCCGGGAGGCGCCCTGGCGGTCGCGGGTGGCGACCGGGTGGTGCCCGTGATCAACCGGATCTCGGGATGTTTTGAAACTCGGGTTTTCACGCGCGACTGGCATCCGGTTAATCACATCAGTTTTTCCCGGGAGCCGCATTTAGTGGATAAATCCTGGCCCGTTCATTGCGTGCAAAACACCTGGGGCGCGCAGTTTCATCCCGACTTGAAAATCCATCCCGGCGATCGTATCGTGAGTCTCGGTGAAGATCCCGGGCAGGAAAACTATTCCGGTTTTCACGGGACGGATCTGGAAGCCTGGTTGAACCAGCGTGGCATCCGCCGGATTTATATCGCCGGTCTGGCCACGGAATATTGTGTATTCACTACCGCGATGGATGGCCGGGAGGCTGATTTTGAGGTCTGGGTGCTTCAGGATGCTATTGCGGGCGTGGACGTGCCTGCCGGAAGCGCGGCTTCGGCACTGCAAACTCTGCGGCAAAACGGAGTGCAGATCATCTCCACCCGCGAACTGCCGGGATAATAGAGCGAAGAAATCAGCCGAAGCGTTAGCGATTGGCTGTTTTGATTTTGGTCATCGGTGTTCAGTCTTTCATTTGCTTTTTGGCCGATTTCATGAAGCGTCCAAATGCTCTGTCCTTCTTGCGCTTGTCCAGGTACGACATCTCGTAGTATTCAGATTCCTTCTTGAGCTTGATGTAGCTGGCATAACGATCTTCATTCAATTCACCGTCTTTTACTGCCGCCCGGACGGCACAGCCGGATTCATGTTCATGGCTGCAATTCGCATAGCGACAGCTTTCGGAAAGGAGGGCAATATCTTCAAAGCCCTGGTTGAACCCGTCGCCTGTGCCAAGAAGGCCCAGCTCCCGCATTCCGGGGGTATCAATCAACATGGCGCCTTGACCAAGCACAATAAGCTGCCTGCGTGTCGTCGTATGGGTGCCTTCTCCCGTTCCACTTACAGCCTTTGTGTCAAAAGCGTCCTGGCCTATCAAGCGGTTGATGAGTGTCGTCTTCCCGACGCCCGATGAACCAAGCAGGCAGTAGGTCTTTCCCGGTACGAGCATCTCTTTAAACGCATCAAACCCGGCGCCGCTTACATTGCTCAGCGCAACGACTCTGGCTGTCATAGCGGTTGATTTTGTGATCGCCAGCTTCAGGTCCAGTTCATCCGGGCTGATCAAGTCTGTCTTCGTCAGGATGACAATCGGCTCAACTTTTCCGTCGGCGGCCATGACCAGGTACCGATCCATTCGGCGCGGGTTGAAGTCAAAATGGCATGACTGTACAATGAAAGCGCCATCAATGTTGGCGGCAATCATCTGGAAGTCGACGTTTTCACCGGCGGTCTTGCGGCGCAGAAAAGTTTTTCGTGGAAACACGCCATGAATGATCGCCGCCGTGTCATCATTATAATATTGCACGGTCACCCAATCTCCGACACAGGGCAGGTCAACCGGGCTTTCAATCTGGTAAGAAAACTTCCCGGCGAGTTCGGCCGGAACTTCTCCG
>CAYULE010000209.1:0-4728 GCA_964445385.1 uncultured Smithella sp.
CTAATTCCAGCTTGTGTTTAAACGGTTCCGTGTGCTAAATTACTCGCAAAACATGAAGGCTGTTGTGGCGCCGTAAAAAGGCAAAGGAGATAATGCATTGCTGGCTTCTGAAGTTTCCAGACAAGATTTATTCAAAGCCTGTGAATCGCTTTTCGGAACGGATATTGATGTTTCGGTTGAATTTCTTCGTTATCTGAAACCTTCCGGTGTTAAAGCGGCCTACCGTAAGAAGGCGCTGGAGACGCATCCCGACCGCGCGATCATTGTTGCCGGCGAACCGGATTTTTTAGAGAAACGTTTTAAAGAAGTCAATCTGGCCTACCAGCTGTTGCAGGAATTTATGGCCACTCCCTGGAAGTATTCGCTCACGGAAAGCGGAACCCTTTACGAGCGAAAACAACCACCTCCCCGCCCGGCGGCCCGTAAGAAGGGCGCCTCCGCAAAGATGGAGCCTCTCTATGCGGGGCGTATGCCGTCCCGGAGGCTTCTGTTTGGTCAGTACCTTTATTACACGGGAAACATTTCCCTTTCCACGCTCATCAAGGCGATTGTCTGGCAGAGATTACAGCGGCCGTCCGTCGGAGCCATTGCTGTGAGTTGGGGTTGGCTTGAGGGCAGCGACATTGTTAATGTGCTGCGCGACCGGAAGTATGGGGAGAAATTCGGGGAATGTGCTTTTCGTCTGGGCCTGTTGTCGCGGTATCAATTTTCACGGGTGCTGGAAAAGCAAAGACAGGTCCAGCCGGTGATCGGGAAGTATTTTGTTGAGCAAAATATCCTGTCGTCCACACAGTTGTTCAAATTGATTGTTGATATGAAAATGCACAATAAGAAATTCTGGACGTATTAGAAAAAGTTCACAGGTTTAAGGATAAAGGTTTAAGGAAAAAGGTTCAAGGATAAAGGTTCAAGGAAAAAGGATGAAGAACTACAAACGAAGCCGGCAACCGTTATCCTGATTATGCTTGAGCCTTTAACCTTAAACCCATTTTATGGAGGGTGGCTTTTCCTATCCGGTTAAATAATTTTTTAAAGAATCCTTCGGGCTTGTTTTTGTCCGGACCCGCCTGGGGGGAGTTGACTTTTAACAGATAGTCATAGAATATTTTCCCTTCGTTGAACTCCGGATTGAGCTTCATGGCGTTGGTCAGGCACTCCTCTGCTTTTTCCGGATCTCCATCCTCAAAATGCGCGCGGCCGATATTGTAATGCAGATTTTCATCTTCCGGCGAAACGATAATCGCCCTGGAATAATTAATAATAGCTTCCTTATATAATTTGTCCGTGCGGTACTGCATGCCGACGTCGTTATAGTGCAGCGCGACGGCTTCCCGGATCTCTTCGCTTTCGTTTATTATTTCCATGGCCTGCGGTAAATTATCCTGATCGATGAATCCGATCGCCTGCTCGATCTTTTGGCGCAGTTCTTCTTGCCGCCTTTGCTTTTCACGGTCAATTTCCAGCCTTTGAGCTTCAGCAGCGTCATTTTCTCTGTTGACACGCTCAATAATGTCTTCTTCCTGAGCCGTGATCATGCTCTTAATAAATTCCAGGTTGGTTTCCAGATCGGAATCACCAAACGATATGACGCCGAATATTTCCTGAAATTTTTTATGAGCGGACAGACTTCTTAAAAAGATTTCAACACCCTGATGAAATTCGTTTTTTTCCTTTTCCGACTTGGGAATGGCCGGCGATTTTTCAATAATCTCTTTAAAGCCGATCAGACAGGCGGCTATTTTACCCTGCCTCAGCTGCATCTCACAATGATGAAATCGATGGAAAAGCTCGGTGATGTTGGAAATTTTTGAAGCCATACTCTTCTCCCGAGTTAAGGTAGATAAATGGAAAAAACGCCGCCGCCCATGGAACCGCCGTTCACAATGGAGATAAACCCTTTTTTGTCGCCATTGACGTGCATCGCGGCGACCATCATAGAAAAATATAAACCCAGTCCGGTGCTGCCGGTTTTGAAGTCGATCTCCTGCTTGAATTCGGGCTGTTTTTCTTCATTAATCAGCATGGCAGGGGGATACCCACTGCCGTCATCTTCGACTTGTAAAACGAGATAACCACTTTGGGTCGAGGCATTGATCTTTACCGTGGCCCGCGTGTAGCGGAAGGCATTATTAATAACATTGTTGAGAACGCCTTCGACCAGATTGCGGTCGAACGCCCAGAAGAGACCATCTTCGCATTCCGTGATCAACTTGATGCCGCGGGATTTCAGCAGAATTTCATGCTGGGCCGCGACCTCTTCCAGAACATTGCTGATGGCGTGATAGTCAATATTGATAGCCAACTGTGATTTTTCAGCTTTGTAAAGCGAAAGCAAACGGATCAGGCTGTGATTCAGCCGCTGAATTTCATATTGTAACGCGTAGAACTCGGAATGTCTCGCGCAGTTCTCCGCGCGGCAGCTGGCGATTATATCTTCCAGATTGTTGAACAGCAGCCCCAGTGAATTTTTCGTGTCGTGCAGGGTCGAGGCCAGAATATCGGAGAAGTTCATTTTATTTTCCATCTTTGATTTCCTCAGCGGCCAACTCACGGTACATGGCCAGCAGCATGGCATAATCTGCGTAAGTTTCGTCAATCTTCCGCACCCTGCCGAGATAGGTTTTCGTTTTGTCCAGCGCGTCCTTGCTGACGCCATTTTCCTTCATCGAGAGCATCAGCACATGGGCGGCATTGGCGTTAATGATTTTATTTTCGGGCAGATGCACGGCCGCTTTTTCAAAATAGACGATAGCTTCCGAAATCTTGCCGTCTCGCGCCAGCTGAACGCCTTCATTATTAATCTGAATAATTTCTTCCTTTGTGGTTTCAATCAACTCTTCGCCTTTTTCAGACATGCCCATTTCCTTGAAAACGACGCGAACGTCGTCCAGCATGTCTTCATCATCGTGATGGCTCTCCACAATATTTTTAATGATGGCGGTTCCTTTTTCGGTATCTCCCGTCATCAGATAGGCCTGAGCCAGATCCAGTGCCAGACTGCTGGGAATATCACCGGCCAGATCCGCCGCAAACTTTTGCGCGTCGGTCAGCGCGCGTTTTGCCTCGGCGGTTTTATTCATTTTGGTGTATACGTAACTTTCGGTGACACTCAAATGCAGGCGGGTATCACTGCTGTCCGGGAATTCTTTGGCCGCATTGCCCAGCACTTTCAATCCTTCCTGAGGCGCGTCGCGATGAACCAGGGTTTTGGCCAGCAAGGTGTAATCCGACGGACTTTTAAAACAGGAGTTTTTCCCCTGTGTCACCGCGGCTTTGAAAGACGTCTCGGCTGTCGTGAAATCTTCATTGCGGTAAGCGAGATTGCCAAGGTTTTTATGCCGCAGCAATGCTCTGGGTGAAATTGTGGTCGCCTTCATCAGGATTTCCTGCGCTTCCCGGGGGCTGCACATTTTTATCAGGGTTTGGGCCAGAAGATCATACGCAGCCATGATTTTGTCATTTTGAGCGATAATTTGTTCAAATGTGGTTTTTGCGCTGTCATAATTGCCGAGGAGAAAATCCACGCGACCTCGTCCCAACTGCGCCCAGCTCACATTGCCGCGCAGCAGAATCTTATCGTAAAAGTCGGCCGCCTGTTTGTAATCCGCCTTTTTTAGAAGGACTTCTCCCTTGATCTTCATGATTTCGGAAAGATTGCCGGGACATTTCGCTAAAAGCTCGTCGCAGATACGGATCGCATGATCATAGTCACTGTCATCGATCGCTTTTTCGATATCCCGGATGTTGAGCTTTTTGACGGCGATGTTTTTAATCCTTTGCTCCAGAACTTCCTTGGCAAAAGGCTTCATCAGATAGGCGTCCGGTTGATATTCCATCGCCCCCATAACCATGTCCGCCGTGCTTTCGGCCGTGACCATGATGAAAATACTGGCGAAATTGATGTACCCGCGGAATCTGCCTTCTTCCAGAACCTGCTGCCCTGATTTACCCGACCCCAGATTGTAATCGCACAAAATGATGTCAAAGTGGCGGACGGCCATTTTCCGGATCGCTTCTTCGCCGTTGGCGGCGTCATCGATATACATGATGCCGAGCGAACGCATCATATTCTTGAGGGTCAGACGAAAATTAAAAAAATCATCGACCACCAGAACTTTTTTCATTCTTAAATTGATTTCCGGCTTTTCTTCCTGTTTCACGTTACACTCGAATGGAAAATATTTGATCAATATCAAGTCAATATTTTAATATTGCGCAAACAAAAAAAATACCCCCCGGGAGGGGGCCACGGAGGGTATCGAGTTCCAGATGTGCCGTATTCGTCTATCTGGCTGGAATCACTTTCAATTTAATTCGGTCTCAAGGGTAAATCAGCAATTAGACCGCCGTAATTTTTTTATCATTCGATTCCGCCATCCTGAGTTGTTTGCGAACACCCCAGAAACTCTTCGATCTAATAATCGACATTTGGTAAAAAAAACTTTAGGAAAAATGAGCTAAAATAATCGATAAGTATTTATTCGATATTGTTGATGAAATAAATAAGGCGATCCGGCCGGTTTTTAGCTTGCCTGGGACCGGGAAATGTGGTTTAAAAAAACAACAAGAGAATAAATAATAACCCTGATATTCCAAAGGTTTGCATGCAGCCGCTAAAATACTCCATAAGATGGTCCATTGTCATTTTTGCTGCTTTGGTTGTAGGACTGCTCTTTTTCTGGGAAACCAATCATTTAAAAATAGAAACCGATATTCTGGAATCCATGC
>CAYULE010000210.1:0-4707 GCA_964445385.1 uncultured Smithella sp.
TTGCGCCTGACCTGATCATCGGCGCTGGAAGGCACGGCATTAACTTCTTCCCATATTGTATTGGCGTAATTGAGATTCTGCGAGCTCTCCTGGGAATAGAACGCCATATTCACGTTATCGCCGTATTTCACAGAGCCCGTGGTGGGTTGCTCCGAAAGGCTCAGAAGCCTGGACAGGGTGGATTTACCCGAACCGTTGACACCCACGAAGGCGACCTTATCGCCACGGAAAAGCGAAAAATTTAATCCGGAAAAAACCGTCAGGTCGCCATAGGAGTGCCCCAGGTCGGAAACCTTGACGACTTCCTTGACACTTTTTTTACCTTCCGGAAATCGCATGGCGATGCTTCGGGCGTTGCCGTCCAGCTTTAGGTCCTTGAATTTCTCCAGCATCTTAATCCGGCTTTGTACCTGCGCCGCTTTGGTTGCCTTGTAACGGAATCGCTCCACGAATTCTTCGATTTTTTTAATCTGAGCTCTTTGTAGCTCCATTTCTTTTTTCAGCGCTTCCATCCGCCGGTCTTTTTCGGACAGATAATAAGTATAGTTGCCTTTGTAGATATGAACCGTGCGATTTGCCAGTTCCGCGATTTGCGTGGCAATCTTGTCGAGGAAAAAATGATCATGGGAGATGACTAAAATGGTGCCTGGGTAGTCCTTGAGGTAGCTTTCCAGCCACTCCATGCTTTCCGTGTCCAGGTGGTTGGTCGGTTCATCCAGAAGCATGATATCCGGTTGCGCCAGCAGAATAGAGGTTAACAGAATCCGCATTTTCCAACCGCCGGAAAATAAGTCGCAGGTTTTGGCGAAGTCGCTTTCGCGGAAACCGAATCCCTTAAGGATTTGTTTGGCCCGTGCTTCGAAGGCATAGCCGTCGCGGGCGGAAAATTCGGCTGTCGCGTCGGCGTAGTGACGGGCCAGCTCGCTGTATTCATGGGTATTGGGTTTAACGTGTGATATTTTTTGTTCCAGCTCGCGGATTCCGTTTTCCAGGGCTTCAATGCCGCTTTTCAGCCGAAGGTACTCAATCAGTCCGATGGCTTCGAGCTCGACAAGGTCCTGCGGCAGATAGCCGATCTTTTTCTGTTTCCGGTCGGGAATATCAATAAAGCCGGAATCGAGATGCACCTGATCGAGAATAGCCCGAAAAAGCGTGGTTTTACCCGTGCCGTTGTCACCCACCAGGCCGATGCGGCTTTTCGGATGAATCGTCCAGTTAATTTGATCAAACAGCTGTTTATCTAAAAACGACAAGCTGACATTGCGGAAATAGATCACGGGTTACTCCTGTTCCAAATTCTGCGCGACTATAGGAAGAATGATTAACTGCAACAGGTGTGACCGGTCAGATTCTTATAATAGTCCTGAAAAGCGAGCTGCCAGGGCTGCATCGTTTTCCCCGTCGTGTTCATAAACTTTTGCATGCCGAGAACACTGTATGCGGGTCTCAGCGCCGCTCTTTTTAAATCGGGGGTTTTTATCGGAGAGATTTCAACCGTGTCCAAGCGTGCCTCTTTCAGTATTTTTTTTGCGAAATCATACCAGGTGCAGTTCCCGCGGTTGGTGACATGGAAAAGCCCCCGGGCATTCTTGTCAATCAGCAACTCCGTCGCGGCTGCCAGATCCCGCGTGCAGGTGGGTGAACCCGTCTGATCATCCACCACGGTCAGTTTACCTGTTGATCTCGCCCGATCCAGGATGGCCTGCACAAAGTTTTTGCCTTTTGCGCCATAAAGCCAGGCTGTGCGGATGAGAATATAATTTTCGGTGAGGGTCCGCAGATGATTTTCACCGGCCAGTTTGGATGCTCCGTACACATTGATCGGATTGCAGACATCCTCTTCCACATAGGGGCGGCTGCCGGTTCCGTCAAACACATAGTCCGTGCTGAATTGAACGATAGTAATATTTTTGCCGCTGCACGCATCGGCGATATTTTTCACTGCATCGGCATTGACGGCAAAGCATTCCTCTTTGGCGGTTTCGCAGCCGTCCACGTTGGTATAGGCGGCGGCGTTCACCACAATCTGCGGTTGGGTTTCCAAAACCGCTTTTTGGCAGTCATCCGCGCGGGTGATGTCGATGTCGCCCAGATCCATGCCGACGACTTCATGGCGATATTTAAACTGCGCCATCAGATCGCTTCCCAGCATGCCTTTATGTCCCAGTAATAATATTTTCATTGTTTAGTATCTGACCTCCTTCAAGAAAAGACCGCAGGCGGGCGCGGTTGCGCCGGCGATGTTGCGATCACGCGAATCAATAATCGTCTTGATCTCTTCCGGTTGCCGCTTGCCGCGGGCAACTTCCACAAGCGTTCCGACGATATTTCGCACCATATACTTTAAAAATCCTTTGGCTTCCACTGTAATTTCGATCAAATTATCAGGGCCGGTTTCAATCGTAATATTGTTGAGTGTTCGCACGCGGTCTTTTACATCCGTGCCGGTGGCGCAAAAGCAGGAAAAATCATGCGTGCCCGGAAGGTATTGCGCCGCCTGGCGCATCTTGTCCATATCCAGCGGATATCGGATGAACCAGAAGTATTCGCGCCCCAGTACAGGCCTCAAGCTCTGATTGCAGATCCGGTAAACGTAGGCCTTGCTTTTAACATCGCGCTGAGCGTGAAAATCGATAGGAACCTCTTCGAGCTTCTTCACCACAACATCCGGCGGCAAAACGCTGTTGACGCCGCGGAATATTTTTTCCACAGGCAGTTTGGTGGGGCTTTTAAAGTTGGCGACCTGATTAATGGCATGGACCCCGGCATCCGTGCGGCCAGATCCGATTAAAGTCACTTTATCCGACGTGATCCGGCCCACGGCTTCTTCCAGCAGTTGCTGAATCGATACCCCGTTCAGTTGTCTTTGCCATCCACAGTAAGCCGCGCCGTCATATTCCACTATCATTTTAAAGTTACGCATATCTTATTAATCGTGCTTGCCAGTTTTTTTCAAAAAGGTTAAGAAAAAAAGCAGGCGCCTTTCATCCGGCGCCATATCCGTGCTGTATTTACGCTGGCGCGATACTAACTTACACAAAAAAACGGGTCAAGACAAAAAGAAATAAAATAATTAAAAATATAAAGGAGAAGATTTATGAGTGACGAGGTAAAGCAGGCGACAACTCAGGGGAAAATCCAGGATTTTGAATCCAGGGTTCAGGCCCTGATGCGGATGGGCGGCGAAAAGCAAATTCAAAAGCAGCATGACGGCGGAAAACTGACTGCCCGCGAACGTCTGGATCATTTGTTTGACCAGGGAACCTTTCAGGAAGTTCAGCTTTTTGTAAAGCACCAATCAAACCTTTTCGGCATGGATAAGAAAGAAATTCCTGCCGATGGCGTGATTACGGGTTTTGGCAAAGTCAACGGCCGTACCGTGTTTGCCGCTTCTCAGGATTTTACCAGCGCGGGTGGCACGCTGGGAGAAATGCACGCCAAAAAAATCTGGAAGGTCATGGACATGGCCATTGCCGCGCAAAAGCCGTTTATCGCGATCAATGATTCCGGCGGGGCCAGAATTCAGGAAGGCGTTCCTTCCCTGGAAGGCTACGGCGGCATTTTTTACCGCAATTCCATCGCCTCCGGTTATATCCCGCAGATCACCGCCATTATGGGACCGACGGCGGGCGGCGCGGTTTATTCGCCGGCACTGACCGACTGGATATTTATGGTTAAAAATACATCCTATATGTACATCACCGGTCCGGAAGTAATTAAAGCGGTGATTGGCGAAGAAGTGACTCAGGAAGATCTGGGCGGCGCGGTGGCGCATGCTTCGAAAAGCGGTGTCTGCCATGTGGTCACGGAAAACGACAAAGATTGCATCGATAAGATTAAAATCCTGCTGTCCTATCTGCCCGACAGCTGCCATAAGCCTCTGCCGGTTGCAGCGTCCGGCGACAGCCCCGACAGGGAATGCCCCGAACTTGATAAAGCTATTCCGGATAAAGCGGCACGTGCCTACAATATGAAAAATATCATCAAAGCCGTTGCCGACCATGGAGAGATGTTTGAACTGCATGAGCAATGGGCGCAAAATATCATCGTCACGCTGATTCGCGTCATGGGCAGGCCGGTCGGTGTCATCGCCAATAATCCCATGTTTTACGCGGGCGTGCTGAATGTGAACGCTTCGGATAAAGCGTCGCGCTTCATCCGTTTCTGCGACGCTTTCAATATTCCGCTTTTAACCTTCGCTGATGTGCCCGGTTACATGCCCGGAACGGATCAGGAGTGGGCGGGCATTATCCGCCACGGCGCGAAACTGCTGCACGCCTACAGTGAAGCAACGGTTCCCAAAATCACCGTTGTGACCCGTAAAGACTACGGCGGATCATACATCGGCATGTGCTGCAAGCAGTTGGGGGCGGATTATGTTATGGCGTGGCCGACGGCCGAAATCGCTGTAATGGGCGCGGCAGGCGCCTGTAACATCATTTACCGCAGCGAGATTAAAGCGGCTGATGATCCGGCGGCCAAACGAGCTGAACTGATTGCGGGCTATGAAGAAAAATTCAATAACCCGTATTTTGCGGCATCCCTGGGCGCCATTGAAGAAGTCATCCTCCCGCGGGAAACGCGCAAGCGCATCATTGCCGTACTCGATGCCATGAAAGATAAGAAAGAAGCGCGCCTGGAAAAGAAGCACAATAATATACCACTGTAGGAAGGTTCAAGGTTCAAGGTTCAAGGTTCAAGGTTCAA
>CAYULE010000211.1:0-4701 GCA_964445385.1 uncultured Smithella sp.
CCGTGACGGTTCCCATCATTCAGCATCCCGATGTCCGCAGGATGTTGCTCAAACAAAAATCCATCGTCGAAGGCATCCGGATGCTTTGCCTGTATTGCTACTTTGCCATGGACCGCAGGAAAGCGGCGGCAAGTGAAGAAGAGACAGATAAATGGCAGGGGATGATTGAAGTCCTCACACCCATCGTGAAATCCTACTGCACGGAAATGGGATTGGTCGTTAATGATCTGGCTGTCCAGACTTATGGCGGTTATGGGTACTGCCGGGAATACCCGGTGGAACAACTCATGCGGGATCAGAAAATCAACACCATTTATGAAGGAACAAACGGCATTCAGGCCATGGATCTTCTGGGACGCAAGCTGGGCATGAAAAAAGGACAATATTTTATGACCCTGATTGGCGAAGCGAAGGCCTGTCTTGCCCAGACCAAAGATCTCGGCATTCTGAAGGAAGAAGTAACGATTGTAGAAAGCGCACTTGACGCTATTTTAAAGGCTGCCATGGATTTTGCCGGGCTGATGAAGACCAATCCTTATG
The DNA here is from genome assembly GCA_964445385.1 of uncultured Smithella sp. GTDB lineage: Bacteria > Desulfobacterota > Syntrophia > Syntrophales > Smithellaceae > UBA8904. The sequence continues at coordinate 541 of CAYULE010000211.1, forward strand.
TGCCGCTGATTGCGGCCAGCGATTTTCTGAACTGCTTTGGCGATACTCTCCTGGGCTGGTACCATATCTGGATGGCGACTGTTGCCGCCCGGAAGCTTGCCGCAGCAACAGGGCAGGAAAAGTCTTTCTATGAAGGAAAGATTGAAAGCGCCAGCTTCTTTATAAAACGCACAACTGCGTTGGTCCCTGCAAAGTGCGACGTCCTGAAGAAGGATGACACGAGTGCCATGCGCATCTCGGAAGAGGCTTTTGGTATTTAATGACTTGTGAGTGAACCGGCTAATGTTGCCAAGGCATTCGGGGACATGGTGTTACTCCCTTCATTTTTTGCATCAAGCCCCGATGCCTTGTGCTTCTTCCCGGTGCTTTACGCACTTTGCCTATTATATGAAAAGTGAAGGAGTATTTATGACTAAAATTTTTCAGTTGAAGGTGGAAGGTGATCTTGGCGTTGTTACTTTCGATGTTGCCGGCAGTGCCATGAACACTTGGACAGATGCGGCTTTTTCCAGTTTTGCCGAGCTGATGGAGCAACTTGAACAAAACAAATCAATGAATGGGGTTATCCTGATTTCGGGGAAGCCGGACAATTTCTTTGCAGGCGCCAATTTGAAGATGTTAGCGGACCTGTCGAGTCCGGAAGAAATACGCGCGGTATTAGAACTCTTCCACGGAGCATTCAACAGATTGGAAAAATTGGATATCCCTGTCGTATCGGCCATTCATGGCTTTTGCCTCGGTGGTGGACTCGAATTGACCCTGGCGGGCTCGGCCCGGATAGCCAGGGAGGGGAGATCGACATTAATCGGTCTGCCCGAGTGCAATGTTGGTGTCTTCCCGGGCGGCGGTGGAACACAGCGCCTGCCGCGGCTGATCGGAACTAAGGCAGCGGAACTGATCGTAAAAGGAACCATGCTTACTGCCGCAGAAGCTTTGGAGCTGGGCATTATTGATCGTCTGATTCCTGCTGATGGAGATCTTCTTGATGCCGCCAAGAAATTGATCTTTGAAATCATCACCGGAAAGGCAAATCTCAAACGGCCGAAACAGGATTTCTCAAAAATTGACGAAGTTGTCGGAACCGTAAAATGGGGAGCCATCAAGTCAGCCCGGGGACGCACCCTTCCAGGACCAATGCTCGCTCTTGATGCTATTCAAAGAGGCGTAAAGGAATCCCTCGCCGAAGGATTGGAGATTGAAAAATCAAATTTTGTCAAAGTGATCATGTCCAAAGAATCCAAGGGCAGCATTAACACTTTCTTTATCAAGGGAATGACCGACAAACCCAAAGCCATGATGACCAGGGGGTTCATCCCGAAGCCGCTGAAAAAGGTTGCGGTACTCGGCTTTGGCACCATGGGGCGTGGGATCATTATTGACATCGTCACTCAAATGAAGTCGCCCGTGCTTGTTAAGGATATTCCAGAAGCGCTGGAACCGGGCAAAGCCTTTGTCCGCAAAATCCTGGATGGTATGGCGGAAAAGAAACGTTTGAAGATACCTGTTGATGATGCCATGGACCTGTTGACTGTAACATCCGATTATGAGGGATTCCATGATGTGGATATCGTCATCGAGGCCGTCTTTGAAGATCTCAAAGTCAAGGAACAGGTTTATGGTGAACTCTTCAAGTTCGTGAAGGATGATTGCATCATCGCGAGCAATACCTCATCGATCCCCATTTCAGCCATGGCAAAATATGTAACCCATCCGGCGCGATTTGGCGGGATTCATTTCTTCTCTCCCGTCTGGTTGATGCAGCTTGTGGAAGTAATCCGCGGTGACCAGACAAGTCAGGATACGATTGACAATCTGTTGAATTTCGCCGCTTCCATCAAGAAACGCCCCATTGTCTGCCGGGATAATGCAGGCTTCGTGGTGAATGCGCTGCTTTTCCCCATGCTGCAGGAAACCTTCCGGTGCCTCGAGGAAGGCAATGCCATCGAAAAAATCGACAAGGCCATGCTCGCCTTCGGCATGCCGGTAGGCCCCATACGCCTTACGGATGAAGTAGGCATTGATATCCCCTATAAAGTCCTCAAAGGCATGGGAATCAGGCAGGAAACCCTGGCCAATGTTGTGGAATCAGGGCGTCTCGGGCTTAAAAAATCAGGAAAGGGGTTCTTCCTCAAAGACGGCAGCGTGGATGCTGAAGTTCTACCCCTCATCGGGAAGAGAGAAAAGAATGATCTGACGCAGGAAAATATTCAGATAATTCTTCATGAAGCCATGGTGAAAACGGGTAAAGACCTCCTGGATCGAAAAGTGGTCAATGATGTGCGCATGATCGATGCCGGGATGATCTGGGGCGTCGGTTTCCCTGCTGACAAAGGTGGTCCCATGAAATGGGCTGATCTTACCGGGATGAGCAGACAGTTATTCGGGAAAAACTTCTATTGAAATAATGCCTTTATTCGCTCCTTACCGCAACGGCAAGGAGCGAATAACGATTCTCAAGGTCAACACCATGGATACTCTTTGAAAATAACAGTGACTGACTAAAGTGATTTTAGATATCGCACTAAAAAGAAGGGTCACATGAGACAGAATATAAATAAAAATAGAGAAAATGATCAATATAACCTGATTATAAAAAAGTTGTTGAATATGCCGCTTTTGTGTTCTCCGGAAAAGGAAATAATTTATCGGGACGAGATAAGATTAAACTATCGGGATTTACATGAACGGATCAATCGTCTGGCAAACGGGCTCAGTGACCTGGGAGTTGCGCAGGGCGACACCGTCGCGGTATTCGAATACGACTCGCACCGTTATCTGGAGTGCTTCTTTGCCATCCCCATGATGGGCGCGGTCTTACAGCCCATGAACTATGGACTTTTATCAGATCAGATCGTATACATCCTCAACCATGCGGAGGCCAGGATCATTATCGTAAACTCGGAACTTCTTCCAATGATTGAGGGCATAAAGAAAGAGCTCCAGACCGTACAAAAGATCATTTTAATTTCTGAAGATGGAAAAATCCCCGCAAGCCCGGTATCGTTTGATGCCGAATATGAGGATATGCTGAAGGGCGCTTCTTCTGTTTACAATTTCTCTGATTTCGATGAAAACACAAAGGCCGCAACCTTCTACACCATGGAAACAAAAGAACTGCCGGATGTGGTAAATTTCACCCACAAACAACTCGTCTTATATACCTTCGCAGTAATGAATATGCTGGGCTCATTCGACAACATCGGCCGGTTCAAATCCGTCAATGACGTATACATGCCGCTTACCCCGATGTTTCACGTTCACGCATGGGGATTGCCTTATGTAGCCACACTCCTTGGTACAAAGCAGGTTTACCCGGGCAAGTATGAACCCCGGATGATTCTTAAACTCATCATTAATGAGGGCGTAACCTTTTCGCATTGTGCGCCTCCGATCATCAAAAAACTGGTCACAAACCCGGAAATTGGCAGCACCGATCTCTCACAGTGGAAGGTTGTAACAGGCGGAGCGCATCTCCCGAAGGGACTGATAGAAGCGGCTATGAAACTGAAAATCAATATATACACCGGTTACGGATTGCCCGAAACCTATCCGCTCATGAGTTTTGGACTTCTCAAGGAACATATGACGGACTGGGAGGAAAACATATCGTGAGATTAGATATTTGTAAGTGTACTCCCTATGATGACATGATCCGCGCTTGCCGAATGCACAATGCTATTACAAATATTTTGGGTTATAAAAAAGATTAACTGTGCTATAGTCCAAGAAATTAAAATATTTAGGAAAGAAATCATCATGGAACCGCTCAAAGGCTCACAACGAAAGTATCTTCGCTCGCAGGCGCATCACTTAAAACCACTGGTGATGATCGGCGCCAAAGGTGTGACCGACCTGCTGCTCGGCTCAGTAGATCTCGCCCTGAAAGATCATGAATTGATCAAAGTAAAATTTGGTGAATTCAAAGAAGCCAAAAAGGAAATATCAGCTGAAATCGCCACAGCCACTAAAAGCGAACTGGTCGGTCTCATCGGCAACATCGCCATTTTCTACCGCCAGCATCCGCAATCGGAAAAAAGGAAAATCAAAATACCAAAGAACGTTTAATATTTGATCCGGTTTCCGAGTTACAGATCAGGCTCTCGCTCACCGTTTTCGCAACACCAGACTGCCAACGGAATATCCGGCGCCAAAGGAACAGAT
>CAYULE010000212.1:0-4696 GCA_964445385.1 uncultured Smithella sp.
CGCGGAATACTTTTAGCCTCAACCAGTTTTACGGAAGCATGAATCCCCGTAATCGTATTGATTCGTTTTTTAACTAATTCGAGAAACGACCGCTGCTTTTGCAGTTCCAGAGAAAATATTTTATCCGTTACTTCGATGATCACTTCCATGCTGTCCATGGCGCCCACGCGTTCGACCAGGATCTGATGAGGAGCTTCCCCCTGCGCTGCACTGTAAACGGCTTCTTCAATTTGTGATGGATAAACGTTGACTCCTCTGATGATCAACATATCATCAGAACGTCTGGTGAGTCTTTTCATACGCACCAGCGTTCGGCCGCAGTCACAAGGCGTATAATCCAGACTGGTGATGTCTCTTGTGCGGTAGCGGATTAACGGGAAGGCTTCCTTGGTCAGCGTTGTAATGACCAACTCGCCTTCAGTACCGGGTGGCAAAACTTTACCGGTATCCGGATCAATGATTTCAGGAAGGAAGGCATCTTCATAAATATGCAGGCCGTTTTTGCAGGAACATTCACCGGCAATACCGGGACCGATGAGTTCGGAAAGTCCGTAGTTGTCCGTTGCGTTGATGGCCAGGCCCTGTTCGATCTGCGAGCGCATGGCCTCCGACCACGGTTCCCCGCCTAATAATCCTATTTTCAGCGAAAGTGATTTGGGATTTACGCCCAGCTGCTCCATACGGTATGCCAGTTCCAGGGCGTAACTGGGTGTGCTGACCAGCACGGTGGATTTATAATCCTGCATAATCATGATCTGTCTTTCGGTGTTACCCGTACCCATGGGGATCACCGATGCGCCGAGGGTCTCCGCGCCGTAATGTAATCCGAACGCGCCGGTAAAGAGGCCGTAATGGAAAGTAACCTGGACCAGATCATCACGGGTGACACCGGCGGCAATCATGAAACGCGCCACCAGATTAGACCAGATGCGAATATCGTTTTTCGTATACCCGGCCACCATCGGTTTACTTCCGATTCCGGAGGAGGAATGGATACGGACGACTTCCCGCAGTGGCACGGCAAACATGCCGTAAGGATAATTGCGGTTGACATCATCTTTGGAGGTCAAAGGCAGTTTGGATAAATCGGCAAGTGAAACGATATCTTCGGGAATAATACCAAGCTCGTTGAATTGTTTCCGGTAATGAACCACATTTTTATGCACCCGGTTAATGGTTGCCTGCATGCGCTCCATCTGGAGCTGTTCGAGTTCATCCCGCGATATACATTCATGAGTCGGGTCCCAAATATTCATAAAAAGGCCTCCCTGGAAATATTTTATGATAGCGCTACTAAATTAACCATAGGTTTATCGTTCCCATATCTCTTTTTTATCTCTGCCGAGATATGCCCGCTGGACATCCTTGTTTTCCAGTAATTCAACAGCCGTGCCTTCCAGAATCAGGCGGCCCGTTTCCAGGACATACCCACGATGAGCAATTTTTAGAGCGGCGCGCGCGTTTTGTTCAACCAGCAGGATAGTTGTCTTTTTTTCCCGGGAAAGACTGGCAATGACTTTCAGGATTTCCTGAACGATCATCGGCGCAAGCCCCATGGAAGGTTCATCCAGAAGAAGCAGTTTGGGCTTGGCCATCAGCGCCCGGCCGATCGCCAGCATCTGCTGCTCGCCGCCCGAAAGGGTCCCGGCCAGTTGCTTTCGTCTTTGCAGCAAAACAGGAAATAATTCGAACACCATCGCCATATCTTTTTTTGCCTGAGCCGTGCCGCCTGTGATTCGATAGTTTAAATAAGCTCCCAGCTCCAAATTATCTTCCACAGAAAGAGGTTTAAAAACCTGCCTGCCTTCGGGTACTTGAGACACACCCAGCCGAACGATCTTATGCGGCGCAAGATGACTGATTTCCGCATCACTGAAAATAATCTGGCCGGATTTTGGCGGCACAATTCCGGACAGAGAATTAAGAAGGGTGGTCTTGCCCGCGCCGTTGGCCCCGATAAGCGTCACCACTTCGCCTTCCGCCAGATGCAGAGAAACATTTTTGATGGCGTGCACCTGACCATAGAATGTATTGATGTTTTTTATTCTCAGCATGCCATCAGTCCTCGCCCAGGTAGGCGGCAATCACCGCTTTGTTTTCCTGAATTTCGCGCGGTGTCCCTTCCGCCAGTTTTTTCCCCAGGTTCAACACAACGATCGATTCACAGACATCCATGACCAGTTCCATGTCGTGCTCAACCAGCACGATCGTTATTCCCAGCTTTTGAATTTTACGAATCAGCTCGGCAAGTCCCGCTGTCTCGCGGCTGTTTAATCCCGCTGCCGGCTCATCCATCAAAATGATTTGCGGTTCCACGGCCAGTGCCCGGGAAATCTCCAGAAGCCTGCCCTTGCCAAAGGGCAGATTACACGCAGTTACATCAGCTAAATCGGCCAGGTCGGTAAACTCGAGCCACTTGTGCGCCTTTTCCCTGACCATCTTTTCTTCTTTTATCTGACGGGGTAGTTTGAAGGCACAGGAAAAAATCCCGCTTTTACTTTTGGTGTGCAACCCGACCATCACATTTTCCAGGACCGTCATCTGCCCGAAAAGCTCAACATTCTGAAATGTACGCACCAGACCGAGTCCTGCCAGAACTTCCGGTTCAAAGAAAGAGATGTTTTTTTCGCCCAGATAGACATTTCCCTGGGTCTGGGTATAAAGACCGGTCACAATATTAAACAGCGTTGTTTTGCCCGCGCCATTAGGGCCGATGATACCGGTGATGGACCGCGGCGCTACAGAGAATGAAACATCCTCTAATGCCGTCAATCCGCCGAATATCTGGGTGATGCCTTCCACTCTAAGCATTCCTGACCGCGCTCCCTTTGATTTTTCTTGCGATCATTTTAATCAATGTCTCCAGGCCGCCGATCAGTCCGGTGGGCATGAACATGGTGATTAAAATCAGCATCAAACCATAAATGACGATATCAAAATCGCGAAATACGCGCAGAAATTCGGGCAGCATGGTTAAAATCGCCGCGCCCAGAAAGGAACCGTAGATACTGCCCAGCCCTCCAATAATGACCATCGTCAATAGTTCAACGGAAAAGTTGAACCCGAAAGACGCGGGAGAGATAAAGGTCATGGTATGCGCATATAAACTGCCGGCAATAGCCGAAACCAACGCTGAGACTGTGAATATTTGAACTTTCAGAATGCGGGCGTTAACGCCCATAACGCGGGCGGCGACTTCGGAATCATTAATCGCTCGGAGCGCGCGTCCAATCCGGGATTGAGATAAATTGATCGACAGTAGCATGACACCCAACGTGATCATCCAGACGAGATAATAATTGTTTCGATCGTTATCAAACACCAGGGGGCCCAACCGGAGATTGGGAATACCGGATAATCCGGAAGGGCCACCAGTCCAGTCAACCGTTTCATTAAAAATGATATAGATGATGATGCCGAAACCCAGCGTAGCCATGGCCAGATAATGACCCTTGAGTTTTAAAATCGGGAAGCCGATAACGAACGCCAGTGCGCCGGCGCACAGGGCCGCAATAAGTAAAGCCAGCCAGGGATCGACCGGAAACCGGGTGGTCAGGATCCCGGACACATAAGCTCCCAAACCAAAGAACGCGGCATGTCCGAGAGAAATCTGGCCGGCGTATCCCAAAAGCAGGTTTAGAGCCACGGCCAGCAATGTATTGATGCCGATGAATACCAGTACATTTAAAAAATAACTGCCTTTTAAAAAAAATGGTACCAGTAGAATAATGAGGGCAAAAAGAAGAAAAATGATAATCTGGCGTTTTTCTTTGATCATAGTCTTATAGAGCATCTTAGAGAATTAATCATTATTAAACTCTCTGTGTTTCCTTTTGTTTGAATAAGCCTTCCGGACGTATAAAAAGAATCAACAGCAGAATGATAAAGGCAATGGCATCTTTATAACTGGCGGAAATATAACCGGCTCCCAAGGATTCCAGTAAACCCAGCAGCAGTCCGCCCAGTATCGTTCCCAGCCCGCTGCTCATCCCGCCGATAATGACGGCGCAGAATCCTTTTATTCCCAGCATAATGCCGACATCATAGGACGTCATGGTGAGCGGGGCGATGATGATTCCGGCCATGGATCCGATGGCCGAACTGACAACAAATGACAGCAGCACCATGATCTTCACATCAATACCCACAAGACTTGCGGCATGAGCATTATAAGCGCAGGCCCGCATGGCTTTGCCGAGAATACTGTAACTGAAGAACAACTTGTTAGCGATGATGATCAAAATCGTGATTCCAAAGATCCAGAGATGCTGGGGCATAATGGTTGCGCCATAGAAATAGAGCGGCTCATTACCGGAAAAAGCAGGCAGGGCGTGAGTGTCCTTTCCCCAAATCAGCATGGCGGCGCCGCGGATGAAAATACTGGCGCCGATCGTGATGATCACCAGACTCAAAGGTTTGACATTTTTCAACGGACGGATAGCCAGACGTTCGAAGAGGATCCCGACCAGCGTAGAAAAAACAATAGCAAGTATAATGGCTGCAGGAAGGGGCAGGTTCAAAAAAGATAGAATAAATATGGTAAACATGCCACCCAGCATGACAAATTCACCCTGAGCAAAATTTAGAATGCCGGTGGCGTTATGGATGATAGCAAAACCGAAACCAATCAAGGCGTAGATCGCGCCGTTGGAAAGCCCAGTTAAGATATACTGAACGAGTTGGCTTGGATTGTCCA
>CAYULE010000213.1:0-3234 GCA_964445385.1 uncultured Smithella sp.
GCTTAACGTCAGGACTCACGGAAAGGCGCTGAACCGACAGGGCCGCATCTAAAGATACACTGCCGGCAAAATCAGCTTTTTTTGTATTCAACACGGAGAAGATGACACCGCCGTCGCACCACTCATAATTATCAGCCAAATGGGAATCCATCTTGGAAATCGCCGTTGTGATGGAATAGTTGCCTTTGCCCAGATTCATGGGAAATTGAAAACAAAAAACCAGCTGCTCCCCTGCCGATAACTGTTCGATGGTCTGCCCCAGTCGATAGCTGTTGATGCCATACATAATCTGACCCAATCGATCCTTAATCATGAATCCCATCACGGCTTCTGAAACCGGCTGGTTGACCCGGGCCGTGATTTCCAGCCTCACGTTCGTTCCGGTTTCAACAGCTTCCACCGGCTTTCCATCCTCCGTCAGAAGCCTGATTTCTGAAACCGTAACCTCACCGCCTCCGGAAATGGTTTGAACTTTTCCGAAAGCGCTGCGTTCCTGCCGGATTAAATTAACATCCCGCGCGGCAAGCAGGGCATGGTAGAAATCCATCGCCTCTTCGGCAGGTCCTTCCTTGACCACCTTTCCGTCGTGCAGGACAATCACCCGATCACAGATAGATTGAATCGCGCTGCGATCATGAGAAACCAGCAGCAGGGTTGTTCCTTCATCACGGAAGGTGCGGATTCTTCGGAAACTTTTATGCTGGAAATAGGAATCGCCAACCGACAAAGCTTCATCCACAATCAGCAGATCCGGCCGTTGGGCCGTGGCCACGGCAAAAGCCAGACGCATCAGCATGCCGCTGGAATAGGTCCGGACCGGCTGATCAATATAATCTCCGATTTCCGCAAAGTCTTCGATTCCCGGCAGGAGCGCCTGCATTTCGTCAACAAGAAATCCAAACAACTGTCCCGCCATCACCACATTTTGACGACCGGTAAAGTCGGGATGAAAACCCATGCCCAGTTCCAGAAGCGCCGCAATCCGCCCGTTCATTTCTATGCTTCCTGTCGTCGGCTGGGTGGTGCCGGCGATAATCTTCAGCAGCGTGGATTTTCCGGCGCCATTCATGCCGACAATGCCAATCGCCTCACCGCGCCGTATCTCACAGTTCACATCCTGCAGGGCCCAGTGAATATGGTAGCGGGGGCGGGAAGACGGCAGGCACCACTCCGCCAGCCGGGCCCAGTGGCTGAAATATTGTTTATAGGCTTTCCCCAGGTTATGAACACGCAGAATTGTCATCAGATTTCATCCACCATTTCACCGGCGCGCCTCCTGTATAAACCGACGGCTAACAGACAAACGACAATCGCCGTGATGACGGCCGGAATCAGGGTTGACCATTGCGGCCATTGCCCGTATAAAAGAATCGACTGATACGCCGCCACAACCGATACCATCGGGTTGAGACGAAACCACGGCTGTATGTAATCAGGCAACACAGACGCTGGATAAACAATCGGCGTAAACCAGAACCAGAACTGTAAGACAATCCCGACAAACTGTCCCACATCACGAAAAAAAACATTCATAATACCCAGGACAATCCCCAGCCCAATCGACAGGGCAATCTGAACGATCAGGATCGGCGGCAGTGCTAAAATAACCCACCCGGGAAATTTGCCCACCAGGACAAGAAAACATAAGAACAGTCCGAAAATGATCAAAAAATTCACACCGGCATTCAAAACAACAATCACGGGCAGGCAAATGCGCGGAAACGTCAGCTTCTTAATCATGTTCGCATTTTCAAGAAAAACCGTCTGACAACGCCCGATGATTTCCGCAAACAATCCCCACGTTAGAATTCCCGCGCACAGATAAATGCTGTAGGCCAGCGTATCATTCATACCCGGCAGGCGGACCTGCATTAACCGGGAAAAAATGAGGGTATAAATGAGGATGGTCGCGAGCGGCGTCAGAACAGCCCACAAACTCCCCAGCAGAGAATTGCGATATCGGGACTGAAACTCCCGCTGGACGCTGCCCCAGATAAATCCGCGATACGACCAGATGGCTTTCAGTTGATTATTAACCATCGGAGGCTCCTTTCAACTTGCCATTAACCGGTTTGTCGGGTTTTCTCGCGATCACGGCCTGGCTTTTAGGCATAAAATCATCCAGAACTTTTTTAACCTTCTGCCCTTCTTGTGTTTCCAGTAATCGTTGCCAGGTCTGTGTCCAGCTGTCCAGTAACGGATGCCACGGCGGACGGAGTTCCTGCTTGCAGGACCAGAAAAATATCCACCAGATGGCCCGGTAAAAACCGTAAGACTTGCGCTCCTCCACGATCAGTCCCGCATCAGTCACCAGCCGTTCAAACTCTTCCCGCCCAAAAATACGAACATGGTTGGGCTTTTGAAAATAGGATGGATCGGCAAGATGCTTTTGCAAAGTTTCCGCAACGGGATCCGGCACCGTGATCAAATATTGCGCGCCCGGTTTTCCGACGCGAACCAGCTCTTTCAGAAACACGTCCGCATCGTCCACATGTTCCATCACCTCCATCGCAATCACTTTGGACACGGAGGCGTCTTTTAAAGGCAACGTGCAGGCGTCGCAGACCAGGGGCGTCACCGCTCTTGCGGGACTGTTTTCGAGCATTTTGGCCAGAGCCGCTACCTTGGGAGCGTCAATATCGGCAAAGATAACTTCCGCGCCGCGCATGGCGCAAAAATGAAGAAACGGAAGATCGCCGCAGCCCACGTCCAGCACCACATCTTCCGGCAAAATCTTAAACCCTTCAATTAACTCATCCGTCTCCTGCTTCAGCCAACCACTCATCGACGCGTCAATCAATCCCGTATCAAACACTTCGGGACCGGGTGAAACCGGTGTATCCTTCTCCGGATGATGCTCAGCGCCGTCTTTTCGCAATGAAACGTTCCATTTTCGAAATATTTTTTTTAAGCCGAACATCGCTCATTCCTCTTTCTGCCTGCCGGGTTCGATAAAATGCAAAATCTCTATTCCAAAACAGCCTTCAGTAATTGTGCGGCGCTCTGCTCCCAGGTTAATCGCGGCATGCCGCCGGACTGCGGCGCCCTGCCCTGCCGGTAAAGCTCGATCCAGCGCCAGATAGCTTTCTCCAGGCCCTGCGGTTCACTGCCGTCATAATAAAACGCATGCTTTCCGGCAACCTCACGGAACACGGGAAGGTCGCGGGCAATAATGGGAAGGCCGTGCCGGGCGGCTTCGATCAGGAACAAACCGAAACCCTCGCCTTCCGAGGC
>CAYULE010000213.1:3334-4669 GCA_964445385.1 uncultured Smithella sp.
TGACGCGTTGACTCGTTTTCTTTTAACCAGCGGGCCAGTTCATCCGCCACGGTTCTGGAAATACACACAGCGCCGTCGCTTTCAGCGACCACCTCAAGCCATCGCGCAAACTCATCCGTGGCCCAGGCGGGAAAGTGTTGGGGCAGCAGCACCGATAACAGGTCATAAACGGCAAATTGCACGCGAACACCCTGCCGGCGCAAAGCCTGATAAAAAGCCCGCTGCGCGTAAACAACGTGGGGTTGAAAATCGAGGCCGAAAAAGATATCGCCCTGCGCACAGGCGATGGGTTCATCCGGCAGCGTCTCACCCGGGTCGTTCAGAAAACGGTGGGTAAAGCTGCGCGCATATCGATAGCCCTGATCTTCCGTGGCGTACACGGGCTCCACCCGGTATCCCGCAGGAGGATGGTTCAGCCATTCGCTGAGGATACTGCGTACGACGCGCTGGATGCCGCTTTTAGCATCTTTTTGCGCCAGCTCGGAGACATCCACCAACAGCTGCCGGCAAAGAACGTTTTCGTGAAAAAGAAATTTCTTAATCTGCCCGGCGCTTTCCTGCCAGGTTAACCAGTGCAATTGGCTGGTCCCGGGGTGGCGTTTCTCCTGATATAAGCCGAGCCAGGCCTTAAGCGCAGAGGCCAGATCGTGCGGCGCTTCGCCTGTAAAATAAAAAGCGCTGCCACCGGCGACTTCACGGAACACGGGAATGTCCCGCGCAACAATGGGAAGGTTGTGGCGGGCCCCCTCGATCAGCGGCAGACCGAAGCCTTCGTTGACACTGGCGGCAATCAGGCAGGTGCAGGCGGCGTAGACATGATCCAGATATTCGTCACTGATACCGTTCAGCCAGAAGAGGCGTTTGTTCAATTCGGGGTGACGCTGCAGACATTCGACGGTTTTGGGAATGTCGCGTCTCCTGTCATCCGGAAGACCGATCCAGCCTTCTTTGCCTACGATCACCAGATTAACATCGATGCCTTCCTTCCAGAGTTCACTGAAAGCTTCGATAGTTTGCAGATAACCCTTGCGCGGCTCGATGGTGCCGACCATCAGAAAACTGGGACGGGCTTGAAGCTGATGGAGCGTCGATTCGGCATTGACCGGCAAACCCAGGCTGGGTGAGGAATTGGTGACATCGGCGCCGAGGTGAAACCAGCCAGTTCGGAAAGGCCGCCGGTCTTTCCAATCGATGACGGCTTCCGTTTGCCAGGTGGTCAGATCATCCGCAACCGCCTTCGAGATGCAGATGGCGCCGTCAAACGTTGAAACTGCCCGCAACCATTGCTCATGCGTCTGCTCTGCCCCCCCGGGGAATGCTTCCGGCAGGCGCACG
>CAYULE010000214.1:0-1639 GCA_964445385.1 uncultured Smithella sp.
GAAGTGCTCAGCTTGGGCTGCTGATGGTGATCTTTGCTGTTCAGATGCTTGCATCGGGAAGTACGCCCATTGGTCCGTTTCCCCGTTCATGGCTGATGATCGGATTCGGGTTGTTGTTTGCGGCTTTGGGAATCGTCTCGTGTCTTATTCCGCAGATCCTGGTTCCACTATTGACGGTACTCGTTGGAGTGCTCAATATCCTCGGCGGCATTCTTACGCTGATTAAAATATTCATTCCTCGCCTGAAAAAATCCGCAGGGGCCGGAAGTCCTGTTCCTCCGATAGTGGTGAGGCTTTTTGTGGTTCAGATCATCCTGAACCTGCTGGCCATCGCGTTTGGGACATCGATGCTCATTCCGAATCTGGTTTGCGGATTGGTCATCGGGTTGATTCTTGCTGCCAATGGAGGCGTGCTTCTTTATCTCCTTCATATCCTGATCGCTCTGGATAAGATGCAGCATGATAGGGGCGATTCTGTCTAATCTTATTTTTTCAAGAAGCCCGTGACACGACAGTGCGGGAAGTCAAATATTATAAGCTAAGGAGAAAAATAACGATGAATGAAACGAACGAGTACTACCAGGACAAGGTTGCCGTCGTGACGGGCGGTGCTTCGGGCATCGGGCTGGCCCTGACGGAAACCATGCTTTCCTACGGGGCGAAACGGGTCGTCCTTGCGGACTTCAACGACGAGAATCTGTCCCGGGAGACCACCCGGCTGAATGCGGCCTATCCCGGAAAGGCGCTCGGAATCCGCTGCGATGTCACGAAAGAAGACGACGTTAAAAAGATGATTCAACAAGCGGCCCAATTCGGCGGCGGGCGCGTTGACTTCCTGTTCAACAACGCGGGCGCCGGATTCGGCGGAAATTTTGCCGAGCTCGCGAACAAAGACTGGGAGAAAGCGTTCGCCCTGAACTTCTACGGGGCATTGTACGGCATTCGCGCCGTCCTGCCCGTCATGCAGGCACAGGGCGGCGGACATATCGTTGACATTATTTCGGGCATCGCGTTCTCCCCGATGGCCTACCAGACAATGTACTCCGCCACCAAGGCCGCCCTGAACGGGATGACCCTGGCCCTGCGCTATGAGTTCTGGGACGAGAACATCCATTTCACCTCGGCCACGCCGGGCACAACGGCCACCGCGATCTGGAAATCGGGCGGGGTGGAAGCCCCTCCGAGCGCGCAAACGCCTGCGCAGTCCGCGCAAACGATCCTGGCGGGCGTGGCGAAAAACGAGCGGCTGGTCCTGGGAGATGAGGGGGACGCCTCCGGCGCCAGGAGCTGCTTTAATCCCGATACCGCGAAATTCGCCGACGAATACCTGCTGGAGGTTGCCCGAAAGCGCCGCCGTGGCGAATGGGTCGTGTGATCGGCTGAAACGACAAAAAACTGGGCGTCAAATCAGGCCGGGGCTTTTACACATACCCCGACCCGTCTTATCACCGCCCGGAGTTCCTGGGCGGTGACACCGAGTGATGAGATGACTTGGGTGGTCCCGAAAAGTGCATAGATCGCAGCATCGCAGCCACAGGAGTAGATTTTACGGGGCAGGTAAGCATCATTCTTCCGCTGTGCCTGTTTATTGAACATTCAACAGGTGATCCGTAAGGGGAATACAGGAAGATTATCTTAA
>CAYULE010000214.1:1739-4618 GCA_964445385.1 uncultured Smithella sp.
ACGAAAAAAGTAGATATCTCTCCGTTATTGGAAACAACTTTTATTCTACAATAAGGACCTGCTTCTGACCTTCTCACCACTCTCTTAAACAGTTCAATCGTGCCTGTAAAAGTGTTGGCATTAGCCATTTGTTCCTGTCCTGTTTGTGTCGGTACTGCGGGTACATTGGTCTGTTTTTCATTGAGGATGGTTCCTCTTGCTAAAGTCTTTACATAATATTTACCTTCGTAATCCTGAAGATTTAACAGCTTGATGTTTAGGGATGTAAATCCCATATAGGGTTCTTGCTGTATAAAAATAATATCACCTGCTTTTGCCGACACCTTTATTTCCGCCCAATTGCCTGCATTTGACAGTATCTTATGTTCGCCAGGTGTTATATTAAAGTACGTATACTGTTGCCCCATCGTGGAACCGACTTCCGATTGCGGGTCATTATTGTCAAGAAACACTTTAAACATGTATCCTTGCTTGGATGCTTTCTTGGCGAATGATGATGGATTCACAACATAAACAATCGCCTTCCCCTTATCCGGAAGTCTGGGCAGCTGATAGTTAGCAATCTGGGACTTCATTTCTTCCGGTCGCGGAACAATGGCGCATCCCCCAAAAATTAATAATACAAAAAAAATAAAGCCCACTTTTAAAGCCTGATTCTTTATCATTTCGATCACCCTCACGCTTTATTGTTATGAAGCTGAAAATTAATAAAAACTTTCACTTATTTCTCAAATATTATTTATTGTAAACTAGCATGAAATGATCAGTATGGCAATTGAAGGATTACCATCAACCCCCTCGCCGCAAGCTGTCGAGAGATGATATGAATGTTATTATATGGCTGCAAGTTACGGAGAATTAACGCTCGCCCCGCAGCAGCGGGATTAAGATTTTAGCCACAAGATATGGGTTGAAGCGTTGATAACACGTTATAAGGTCGCAGGAAACCATCATGCTGTGAGAATTATTTATCATAGCCTGTACAAAGGCCGACGGACATGACCAAAAAAATGCGCTGGCCTGTCGCTCTCATGGCCTCTGCCACCGTAGACTGTGTCGCAATCACAATTTCGTCATTCCGTACAAGCGAAGCGCGATACGGAATCCAGGAATATTAAATGGTTCTGGATTCCCGCCTTCGCGGGAATGACCACTTTTGGCTGTTCTGACACAGCCTCCCGGGAAGGGGGAAATTGGTCAATAACCAGACAGCTGCACAAGGGGCGTTTGAGCTGGGGAAGAAGGCAGCCACGCCGTAATTATATTTTTACCATTTGGGAAATCTTGATCTTGCGCCCGATATTTCCTTTTGCCAAGGATCCCTCTTTTCCGCCCTGTAGGAAATTCTCCCTCACGGAAATTTAGTTCGCATAAGTTATTGCTTGGCTATTTCGATAATGCCTGGAACAACCAGATTCACAACCAGCCCCATTTTAGTCTTGCTGGTGTCGAACATCATGCTGCACTCATATATTCCTAAAGGAATCACCAGGGCTGCCGTAGTATCCCCGATAGTTAAAAGATAGTATGGTCCCAGACCTTTAAATCCCGCCGCCTTCACAGCCGTCGAAAGCTGTACCGTAACCCTTGACAAAAGTGCGGCTCCCTTGAGGTTGGAATTGATGCCCCCCATGCTCTGCCCGTCACTTGCCGTGTAAACAGAGGCTGATATTATACCATCGCCAATTTCTTCTTGCAGCAATGTCATGATTTTTTGAACTGTCGCGTTATTCATTTTTCCTTCTCCTTGATTAATATTCAATGAAACATTAATAATGGTCAAACCGCAGTGTGTGATGATCCCGAAGCATGAGAAAAAACTGCGGGAAATTCTCTTATGTAACGGTAGTCTTCCTGGGTTATTCCCGGACAATCTCGAGAATGCCTGGAAGAACGATGTTCAGAACCAAACCCATCTTGGCACTGTTGGTATCGATCATCATACTGCACTCGTATGCTCCCATTGGAATAACCAGGGCTACCTTTGATTCCTCAATAGTAATAAGATAGTATGGTCCTAAACCTTTAAATCCCGCCGCCTTGATGGCTGCCGAGAGTTGCGCCGAAACCCTTGCCAGAAGCGCTGCAATTTTGAGATTGGAATTGATGCCTCCTATGCTCTGCCCATCATTTGCGCTGTAAAGATCAGCTGATATTACGCCATTGCCCAGTTCATCTTTAATTAACGTGATGATTTTATTCACTTTTGCAGTATTCATCCCATCTTCTCCTTTTAAAATAAAATTGATTTGTCAATATTTTTTTTATATCGGTTGTTAGGATTAAGAAATTAAGTAAAAAAATGTATTTTAAAAAAAAGAAGCCATTCTCTTATACAACAGACTGATTTTTTTGATAAAATATTATTTATTCCTCGTCGAGCTATGATAATTTTGGCTTTGTATGTTAAGGGAATCCTGATCAAAAAATGTGCGTTCATGCATTAAAGTTTGTCGATCGTGAATGGTGTTTGTTGGCAATTGCAGTCCAGAATTTCAGTCCTGGTTGATGATTGCCGGTCCAGGAAATAACAAATTTTCCCGAATAAGTAAGAATCGGATGAACCTTTTATGCGGCTGGCTCAGGTTGACCACATGATCTTGCGGGAGTAGAGTGCTGAACAAAAGATGGAGAGCTAACCGGGATGATCAAGGCAATTTTCTGGGATAATGACGGCGTTTTGGTCGATACAGAAGGATTTTTTTTCAGGGCCAATCAGGAGATACTGGCGGGTGTGGGAATTTCTCTGGGCTGGGAGCAGTTTGAAGAGATCTCTCTTGCCAGAGGGGAAAGCGTGTTGCAACTGGCGGCAAATCCGGAGACGGAAGCATTTTTTAAACTGCGCCGCGATCGGGATGCCCGTTATGCCGACTTGCTTG
>CAYULE010000215.1:0-3437 GCA_964445385.1 uncultured Smithella sp.
TTCTTCGTTCTGCCGAACATGGCGGAACTCTTCCTGATGATCTCGTTCATGTCTGTAGACTGTATCTCATACCTGCCGCCACGGGCAAAGCCCAAAAGCTGCCTGGTGAGATCCGACGCGCTTTCGACCTGTTCTTCAATGCGCTTTAAACGTTCATAGTGGGGATGGTGCATATCGAGCTCTTGTGTCATGAGAGAAACGTACCCTTGAATCCCCATGAGGATGTTGTTAAAGTCATGGGCGACCCCACCGGCAAGGGTGCCAACCGCTTCCATTTTCTGAGCCTGGAGAAGCCGGGATTCGAGGAGTTTACGGTCGGTGATGTCGCGGACGGATTCGATGGCCCCGGTAATCTCTCCCCTTTCATTGCGCAAGGGGCTTGCCTTGGCCCATATCGTCCTGCCCGGCCCGCGCACAAAGGGCACGTCCGCTTCAGTGTAGAGTGTGTCACCATCCTTTTTGATATATGAATATTTGCGAGCAATATCATCGTCCCACAAAAACAGGAAGTTCACGAGGATGGGGCGCCTTTCTCCGTAGAAGGGCATGGCATATTCATAGTTTCCCTTGCCCAGCATCACTTCAGCGGGAAAACCGGTCATCTCTTCGATAGCCCTGTTCCATGAAATAATTTTCCCTTCAAGGTCTATCGCAAAGGTTGCGTCGGGGAGAAACTCAATAATGCTGGAAAGGCGGCTTTCCGATTGTTTCAGCGCCTCCTCGGCTTCTTTTTGTGCGGTAATATCACGCAAGATCCCCACGGCATTCCAGCCATCTTTAATTTGCTCGGCAGAAAGCGACAGAGACACGGTGATCTCTCTGCCGTCTTTTCGGATGGCCTGCAATTCGAGTGTCTTTCCCATAGCCGCCCCCCGTCCGGTGCTCAGAAATTCCTTATAGGCAATCCGGTGCTCTTCGTGATACCTTTTCGGCGCAATGAGCTCATGCAGGTTCCGGCCGACAGATTCAATGCTTGTGTAACCGAACATTTTTTCGGCTGCAGGATTCCAATAGGACACTCTGCCTTCAGGGTCCATCATCAGGATAGCGTCCCGTGAACTTTCAAAAAGGGCCCGGAAGCGCTCTTCACTCTCCCGCAATGCCTCCTCGACCCGCTTACGCTCGATGAGATGCCACATTCCCTCCATTAACAGAGTCAACTGCTGGACATCCGTCACATTATAGTCATCCGCTTTGTTTCCTACTCCGGCAACCAGCGCAATGCGGGATTCTACACAAACAGGAACATTCATATGCCGAAGAATCTGAACGTGGCCATCAGGACAACCCTTTTTCCAGGGATTGGGCAGACTATAATCGTTTGTAATAATCGGTTTGCGTTGCCGTATAGCCTCTCCCCACAGCCCCGCGTTTTTCAACGGATAATGGATCGGCTTGTGGTTTATCGCACATTCAGCCATGGCATTTCGGGACCACGAATGCATCGTTAATACACTCTCGTCCTCATTCAAAAATGCCAGGTAACCGATAGCGCTTCTCGTCAGTTGAACAGCTTTTTCCAGGACAAAATCCGTTATTTCCTGAAGTGAGGCGGCGGTCATTTGATTGAGCTGCAGCAATGTCTCAGTTCTCTCGGCATTCAGTTTCATTGACTCCTCAGCCCGCTTGCGGTCGGTGATGTCGGTAGATATGCCGCACAGACCGTAGATGTTTCCATGGCTGTCTTTGAGCGGCAGCTTAACAACCCAATACGTGCGTGGAAGCTTATCCGCTGCCGTAAGATCTATCTCCTCGCGTGTTATTGTTTCTCCGTGCTCGATGACACGTCGGTCACTTCTCAGGATTTCTTCAACGGAGGCGGCGGAAAAGAAACTGGTATCATCTTTGCCGACAATTTCATCCGCTCTGGAGCCGAACAGATTGCATACCTTACTGTTCACATAGGTATAACGATACTGTGTGTCTTTGAGATAAATATGGGCGCCGACATTGCTCAAAATGGTATTCTGGAGTTCTTCGCTTTTCTGCAACGCCTCCTCGGTCCGCTTGCGGTCGGTGATGTCGCGGATAATTCCGGCGACTCCGATAATTTCACCGGCAACAAGCACGGGAAATTTATGGGTCTCATATACTTTGTCTCCAACCCGCTCAATCGTAACCACAATCCTTTTCTCGCGAATGGCCAGGTGATCACTCTCCCGGCAAGCAACGGCGGACTCTTCGGGCATGAGTTCAGCATCGGTCCTGCCCAGAATGTCAGCTTCATCGCGCCCAAAGAACCGGGCATTGGCGGAATTGACCAATTGGTAACGCAGATTGATGTCTTTTAGAAAGAAAAAATCCAGACCGGCATCGATGAGCAGCCGCAGTTGTTGCCGGGAGAAGCTTAGTTCTTTTTCTGTCCGCTTGTAAAGGGCTTCCGATGTTTCCAGATACTGGATTTTCTGTTTTAAGGCGGCATTTTCTTCGAGCAGTTCTTGATATGTTCCGGACGAGTCACTCATGGAGTCTCCTAAACTTGATAAATATCCCGTCAACACTTCGGAAACACAGGGACGCTGTTTCCTTATTAACTTATTCTCTTGATTTCAGTATTCAGCCCAACTTTTTTTCGAAGATCGGGTAGCTTGTTGACGGCAACATCCCATACAATTGTGTAGTCAACGCCGAAATAATCGTGAATGAGCCTGTCGCGCATGCCAGTCATTTTTCGCCATTCAACATCCGACTGCAAGGTTCTGATATGATGCGGAAGTTTCTTGGAAGCCTCTCCAATCACTTCCAGGCTGCGAACAAATGCTCTCTGCAATGTCGGGTCCGCTAAAAACGATTCGTAGTCTCTTCCGGAAACCTTGGACAGGATGAAGTCAATCTCATCGGGCATATGCCGGATGTATTCACGCGGCGATAGCGACACGTTCAACCTCTTTGAGGATATGGGGGTCGATGTAGGGGCTTAATGCTTCCGGGGTAATGATTTCAACTTTGTGGCCCAGAAGATATTCGAGAAGAAAAGACAAGTCCATGAAATTGTCAAAGGTATGTTTGGAGGGGATGAACTTAACGAGAAGATCAATATCGCTTTCGGGATTCTGATCGCCGCGCACGAACGATCCGAACAAACCTATGCTGACAACGCCAAGTTCGGCAAGGCGCTTACTTTCCCGCAAAACGACTTTAAGAATATCCTCTTTTGTCTCTACTTTATTGCCGTTCATAACTCTATCCCTCTTGCAGATAAATACAGGGGCTAAAACGCAAAGTCAATGAAATTATTGAATGATACCGGGGATGGTTGCGATTTATCCCTGTCTTCTTTATCCCCGTTAGTTCGAATGTCAACGCCTGCAAACCATCCATAGGTTTGCAGGCGTTGATTAGAATTACTTGTTTTCAGACGAGCAAAGCCGGCCCTTAAATTTATTCAAGTCTTCTTAAGAAACTTCCCCGCCACTTGGAGGCTGAGCGATATAGGG
>CAYULE010000215.1:3537-4599 GCA_964445385.1 uncultured Smithella sp.
GAGCGATATAGGGGACGTACTTCAAAACATCAATCCAGTTTCGTTCCACTTAATTGCCGTCTCTACGCTGCTTTTCGTGTCTTCCCGGATCGAACCTGCAATTTTAATCCCAGCGCATGGATCACTTTCAGCACTGTTGACAATTCCGGGTTGCCTTGCGCAGATAAGGATTTATACAAACTTTCACGACCCAGCCCCGCCTTTTTGGCGACCTCGGTCATGCCTTTGGCTCTGGCAACATCGCCCAGTGCGGCGGCTATCAACGCTGGATCATTTTCTTCCAGAGCTGCCTCCAGATAAGCTTCCATATCGGCTTCCGTTTTGAAATGATCAGCAGCATCCCAGGCGCTGAGTTTTTCTTTTTTCATTTTTCATACCTCTATTTCATGAACAAGTCTTTTTGCTTTCTCAATATCACCGGCTTGCGTCGTTTTATCTCCGCCTGCAAGAAGGATGATCAGTTGGATTCCTTTTTTTGTAAAGTAAACGCGGTATCCCGGGCCGTAATCTATCCTTAATTCCGATACCCCCTCGCCTACAGACTTCACATCTCCGTAATTTACCAGAGACAACCTTCGAAGACGAATGTCGATTCTGGCACGAGCATTTCGGTCTTTGAGTTTATCAAACCACTTCCAATAATTTTCCGTCTGCAGGATTTCTATCATGGTTTTAGTGTATTTTATAGGATACAGTTTGTCAAGAAATTTAAAGGAGGGGCAGACAGGGATAAATGGTCATAGAAAATGGGGAGAGGAAACGAATCGGGGTAAATCTTTAACGGACGGGCCCAAGGGGGCACCCCTGGAATTCTAAGTTTCTTTACCACTAAGCGTTTCGGAATGAGATTAGCCCCCATTTTTCTGCAATGGCAGAGAGAGGAAGATATCAACGCCTGCAAATCATGCAAGGATTTGCAGGCGTTGATCAGAATCACTTGTTTTCAGATGAGCAAAGCGGGTCCTTAAATTTATTCAAGTCTTCTAAGAACCCCTCCCCTCGACGCGTAACCTCGAGCCACCTCGTGTGACCTCGAGCCACCTTTAGGTGGTTAGGTTATCC
>CAYULE010000216.1:0-4598 GCA_964445385.1 uncultured Smithella sp.
GACCTGTGCATCTGCTCCTGCCTGGACCTCGGCCACAGCCCGGCATGGCGTAAGCACTTTGAATCAGAGTTCCTTCCAGATACGCGTCGAGCACCTGACGCGCACTGCCGGAAACAAACCCGATCACTTCAATGCCGAAACTATCCAGCATCCGGGCAAACTCTCTGGAAATCGCCCCGCAGATCAAAACCTGCACACCCCAATCGGACATTCTTCTCGCGCGCGCATAGGGCAGTTGGGGCCCCGGATCTTCCGTGCGGGTGGCCATTAATTTTCCGCTTTCGAGATCTGCAATCAGTACCGCACCCGCTGAATCGAAGACGGGAGAAAGAATGTCGCCCCACACGGCCAGAGCAATTTTTTTAGAGTCTGCGTTTCTCATATCTTGTATATAAGCATTTAGTGTGCCAGAGGTGGAGTATTGTCGGATAATTAAAATATATGAATGAATACAGATAGATGAAATATTATATCTGGATATTACGGCTAACGAAGTGGCTTTTATGGTAGCGCTAATGCGACTGTGTTCACTGATAGGGTTGCAATGGTGAGACTTGATCACTCATCATTTTCCGCTTTAGGGTAAGTCTTTTCTTGTTTCTCCATTGGGCAGCATATTATCCGGATGATACTGGCCCTGCTGTTCCATCCGATAACGAAGGCAATGCCGGTGATGATCCACCAGACAATAATTCTCTATCCAGTATCTTTCCAGCTTCCCCTGTTTCGTGTAGGTTTCCATGGGACAAACATCATACCATATGCACGGTTTAATCTTCTCCCGGCGGATTAAAACCTCCCACCCACGGATTTGATAATCGCTTGCGTCCATCTGGCCATGCTGATATTTTTCATGCCAATCTTCAGGAACGGGCAGCTATTCGTAAAGCTCTTTTCGCCAGGCTTCCAGATAAAGAGGGGCTCTCTCCATAAAATCCGCAGCAGAATATATTTTATAGCGGGTGGTCTGCTTTAACTTTTCCAGCCAGGCGACTCCTTCTTCAGAGCGGAGGAGGTGGTGATCAATAATCAAAGTGCCGATCTGTTCGGATAGCCGCAGTGCGTTTTCCCAGGCGTGTTTTCTTTGCGCGTCATGCGACGGCGAAGCATAATGATATAAAGGAGGCCCTGAAACAAAGACGATGTCGGGTTTCCAATTTAAAATGATCTCGATGGCATTGTCGTCGAGGAGTTGAATATCCGACGTGTGAACAAAGGTTTCTCCGTCTTCTTCGATCCGGCTCATCATGACCCGTCGTTCTTCTTGTTGCCCGTGGGGAACGCAAACGGAGAACGCAAGCGTGCCTTCTTTTCCGCTTTCGGCATTGAGCAACTCCCGGTTGAGGCTTTCGGCTAATTCCTCTCTTCTTTTTTTCTGGGTTGAGGGACTATGGTCGGGACCTTTAGCCCAGAGGCGGCAGTGGGACAAGCTCTCTTTGACCTCCTCGATGCCCAGCTGATAAGAATTGGGGTGCAGTAACGGGCAGTGGTCCCCGTCAAAATGGCTGATGATGACATCCGTGGCGTCTTTTAATTCATTAATAATACTTTCCCGAATGCCGGCACCGATGACAATCTGGAAGGGGTGTGGTAAAAATCCCTGGCGGGACCAGCCTAAAGCAATGCCGGGGTCGATGCAGATTTTCCGATTTTTTAATTCCACTACGCAGCAAAGCCCGCGGACCCCCAAAGATTCAGCGCACAATATTTTTACGAGCATCTTTTTTCTCTTTCGGAAAAGCAACTGCTCCTGCCTGCCTATTTCAATATTAACCCTCTTCGTTCTTCAGCATCTTTTTTATTTTTTTCATGGATGATAGCGCAAATATTTTCCACAATGACGTCCTTTGCTTCGGCGATTTCCTTTTTTCTGACAATCGCGCAGACAAATAAATGTTTATATTTCGATGGGTGTTCCCACCAACAAATCCACATACGCCGGTCCGAAGGCTTTTTTAAACTGGTCGATCGCCCAATCGGAGCTGTCGTGGGCGGACAGGGAGACGAGTTTTGCCCCCGCCTCCGCAATGGCGCGTATGGCCTGCGTTACATCGTTTTCATTAATGCCGTTCCACGGCATCCGGTCTGATCCGACGAGGGCCTGGGCGTTGATGGGGCCAATCATGATGCGTCCGCCGTGGACGGGAAAATGAAGGCCTCCGATAATACCGTAGATCGGCAAAGCAAAAAGTTGTTTGGCCCGTTCAATGACGCGCTCCGCGGTCTGGTGTCCGCACCCGATAATCAACACCAGGCCTTTCCCGGCCACGTGGACGGCAAGCGCCTGCTCTTCGGTATAGCCCATCAGGTACAGAGCGCGGGGAATGCTGCCGATGCCATACACCCCGGGGGCAAGCTCCACCGGATCCAGCGAAACGCGCATTTCGGAGCCCGGATTGGCGTTCATCGGCGAGGGGGTAATCGGCAGCGGAGAATAGACCGGAACCGGCGGAAAATCGACGGGTCCGTTAGAAAGGCTGAAGGTATGATTTCTCTGATCTTTGCTGCCGCCTAAGTGATCCAGGTGATGGTGCGAGATAAACAGGGCATTGATGTCGGCCAGGTTAACGCCGAACAGCTTCATATTGGAGATCAGCGGGGAGGGATGCTTCCCTTTGGCGTTGTAGCCGACATCCATCAGCACTTTAAAATTTCCCGCTGTCACAAGATACGAGACGCCGGGTTCCGTCTTCGCCTCCGAAAACGAACTTTTAAAATCGACCAGCGGCAAAACCGTCAGGGAAGCGACGGATCCGGGGTTTTCAATGCGCGGATAACTCCGGGCGTTGCGCTCTTTTTCGGCTCGATTTCGATCCATCCATAACTTTAGAAACATGGATTTTCCTCCTGTGTTCCGGCAATCCTGTCACAGAATTGCCGCGTTAAATGGTTTGCGTAATCTGATCCGATCATGAAAGCCTCGATAGGCTGATGTAAAACGATACGGCTGACACATTTGAAAAGCGGCATGACGCCCAATTCATGATAAGCGCTGGACAGGCCGAGGTGAGCGATGATGGAAGCGCCTCTTTCACTTGCCAGCCGGGTCATGGCTTTTTCGATCATGGCCAGTTCGAAAAACGGCAGCGGCGGACCGCCGAACGTGGCCACCGACCCGATTTTCTTTCCCGCCAGCCCCGAAACCGTGCGCAGGTATCGCGCCACGGGATACGAAATCTGCGCCCATTTGGGCCCGCCGATGCAAATGCGATCAAACGCCGAAACATCGGGATACCGCAGGGGCGCAATATCCTCTTCGATCTGGGTGTATGTCGAGATATACCTTTCCCGCCAGGATGCTTTAAATGAACTAAAAAAAATGAGCGGATAGTGATGCAGGTCTTTACAAATTTCACCGACGCATGAGGAAGTTTGCAGCACCTCCAAACGTTCAACCTCCACCGTATGCCCGCGCTCGTCCAGGCTGTTTTTCACGTCCTCCATCACCCGCTGGGTAAACCCGGTGCGGGAATAATAGGCGAGAAGAATTTTCATACCTGTTCCCCGAAACACCCCATTGCCGAAGATCCTTCTGAACATCCTTGAACCTCCTACCCGTCATCCGGGCCTGTTCGGCGAAGGACTTCATGACCAGCCGTTTATTTTCTCAACGCTTGCCGGTTTCGTCTTTCATCCAACCTTGATCGGGCAGCGAATGAAAGCAAACCGGTTTGGCGCTGTGCCAGCGGCCATTTGCATCAATATCCCACTGGGTATGGCGATCCAGGGGCGCTCCCGTTTTATCAATTCTGAACCCCGATGGGTGATAGCCTGTTTCAATTTCACCGGCGTTGAAGGTTGGCTGCGTTTGACCCTCTGGCGCAAAGACCTCGTCGAGTATTGCGACTACCTGTTCCTTTGTCTGAATGCCGGTTGTCGCTTTGGCCACTTGCCCGTTTTTGTAGTAAACGACAAACGGCAGAGATTTAAACGATCTGCACTCCGGTAAAACACGGATAAAACGGGCTTCCCGTTTATCAAAATCTGCATCCAGAAACATCACATGGGGATATTGCGCCTTCAACTGATACATGATGTTATAAACCGGTATGCACATCGGTCCCATGCGGCCGCAGCAAATCATCACGAAGGGATTATTATCGATAAGGTCCTTCGCTTCTTCTTGAGAGGTTATGTGTTGTAATTGGGTTTGCAGCACTTTAATGTCCTTTCCAAAATCTTCGAACAGGGAATCTTGCCTGACATGGTTTGTCGCCAGGGCAGCCGGCGGAAAACTTCTGATTCAGCCGGTCAGCCGTTCGGATCCGCTTCTTTCATTTTTTCAATACATTGTTCAACCTCCCGCAGGCTGGTTATCACCCACAGAGGACGTCCCGCAAACGGGGCCATGTCCACACAGGCGGTTTCACAACCGGCGACGACCAGGGTTCCTTTTGCGTCCGGGTCTTCATGCGAGACCAGTTCGATTTTTTCCTGCAAACGTTCCCTGATTAAGGCCACCGCCTGCACCCGGTCATACTGAGGCTTGCATCCCCCGCAATACTTCAGCCCGATCCTGATTTTATTTGCGGGCTCGAATGCGCCTTTGGACAAACCACATCTCCTTTTGAGGGCGGAAAACCATTTTTTCCGCCCGG
>CAYULE010000217.1:0-2277 GCA_964445385.1 uncultured Smithella sp.
TCAAAAACAAGGAAAAGAATATCTTCCTTGCTTTTAATAAAATAATATAAATTCCGGATGTCGATGCCCGTTGCCTTGGAAATTTCTCTCATGGACGTCTGAACATAGCCTTTTTTCATAAAAAGCTTTGTTGCTTTTTTAAGAATCTGCATTTGTCTTTTTTGAAACAGATCATTATTTTTTCTTGGTTTGGTTTGTTCAGGTATGGTTTTTTCTCTCATTATTTTTTTACTACCCTTTCAAAAAAAGCTTGCTACTTTTTTATAACAGAATTACCCTGTCTGTCAATGTTAATTGAAAATATTGCTTGACAAAATTACAAGGGCAAAATAATTCATACAACGAGTGATCGTTGTATTGTGCGAGTTCGACGAAAGAGCCGGATGAGAGGCTTATGGAATAAAACTATAAACGAAAGTGAGGATGAAACATGAAGATTGAAGATGTAAAGAATGTATGTGTCGTTGGCGCCGGTAATATGGGGCATCAGATTGCGCTGCAGTGCGCTCTTTCCGGTTTTAAAACGGTCAGCACGGATGTTATCCCGGCTGTTCTCGAAAAAGCTGAAAAGTTTGTCGACAGCTACCTGGCCGGTCGTGTGCAGAAGGGAAAAATGACGGAAGACGCAGCGAAAAAGGCCAGAAGCCTGATTTCGTTTACGGGCGATCTGAAAGAAGCCGTGAAGGATGTCGATGTGGTGATTGAGGCCGTCCTGGAACGAATCGATCTGAAGCGCAAGATTTTTGCCGATCTGGACAAATTTGCTCCGGCCGGCGCCATTCTGGCAACCAACAGCTCCTTTATCGTGAGCTCCAGAATTGCCAGCGCTACCAACCGTCCCGCTCAGGTTTGCAACCTCCACTTTTTCAACCCGGCCCTCGTCATGAAGCTGGTAGAAGTGGTCCAGGGACCCCATGTATCGGATGAAACGGCAAAGTGCATGATGGACTTCTGCCTGAAGATTGATAAAGTACCTATTCTTATCAAGAAAGAGGTGGATGGATTTGTTCTGAACCGTATTTTCAGTGTTCTTCAGAAAGAAGCCCTCTGGATGCTGGAAATGGGCGTGGCCACTTACGAAGATATCGATAAAGCTTGTGTATACGGCGCCGGTCACCCCATGGGTCCCTTCCGTCTTAATGACTTGACGGGTATCGACCTGACCTATGATGTCTGCATGGGACACTTCTTGGAGTCTGGCAATCCGGCAGATCTCCCGTCCCCCAGTATCGTAAGGAAAGTAACTGAAGGCAAGTTCGGCCAGAAGACCGGCGAAGGCTGGTACAGCTATAAGAAATAATTTTTTAGGCCCGTCGGGACAGTACTCGTCTGACGGATGATGATAAAAAAGACGCCCCGAAATTGAAATGTTTCGGGGCGTCTTTGCAACAACTCTTGAAAAGCTTCCACCCTCCATGTCATCACTTTCACGGATTGAAGGGATGGGTTATAACTCCGGGGCGCCTGAAGGAATCAGACAGGCGAAAACAAGTGGTTCTTTTCCGGTATTGCGAATCTGGTGTTCTTCATCAGGCGGGACAAATAGGACAGTCCCGGGCAAGACCTTGTTCCAGTTTCCATTGCCGTAAGCTTCGCCAACGCCCGCATGAAAGAAGATTTCGTGCTCCCAGGCATGGGTATGCAGGGGAGTATAACCTTCCGGCGCAATCTCAAAAATCCGCATACAAAAATTATTGGCCCCCTCATTTTTTCCAATGACAACGCGACCGGCTACTCCTCTGGCCTGATCATTGTTGATAGGAGTTGGTGTAATCGACACGTAATTTATGATCTTCATGCTTTTCTCCTTCTTTGATTTCAGTTGAACAGCTGTGTTATAACCTCGCTGAGTGTCGGGTGCGGGATCACCCAGGCACGCAGTTGCTTTCTGCTCAATTGATTGGATATAGCCAGGGCAAGCGGCGAAAGAAGTTCGGCGGCGTGGTCGCCGACGACGACGGCGCCAATAATCTTGTCCTGATGGAAGAGAGCCTTGACGAAACCCTGTCCCATCAATTCGGCCCGGGCAATGATGTTGGCGCTGTATTGGGATTTGACAATTTCTATGTTTAAACCCTCGTCTTCGGCGCGTTTTTGCGTCCAGCCGACGCGGGCAATCTGCGGATGGCTGTAAACAATAGATGGAATAAAGTGTTCATTGTAGTCATAATCGCTGCCGCCAAACATATTTTCGACGGCAACTTTAGCCTGCAGGGATGCGCGGTGCGCCAGCATCATCCCTCCGGTAACATCGCCCACGGCATAAATGCTCCGGGC
>CAYULE010000217.1:2377-4595 GCA_964445385.1 uncultured Smithella sp.
CGGGATAGTTCCTGGTTCAGAAAACCCGCTGCTTCTTCATCTTCCTGAGGTAAAATGCTACTGAGCAGTTCGACCAGAATGATCTTCACGCCGAGTTCGGCAAAGACCGTCGCATATTCAACGCCGATGAAGCTGCCGCCGACAATGATCATGCTTGCCGGCAAGGTGTTGATGTTTAGAATGTCGTCTGATGTCAGAATTCGCTCAGAGGTCTGGATTCCCGTCAGGACTTGAGGCTGTGAACCCCAGGCGATAACAATGTTGTCTGCTGCCACCGGAAGATCATTTCCGGACGAATCCGTGTAAAGTACTTCGTGGGCCGATAGTATTTTGCCTGTGCCCTGTTTCGCTTCCACTTGAGCATCGGTCAGCGATTTGTGCGCACCCAGTGCGGCAATTTTGACAATCTGTTCCCGATGTTTTTTCATAGCCATGAAATCAACGGCTACATCGGCAATGTTCACGCCGACGCGTTTGAGTTTTTTTAAATCCGCATAAAATTTACTGCAGGAGAGCAACGCCTTGGTCGGGATGCAGCCGCGATGTGTACAAGTGCCACCCCAACCACTTTTTTCAATAATGAGGACACGTTTTTTCTTTGCCGCGGCTGTTTCCGCCGCCGCTAGTCCTCCCGGACCCCCGCCAATGACAACCAGATCATACTTATCGGACATACCCGCACCCTCCTTGTTGAAAAACTAATAACACAGGCATTGATGCCAGGCAAACGGAAATTCTTGATCTAACAGGCTGAATTTCGCATTTAAGGTCTTGAGGATAATGTCCGATATACTGTATTGCAGTAATGAAACGATGTGAAGGAATTTTTGAGCCATGTCGATAACACCTATTGGAAATAGCGGAAATAACTACTTTCCTGCGGGCCAGGATGGAGCGGTAGGGAAGGTGGGATCAGCCGACAAAACCGCCCGGGGCGATCTCAATAAGCCCTGTCAGACCTGACAAAGCAGGACGTATGTGGATCGGTCAGGTGATCCCACAGTATCTTTTCAAACCCCAACGCGTCTTTCTCCGGAACAGGCGGCGCTGGCTGTTGTGGCGCATGAAAATGAGCATGTTTCCCATGAGCGGCAGAGCGCTGAGCGCAACGGGCAAATTGCCAGCTCAACCGTCAGCATCAGTTATGCCACCTGCCCGGAGTGTGGACGCATTTATGTTTCCGGCGGGACCACAAAAACAACCATTTCCACACCGCAAAAAAACACCGATTCTGAAAATCCTCATCTGGGCGGTAATATCAATACGATTGCTTAATCACCTGAATTGAATCTTGTCTTACCTGCTAATATCTGGTAGTTCACCAGTCAGGATTGGGTGAATGAAAGATATTCTGACCGTTTCACAACTAAACGATAATATTAAAACCTTTCTGGAGGAAGCCTTCGGCTCCCTCTGGGTGGAAGGTGAAGTTTCCAATTTACGCCGTCCCCAATCCGGCCATACCTATTTCACACTCAAAGACGACAAAAGCCAGATCCGAGCGGTTTATTTTCGTCAATATGGCTACCAAGCTGCAAAGTTTGATCTGGAAGACGGCATGAAAATTCTATGCCGGGCCCGTCTCTCCGCTTATCCTCCCCGTGGCGAATACCAGCTGATTGTAGAATCGGTTGAACCCCAGGGTGTGGGCGCGCTGCAAAGAGCGTTTGAGCAGCTCAAGGCCAGACTGGCCGCCGAAGGATTATTCGACAAATCCCGCAAAAAGGCACTGCCTTTTCTGCCCGGCTGCATCGGCGTTGTCACGTCGCCAACGGGTGCGGTTATCCGGGATATTTTAAACATCACGCGACGTCGTTATCCTTCCGTAGATATTCTGATTGCGCCTGCCCGGGTGCAGGGAAATGAAGCATCACGTGAAATCATTGCGGCCTTACACAATCTCCAGACTTCCGGTAAAGTTGATGTTATCATTATCGCACGAGGAGGTGGATCGTTGGAGGATCTTGCTCCTTTCAATGACGAATCTCTGGCCAGAGAAATTTTTCGTTCATCCATTCCTATTGTTTCGGCGGTTGGTCACGAAACCGATTTCACAATTTGTGATTTCGTGGCGGACCTGCGCGCGCCCACACCGTCAACGGCGGCGGAATTGGTGGTCCCCCAAAGAGCCGAATTGTTGGATAATCTTTACAATTTACAGCGGCGACTGATGACGGCTCAGCATCGTCATCTCGAAGATCAAAAAGAGCGGCTGGTT
>CAYULE010000218.1:0-4564 GCA_964445385.1 uncultured Smithella sp.
CCAGCGCGGACATGTCGTCAGCGCGCAGATTGGCAAACCATGAATTCTTCCCGGCTTTGGCAATGCCCGTCCGGACGCTTTCCACAATGTAAATATCTTTCATGTTTTATTCTCCTGAATTGTAATTCTCAAAATAACCTGTTCATGAGAGGATGGCTCTTATAAGCTTAGTTTTATTGTTCCCCTCCCAAAAAGATTCAAACAGCTATTTCCCTCTTATACTCGTGCCCTCGCGCCACCTCGTGTGACCTTTCGGTCATTAAGTGGTTAGGGTATAAAGAGGGGGGAGGGGAGATTTTTAGTTAGTGCATAAGCTGAAAATCCCCCTCATTCCCCCTTTAAAACCACCTGAAGGTGGCGCGAAGGGGGAAGAAGATACCAGATTGAATGTGATACCCTGAGCATTTTTCGATGCCAACCTAACTGACGATTAACGCCTCTTCCGGACACGTCAATACGGAGTCTTCCTCGCTTTTTATGAGTGAAGCCAGTAGCGAGACATTCGGCAGAATGTTGTTCACATAATAACGCGCCGAGGCAATCTTGCCCTGATAGAAGGTATAGTCGCCTTCGCCCGGTTTAAGATTGGCGGCTTTCGCCGCAGCGATTAACGCCTGATCCAAAAGGCACATCGCCACATAAACTTCGGCAAAAACAAACAAAGCCTTCATGGCATATAGCGGGATAAGCTGCCGTTTGGTGTTCATATCGGCGTACCAGGAGTTGTAGATGGTTTTGACTTCTTCAGCCGCCTGGTAACCTTTGGCTAAGTGATTCATTTCTTTTTCAAAGCCTGCGGCATTTTTATTGGCATCGATGAAATCTTTAATACTTTTCATCCAGGAGGCAAAAGCAGCGCCCTCCTTCATGCGCATCTTGCGGCCGATCAGGTCGTTGGCATGAATAAAGGACGTACCTTCCCAGATGGAGAGGATTTTGGAATCCCGCAGATACTGTTCCACCGGGTATTCCTGCGTGTAGCCGACGCCGCCCAGCACTTGAATCGCCTGCGAAACAACCCCTAAGCTTGCTTCCGAGCCGTAACACTTTACGAGCGGTGTCAGAATTTCGGCAAAAGATGCAAATTGTTTCGCTTTTTCTTTATCAGAAGAGTTGTTCTCGATATCCAGATAGTAGAATCCCCGGAAGATCATGGCACGGATACCTTCCACATGGGCCTTCATATCCAACAGCATCCGGCGGATATCTTCATGCTTGATGATGGGGACACGTTCGGCCCCTTTGATACCAAACGGCCTTCCCTGAATACGCTCGGTGGCGTATTGCGAAGCGAAATAATACGCAGCCGCTCCCTGGGTGTTGGCGTTGTGGCCCGTGCCGATGCGCGATTCGTTCATCATATGGAACATCATGGCCAGTCCCTGGGAAAATCCCTTCGCGTCGGGCGCCGGTCCGAGCATGATGCCCCGGCAGTTTTCTTCGTCGCCGAAATTGAGCAGCGCGGTGGCCTGGGCGTGCAGCCCCATTTTATGTTCCACGCCCACGGTGACGACATCATTGAAGTCGCCCATCGAGCCGTCCTCATTCACCCAGTATTTGGGAACAACATAAAGTCCGATGCCGGGGGAACCGGCAGCAGCGCCTTCCGGACGGGCCAGCACCAGATGGATGGTATTCTCACAGGTGCCCTGATCGCCGGCGGTAATAAACATCTTGGTGCCCTTGATTTTCCAGATGCGCGGATCGTCGGTGGGATAAGAACGGGTTATGATATCACCGGTATCGGAGCCGAAATTCGGTTCAGTCAAACACATGGTCCCCTGCCAGTAGCCGCCCAGCATTTTAGGGATGAATCGGTCCTGGTCCTCGGGTGTGCCGAAGCGTAAAATTAAATTAGCCGCGCCGGAGGTCAGCTTGACGCAGGAGGTCAGAGCCGGGCAGGCGGCGGTGTTGATTTCCGCGTTGGCCTTATAGAGCATCAGCGGCATGCCGGTTTCCACCTTGATGCATTCGCTCGACGAGCCCCAGCCGTTTTGCTGCAGAAACTGATAAGCTTCCTTGAAGCCGGGCACCGGTGTCACCACACCTTTTTCAAATTTCACGCCGATCTTGTCGCCCGGCGCATTGATCGGGTTGACGACTTCACGCGAAACCTTGTAGCCTTCATTGAGCAGCATATCCACATCATCCAGCGTGAAATTGCCCTTGAAGCGTTCGCAGTTCAGCACCTCTTCCGTCGGCAGCCACTCCTTCAAAATAAACTTTAGATCTCTGACATCGTATTTGAATTCCATTGTCGTCTCCTTGTTATTGTTTCCCGCTTTAATAAACACCTAAAGCTGGCACGAGGTTGCTCGTTATGGGGGCTTCTTTCCTTTCAAATCCTCCCCGGCCCTCCTTTAAAAAGGAGGGTGAACAGTCCTCTTGGTCAAGATAGGAATCGCATGCATACAGGCAAAGCTTCCTTATCTCTTGCACTGCCAATCGTTGATCATTGAATTATTTGGAGTAGAAACCCTTCCCTTCTTTGGCCAGCTTTTCCAGTAAGGGCGCAGGCGTCCAGTATTCGGCGCCGACCAGATCCTTATATTTCAGGATTGCATCGTATACTTTTTTCAAGCCCACCGTGTCGGCATAGAACATCGGACCGCCAAGATAAACAGGGAAACCGTAACCATTTAACCAGACCACGTCAATATCGAGCGGCCGCGCGGCAATGCCTTCTTCCAGAATCTTCGCGCCTTCATTGATCATGGAGTAGATGGCTCTTTCAATGATTTCCTGATCGGTGATGCTTCTTCTGGTAATGCCCGCTTCTTTAGAATGATTGATAATCAATTCTTCAATGAATGGATCGGGAGTGGCCTTGCGCTTTTCGTCGTATTTGTAGAAGCCGGATCCGGTCTTCTGTCCGTAACGTCCCATCTCGCAAATCTTGTCCAGAATCGTGTTGGCCTTTTCGCGCGGCGTGAGCGAATCGAACTTGGCCTTGCGATTGCGCCAGCCGATATCGAGACCGGCCATATCGCCCATCGCGTAAGGCCCCATCGGGAAACCGAAGTTGTAGATGACTTTGTCAATCTGCCAGGGCAGAGCGCCTTCTTCCAGCATAAAGCCGCATTCACGGGTCCGTTTAGCCAGCATCCGGTTGCCGACAAATCCGTCGCAAACACCCACCAGTACCGGAATTTTACCAATGGCCTTGCCCAGTTTCATGGCGGTGGCATAAACATCGGGGGTTGTCTTTTTTCCGCGCACGTTTTCCAGAAGTCTCATCACGTTGGCGGGACTGAAGAAATGCATGCCCATGACATCCTGCGGGCGTTTTGTAATAGCGGCGATGTCGTCGACATTCAGGTAGGAGGTATTGGACGCCAGGATCGCGCCGGGCTTGCAGACGGCGTCGAGTTTGGTAAAAACTTCTTTCTTGATGCCCATGTCTTCAAAGACCGCCTCGATGACCAGATCAACATTTTTCAAATCATCATATGAAAGGGTCGGTTTAATCAGGGACAGGCGCTTGTCCATCACCTCTTGCTTGAGCTTGCCCTTGGCGACGGTATTGGCATAATTTTTCTTGATGACGGCCATGCCTTTGTCAATAAATTCCTGCTTGACGTCCAGCAGCACGACGGGAATGCCGGCATTGACAAAGCACATGGCAATGCCGCCGCCCATGGTGCCTGCACCCAGAACGGCTGCGGATTTAATCTCACGGGTGGGCTGATCATCGGGCAGCCCCGGAATGCGAACCACTTCCCGCTCGGCAAAAAAAACATGACGCTGGGCCCTGGACTGGTCGGAGGCCTGTAACTCGAGGAATATCGCGCGTTCGCGTTTCATGCCTTCGGCGAAAGGAAGCTCGGTGGCGATCTTGACGGCTTCGATGCATTTAAAAGGAGCCAGAAAACCGCGGAACTTGCGGGCGTTGGCTTTGGCAAAATCTTCAAAAATAGAAGGGGAATCGACTTTGGCCGTAAGCCGGCTTACTCTCCGGATGGAAAGTTTCTCATCAATGACTTTTTTAGCAAAGGCCAGCGCGGCCGCCTTCAGGTCGCCATCGATGACGTCATCAAGAATGCCCATGGCCCTGGCTTTTGCTGCCGCCACCGGCGTTCCGGAAGTGATCATCTCGAGGGCCGCCTGGACACCCGCCACACGGGGCAGGCGCTGCGTTCCGCCCGCGCCCGGCAGAAGACCCAGTTTGACTTCGGGAAGGCCGACTTTCGCGGTGGCTGCGGCAATGCGGAAATGGCAGGAAAGAGGTATTTCCAAACCGCCGCCCAGTGCTGTGCCGTGAATCGCCGCGATCACCGGTTTTGGGGAATCCTCAATAAACTGGCAGACGTCCGGCAAAAATGGCTCCATCGGCGGTTTGCCGAACTCGCGGATATCCGCGCCCGCGATGAAGGTTCGACCGTCACAGATGATGATCATGGCCGCGATATCCGCTTCGGCGAGACCTTTTTCAATGCCCGCTTTGATGCCCGCGCGAACGGCCTGCGATAGGGCGTTTACCGGAGGGTTATTAACAACGATCAAACCAACATTGCCTTCTTTGGAAAAACCGACGATTTCTGCCATAAGATTATCTCCTTAATTT
>CAYULE010000219.1:0-4543 GCA_964445385.1 uncultured Smithella sp.
TGGGCAAACGCGTAGGTATGGAAGTGGCTGTTGCCGTCGCGGAAGCCGTCGGACTGTGCGATATTGACATGGCGGCCGTCTATCCCATCACTCCCCAGTCGCACATCGCGGAACATCTTTCCGATCTGGTCGCCGACGGCCTGATTGATGCGGAATTTGTAACGGTGGAATCAGAACATTCGGCCATGAGCGCAGTGATCGGCGCGTCCGGCGCGGGCGCCCGTTCTTACACGGCGACCAGCTCTCAGGGATTGATGTATATGCACGAATTGCTGCCGATTGCTTCGGCGATGCGTCTGCCGATTACCATGGCAATCGCCAACCGGGCGGTTTCCGGCCCCTTGAATATTTTAAATGATCATTCCGATATTATGCCCCAGCGTGACTCGGGATGGATATCTATCTTTGTGGAAAACGGACAGGAAGCGATTGATATGTCCATCATTGCTTTCAAAATCGCCGAACACAAGGATGTCATGTTGCCGGTCAATATTAATATTGACGGTTTTCAGTTAACACACATGGTGGAACCTTTTGAAATGCCCACCCAGGAAGAAGTAAATCAATTCCTGCCGCCATTTGTACCTCATGCAACGCTTCATCCTGCAAAACCGGTTACCATGGGCGCTTTTGCCATGTCCGACTATTTTGCCGAAATCATGAAAGCCAAGGACGAAGCCCTGAAAGACTCCAAAAAAGTCATTCTGGAGGTTTGGGATGAATGGGCGAAACTGTTCGGTCGAAACTACAAGCCGGTGGAAACTTACATGGCTGAAGATGCGGATATTCTGATGCTGACGATGGGCTCGATGGGTGAAACCGCGCAAATGGCCATCGATCAACTGCGCGCCAAAGGCATCAAGGCCGGTCTGATAAAATTAAGATTATGGCGTCCTTTCCCTTTTGCGGAAATTAAAGCCGTGGTGAAAAACGCGAAGAAGCTGATCGTGACTGACCGCGCCGTCTCTTTTGGCGGTCCCGGCGGACCGGTGTTTTCAGAAATCAAGTCCGCTCTTTATGCGGAAGAGAAGCGTCCCTTGATTTACAACTACATTTACGGACTGGGTGGACGCGATATGGCGGTGGGCGAGTTTGTCGGCATGTTCGAGCAAGTTCTGGCGGACACAGACAATCACGCTGTCGACACCTACGAATTTTGGGGGGTAAGAGAATAATGAACATCGTAGAAAATTTTGATTTATTTGCCCCGCGGTTGATTAATAAGCAGGAACTGCTGTCCTCCGGCCACCGCGCCTGCTCCGGCTGTGCCGAGGTACTGGCCGTGCGGTTGATGGCCAAGGCGCTTGGCGAAAACACAGTCATCGCTTCCGCAACCGGTTGCATGGAGATCGTCTCCAGTATGTTTCCCACCACGGCGTGGCAAGTTCCCTGGGTTCATGTTGCTTTCGAAAACGCGGCGTCAGTCGCATCCGGCATTGAAGCCGGCCTCAAAGCACTGCGCAAAAAAGGCAAGATTGACGACCGCTATATCAAAGTCGTCGGTATGGGCGGCGACGGCGCCACCATGGACATCGGATTCCAGGCGCTTTCCGGCGCGATGGAACGCGGACACGATATGATTTATGTCTGCTTCGACAACGAAGCTTACATGAACACGGGCATTCAGCGCTCCAGCGGTACGCCAATGGGCGCATCCACTACCACGGCGCCTGCGGGAAAAGTAAGCATGGGGCAGAAAACCTGGAAGAAAAACATGCCGGAAATCATGGTTGCTCACGAAATTCCCTATGTAGCTACTGTTTGTCCAAGCTATCCGCTCGATTTTATACGTAAAATGGAAAAGGCCAAAAGCATCAAAGGGCCTTCTTATATTCACTGTTTCTCCGTCTGTCCGACCGGTTGGCGCGCTCCGTCACAGACAGCGGTGTCCATGGGCCGTCTGGCCGTCGAAACGGGTGTCTTCCCGCTGTTCGAAGTAGAAAACGGCCATTATCGCCTGTCTCCGGACATGCCGAAGAAACTCAAACCGATCAAAGATTATTTCAAGCCGCAGGGACGTTTCCGACACCTGCCCCCGGAGGAAATTGAAATAATCCAGCAAAGAGTAACTCTCGAGTTTAAGAAACTTGTGGAAAAAGCCAAATTGCTCAAAACAGGCAATGAATAACGGGACTTTACCCCCAAAGAATACCGAGGTGAAAAAAGCATGACAAACGTCAGTGAAATTAAACAAAAAACAAAGCAAATCATCAAAAGGCACAAAAGCGAAAAAAGTGCGTTGATTGCCGTGTTGCAGGATATTCAGGAGACCTTCAATTATCTTCCGAAGGAAGCCTTGAAGACAGCGTCCAGCGTGATGAATGTGCCTTTCAGTCGGGTATATGAAGCGGCCACGTTTTACACCGCATTCAGTTTGAAGCCACGCGGTAAAAATATTGTCAAGATCTGCAAGGGTACGGCCTGCCATGTCCGCGGCGCTTCCGCCCTTCAGGACAGGTTTGAAACCACACTGGGCATCAAACCGGGTGAAACGACACATGATGGAAAGTTTTCACTCGAAACCGTCAACTGCGTTGGCGCGTGTGCACTGGGCCCCGTTGTGGTCATCAATACCGACTACCACGGCCAGGTGACAATCAGCAAAGTGGATAAAATCATCAAGAAGATCAACGAAGAGGGGGCGCAGCAATGAACGAAAATCCAGATACTCAAGCCCGCCAGATTATGGATAATTTGACCCTGTATTACGGTCCAAAGAAAAAATTTGTCGCAATTTGCGCCGGAACCGGCTGTCGCGCTACCGGCAGCCTCAAGGTTAAAGAGGCTCTTGAAGACGAGTTAAAAAAACAAAACATGGGTGACGTGGATGTGCTGGCCACCGGATGCCTCGGATTCTGCGAAAAGGGGCCCATGGTCGTTATCAATCCGGACAAGTATTTTTATCAGCATGTGAAAGTCGAAGACGTTCCCGAAATCGTTTCCAAAACCGTAGGCAAGGGCGAAGTGATCAGCCGGTTGCTCTACCGTCATCCGGAGACGCAAAAAACCCTGTACCGGGAAGATGACCTGCCTTTCTACAAGAAACAGAACCGCGTGGTCTTCGGCCAGAACGGTATGCTTGATCCGTCACGAATCGAGGCTTATTTCAATATCAACGGCTACCAGGCGCTGGCCAAAGCGCTGTCGGAAATGACACCGGAAGACGTGATCAACGAAGTGAAAAAGGCCGGCCTCAGAGGACGCGGCGGCGGCGGTTTCCATGCGGCTGTGAAATGGGAAGGCGTGCGCAGAGCACATGGCGATCCCAAGTATGTCATCGCCAACGGCGACGAAGGCGACCCCGGCGCATATATGGATAGAAGCCTTATGGAAGGCAATCCCCACAGCGTCATTGAAGGCATGATCATCGGTGCTTACGCCGTTGGTGCACACGAAGGTTATATCTACGTCAGAAACGAATATCCGCTGGCGGTGACTCATCTGACGATAGCGATCGCGGCAGCCAGAGAAGCGGGGCTTTTAGGTAAAAACATTTTAGGAACGGATTTTTCGTTTGATATTCACATCAACAAAGGCGCGGGCGCTTTTGTCTGCGGTGAATCCTCCGCTTTGTTTGCTTCGATCGAAGGCCGCGCCGGTGAACCGCGCGCCAAATATGTCCACGCTGTGGAAAAAGGCCTTTATGACAAGCCCACCGTTCTCAACAACGTGGAAACCTGGGCCAATGTTCCGCTCATTATTAATAATGGGGCGGACTGGTATTCTTCCATCGGAACGGAAGGTTCCAAGGGAACGAAAATCTTCTCGCTGGTCGGCAAAATCAACAACACGGGCTTGATTGAAGTCCCGATGGGCACCACGCTTTACGAAATCATCTATGACATGGGCGGCGGCATACCCAACGGCCGCAAGTTCAAAGCCGTGCAGACCGGCGGTCCGTCGGGCGGTTGTATTCCCGAGAGCCTGCTGGATATTCCCGTTGATTTCGATAAACTCTATGAAGTCGGTTCCATGATGGGTTCCGGCGGCATGATCGTTATGGACGACCAATCTTGTATGGTGGATGTCGCCCGATACTTTCTGGACTTCCTGAAAGAAGAATCCTGCGGCAAATGCGTACCCTGCCGTGAAGGAATCCGCCGGATGAGCGACATTCTGGAAGATATTTGCGCCGGGAAAGGCAGAGAGGGAGACATCGAACTTCTGGAAACCATGTCCTCGGCCATTGCCGACGGCTCGCTTTGCGCGCTGGGCGGCTCCGCCCCCAACCCGGTTTTGAGCACGATTCGCTACTTCCGCGACGAGTATGAAGCGCATATTAAGGAACACCGCTGTCCGGCGGGTGTCTGCAAGGCCCTGATTACTTACAGCATCGACGCGGAAAAATGCACCGGCTGCGGCGTGTGCGTCAAAGTTTGCGCCACACAGGCCATCAGCGGCGAAAAGAAGAAAGCACACAATATTGACAACGATAAATGCACCCGTTGCGGCGCCTGTATCCAGAGCTGCAAATTCAATGCAATCAATGTGAAGTAGAGGTAGAAGACATCATGGTAAATATGATTATTGACGGAAAAAATAT
>CAYULE010000220.1:0-4526 GCA_964445385.1 uncultured Smithella sp.
ATCAATCCCGCCAAAATCAAAACACGGGAAGGTTTGGAGATTCTGCCGGTGACCTCGCGGGAAACGCTCGTTGAAATGGAAATGAAGCGTCCGCCTTATGCCGGACTGGAGAATCCATCGATTCCGATCGACCGTATTTTTACCTCACCAGGACCGGTATATGAACCGCATCTCTCCGAAACGGATTATCTCTGGGCCAGAGCGTTTTTCGCTGCGGGCATCGGGCCCAAGGATATTGCATTGAATGCCTTTTCATATCATCTGGTGGCAGCAGGTCTGACGTTTCATAACGGCTTGCGCAAAGTCGGCGCGACGGTTGTTCCCTCAGGCACATCATCATCGCAGATTCAGGTGCAGTTAATTAAAGATTTGAAAGTGACCGCTTATATCGGTACCCCAAGCTTTCTGATGTCCATCATCGAAAAATCAAAAGAGCTGGGTTTTAATTTTAAAAAAGATTTCCGCGTGAAAAAAGCCTGCTTTGCGGCCGAGCCCCTGTTGCCGTCGCTCAGGCAGACATTTGAAAAAGATTACGGGATTGATACCTATCAGATGTATGGCGCAACCGAGGTGGGCGATGTGGCTTATGAATGTTCGCGAAAAGCCGGCTGGCACATTTGTGAAGAAACGATTGTGGAAATTGTCGATCCGGCAACCGGCAGGAATGTTTCCCCGGGAGAACTGGGTGAAGTGGTTGTCACCCGCCTCAATAGTATTTTCTTTTTGCTTCGGTTTGGCACTGGTGATCTGTCCCGGCTGATTACTGAAAAATGTTCCTGCGGCAGAACGTCCTATCGGCTGGCCGGAATTGCGGGCAGGGTAGGCGATGCGGTGAAAGTCCGGGGGCTGTTTATTGCTCCAAGCCAGATGAAAATGATTTCGGCAAAATATAACAATCTGCCCATGCAGGCTGTTGTCAGCCGTATCGGACACGAGGATGTTTTAACGTTGCGTGTCGAAAAATCAGGGCAGGAAATCGGTGCGGGAATCTGGGAAGAAAAATTTAAAAAACTGTTCCGGGAAATCTGTACAGTAAAAATTGACGCCATTGAATATATGGAGACCGGCTTTATTACACCTGATCAGAAGTTGATTCTTGATCAGCGACAGTGGTAGGCGCTGTTATCATTTTTTTTGCGAGTTGATACGCGTCGACAATCGATAAAACCCACAGGACGGCAATCAAACAGAGCATGAGCAAAAAATAAGAAAGATCAACTGCTTTCAGTGCATCAATCGTCACCTGGATGATATTGGCGAATTGAACAGCTCCTTTCTTAAACGGCGCTGCTTTAATGATTTTTATACCACTTTGAATCACGACCCAAGTCAGAATCAGAACGCCAAACAGCACAGGCAGAATGAAGACCAATCCTCTTTGATATCGTTTTAGATAAATCTGTCCCCAGCCGGGGAAAAGAAGAGCGCTAAACAGGGCTGCTTTGGTTGCTTTTTCCATAGCTACTCCTTTATGAGAGAATAGCGGCATCCTTCATTTTTAACTGAATATCGGATGAACCGTTCCAGTAATTAATCTGTGGAGAGAAAACCACATCCAGATTTGCACCATTAATGGCGCTGAAATATTTACCCATGCCAAACCAGATGGCGTTTATCGAAGCGCCTTCTGATGTCAGGCGCATTTTGAGATGATTATTACCGACGACAGCAGGCGTAGACACTTTGATGTTGCGGGCGCAAAGGATCGGCTCGGGATTTTCACAGCCGAAGGGTGCAAGCAAAGTCATTTGGTGGATCAGATCCAGATTGATATCCTGAAGATTACACTCAGCATCAATGTAAGTATGAGACACCATCTCTGAAGATTGAACCGAATTCCGGATAATTTCATCGAGCATGCAGGCAAATTCGTCAATGTCATCCTCTTTGATGGAAATTCCGGCAGCCCGGTAGTGACCACCGTAGGACAATAAAAGCGGCGCGCACTGCTGCAAGCCCTTGTGAATATTAAAATCAGACACACTGCGACCGGAACCTTTACCCACACCGTTTTTAAGACTGATGACAAAGGTCGGACGGCTGAAAAGATCCACCAGTCGCGAGGCCACAATGCCTACCACGCCGGGATGCCATTTTTCGGAAGAAAAAACCAGCGCGTTGATATTTTCAAGATCAGGGTTTGCTCCCAGCTGACTGAGAATTTCGTTGAGGATGTCTTTTTCCATGGCTTGCCGACGGCGGTTGTGCAAATCCAGTTTTTCCGCAAGCGGTCTCGCTTCGTCCATGTTTTCGGAAAGAAGAAGCTCAACGGCATCCAGCGGGGAAGCAATCCTACCCGCGGCATTAATGCGGGGAATCAGGCAAAAAGAAGCTTTAAAGGAATCAATCAGTTGCCCGTCAATATTGCTGACTTCCTTAAGAGCCTTAATGCCGGGACGTTTACCTTCCGTGATCAATTCCAGGCCTATTTTTGCAAATATCCGGTTTTCGCCAACAAGGGGCGCAATATCGCCAATCGTGCCCAGAGCGACAATATCAAGGTATTCTTTCAGGTTTGGATAGCGGCCGTCTTTCCAGAAGCCTTCTTTACGCAGAGATCCTCTAAGAGCGATGAGGAAATAGAAAGCGATTCCGACGCCGGCCAGGTGTTTGAAGGGAAAAGAACAATCGGATCTGTTCGGGTTAATGCAGGCGACGGCAACGGGTAACTGATCGGCAATTTCATGATGGTCCAGAACAATTGTATCGATACCGATGGACTGCGCATAAGCAATTTGTTCAACATCGGAAACGCCGCAGTCAACGGTAATAATCAACTTGACGTTTTTGCTTTTAAACCGGTCGATCACCGGGATTTTAAGACCGTAACCTTCCTGCACTCTGTCCGGAATGTAATAAGACACGTGCCCGGTCAGTTCTTTAATGAATTTATAAAGAATAACGACAGAGGTTATTCCGTCCGCGTCATAATCACCGTAGATGACAATTTCTTCGCCGGAATAGATGGCCTTCATCAAACGGGCCACACCCTTTTTCATGTCCTGCATCAGAAAAGGGCTGTGCAGATCATTGAGGGACGGATGAAGATAATGTTGCGCCTCATCCAGATTGGCAACATGCCTGTTTAAAATCAATTGAGAGATGATCGGGTGGATACCGAATTCTTTCGCCAGCGATTCTTCTATATTTTTACGCGCGGTATCCCTTAGTTTCCAATGGGTTACCGGCAAGTGTGCTTCATCAGTCATGGGTTCTTCTTTTAATAATTTATTTTTTCAAAACCATCATATCAGTGACAAATCTTATGTCAAGTCTTCATTGATAATCTTGATCTTTAAAAAAATAAATGGTATTTTGTGCACAAGCTATGATCAGGAAATTATTTAAATTAAAGACAAGTGATATCACGCTTGTCCAGTTTATTCTTGAGGGATATGAGGGGCTTGTCACGGTTTCCACGATTGACCCCAAAACAGCAAT
This sequence comes from uncultured Smithella sp., assembly GCA_964445385.1. Lineage (GTDB taxonomy): Bacteria > Desulfobacterota > Syntrophia > Syntrophales > Smithellaceae > UBA8904. The sequence continues at coordinate 3,442 of CAYULE010000220.1, forward strand.
TATTCAGGTTTTAATCATGCCGGATTTTCTTGCAGATGTGGAAGGGATTCTGGAGGATTTAAAAGGTCAATTCATGATGGAAGACGTAACTTGCGATATGACACTGGTGTCCCCATGTTGATGTTAACGCACACCTATTTATTACAGCAAATTATGGGTGCCTCCAGCATCAAAAACATCGATCCTGACATCTATATCTACAATATTGCTCCAGATTTGCTGACACTTCATCCTGAGATTAACTCCAATCTGACGCATTCCATTAATCGATATATTAAAGCGCCTCAAGATCATAAACGCACAGCCTATATTATGTTTCATCTCCTGGTCGATGATCTGGCCCATTACGGAAACATCTCGCTCCAATATAAAGAAGGGTTTGATCCGCATTCCGCGGGATATACTTATCTTAAAGGGAGGCATCTTATCGGATCAATTATGGAGATGCATAATATCATTGATAAATGTATATCATATGATGAAGCGGCGTACCGTTCCCATTTAATTATCGAGATGATTTATGACCTGGTGATTCTGTCACATATTAACGAAGAAAAATCGATTGAACTTTTAGAAAACGCGATTCATTTCACGTTGGATAGACGAAACAATGAATTTTGCGAAGACATTGCCTGGTTATACGGCATAGAAAAAGATTATGTTCGGGATGTGCTGAAAAATGCCGCATTCTACATCACGAAAGAAAGAATGGAGCGGTTTATGAATATCGAAGGCCGAATTCGTCTTTTTACGGATAAATTCGGCCTGAGAAATGATAATTTAATGTTTGCGGAAGCGATTCAACTGCTATTTCAAGACGCCCTGAATTCTATTGAAAATGAAGAATTTCTCCAACAAACTGCTGCGACGATCAGAAATTGCGGTTGGTTCCCGACAGATTAGCTTGCTTTTTTAACAAAACCGGAGCGGATGCAACGCGTGCAGGCTTTTACTCTCTTGACTGCTCCCGTTTTCTCATCAACACATCGTAATTTCTGGAGATTCGGACGCCATACGGTTTTGCTCTTGTTGTTGGCGTGACTGACATTATTGCCGACGGCCGGCTTCTTTCCACATACTTCACA
>CAYULE010000221.1:0-4504 GCA_964445385.1 uncultured Smithella sp.
CCGCCATCAATAGTATGGAGACCATCGGATTAGCCAAGGAGCTGACCATTGGCGGCTTGTATCAAATCAGTGTCGGCGGTGTAATGAACGAAACCGTAGCAGGAGCCAGGACAGAGGAAGTGGGCGGTTACAAGGCGCTGGTGGTCGCCAACGATATGACGGAATATGTCGAGGCCGACCGGAAATCCACGGTCGACGGAGACTTTTTCAAGAACATCAAAGGCACCTATTTATCCGAAACCGATGAATACATCCTGGAAGCGGACAAGATCACCCTTCAGGCCGGCGACTCCTTTATCATCATGGACAAAAACAGCATCACCATCAAAGGGAAAAAGGTGGCTTATCCGGGGCCGGGGGAAAGCACATCATCTGCAACGAATGAAACGAAGCAGAAATATGATGAACAAGCACGTGCGCTGAATGCATCTTCAGGCGCACTATTAGAAGATATTCCCTATTTTGTAGAAATGGCCAATGGCAAAACCTATTCAGGTTACACGGATAGTGAAGGTAAAATACCTCGAATATTCACAAAAGATGGTCAGGAGTTTACTGTGTACTGGTTTGATGAAGCTCTAGCAAAAAAAGGAGGTATTTAATGGGACATCATGTTACAAAAATCAGAACAAATACAATAAAAGACTCTGTTTGCGACGTAAAACATGTTCCCATTAAATTTGCTACACTGTGGGCGAATTATCCGGATGACAAGCCATATATCGATCCCAAAACAGGTAACCCGCCAAAAAATTACGAAGACCAATGTGCTATTAAAGTATGTGTAGCATTGCATAAGTCCGGGGTTGAAATGAAGTCTTTCAGAGGGGAGAGTCGAATTCTTGTAAATGGTAAAAGCACTGCGGCGCAAGCCGAGGACCTCGCTTCCTGGCTCAAGCTGATACCGTTTTGCGGATTACCCTCAAAGACCGAGACAGTAACAGGAAAAGACTGGGAAAAGAAAATCAGTGGTCGAACAGGCATTGTGTTTTTTAAAAACTACTGGCAACGCAGCACAGACAGCAGTAACCATCTAACTGGCGATCATATTGACCTGTGGAACGGATCACGACTTACGGCCACGGGCTGGAGTGCTATCTCCACTATAGGAAGGCGGATCGGCGTAAATGAGTTATTTCCTGGCACTTCACGTGGATATTCAGACCTGCGTCTATCATCAGAAATATTGTTTTGGGAGGTTAAATGATGAAAAAGATCTGTACGATTTGCGCCTACGTAATAATGGGATTATTCAATACTTGGTTGGCACTATACATCACAAGCCGTCTCAATTTCAGTTTTCTACCTTCGCTCGTGAAAGGTTCTGGAGGTTGTAATGAAATAGACCATTGTGATGTTTCAATATGGAGGTATCTTTTACTGCTGGGGCTTTTGTTTTTGCCAACTCTCGTGCATGCAATAGTCGGTTACAAAATTACAATAACCTCTTCTCAACGATTCAATAGACATATTGTCGTAGTTGTAATGTTACTTATTCTTACATTGATATTTTATGCTGGCATGCGCGCATTGCATGGTGTGTAAAATATCTGGGTGGGAATTCGAGGTTGAATTCAGGAAACAGTGGCGGACACGTTTGATGAAGAACTTGAGGAGTTCTCAAAATGGACCATTCGATAAATAAAGAATTGTCAAAAGAGGATATATGGATATGGTTGTCAATGATCTTCTGCGAAAGTATTGATGGTTATGCGTTTATTGCAATGCACTTTACAAAGACTAATATCGATGAATTAGGGAAAATATTTTTTGAAGAAGTGGCGCCTTTTTGCTATTCACCAATACCACCTTGGCCAGATGGACATTGGCAATTTGATGAAAAACATTTGATCGAATCAATCAAGAAACGCCTTGCATCCAGAAAATCATCTGTAATCCGAAGAGTAGCTGGCGATTTATATATTAAATACCTGAGAAAAGTTTGTACAGCAGGCTGGAATGCTTTTAAACAAGCTTACCTATCTGAGCTAGCCAAAAAAGCGACCCGACGGTATCACAGGTTTCCGCGTTAAAATCAACCGCTCTGACGGGAGAACCCGTCTGCCCTGCTTTATAGTTCTTTGCATCCCACTCCCGGAAAGGGTTTTGATCTCTGGTGATAATGATCTTTTCCATGCATTTGTCCATGCCGCTTCGCTCCTTTCGGGCGCCGGAAATTGCACACTCCGGATAAATCAGGCTCCACATCATCAACATTAAAAGAAGAACCGGCCAATAAAGTTTTTTTCTCATTGAGCATCCCCCCTTTCGCACGGGCAAACAGGATATCGTCCATGAATCCTGACGCCGTTTCGAATACCATTTTTAGGGCTGTATGTAAATCGTTCTGAACGATCCATACACGATAATAAAAAAATTTATCTAATTATTTCTATCAACTGACTTCCTTCCCAAACTCAATATTTGACTGATCTGGAAAACCGTGAAATATATTTTCAGTGATGTGAAACACTGTGACACTGCCGGAAAGCCGGCGGCAAACGCAGAAAACAAAATCAACCCCCTCGCAGAGTTGTGGAGAATTAACGCTCGTCCCGCAACGGCGGGAGCAAGTTGGTGGAAGCGGAAGAGACCGCTCTACCCGGCTCAAGGATAAGAAACGGACATGAATCAAAAATCATTTTATACATCCCTGTTTGAACCACGGACAATTGCCTTTATCGGCGCGTCAACAAACCCCGCCAAATGGGGTTTCAACATTCTTCACCATCTCCTCCGGGGAGGATACACCGGAAACATCTATCCGATAAACCCCCAGGGCGGCACATGGTTTGACCGACCCGTCTATAAAAGCCTGGCCGACGTTCCCCGCCCCGTTGATCTGGCCATTATTATCGTACCGAAAGAGAAAGTTCCCGATACGTTGCGAGAGTGCACGGCCGCAGCTATCCATGCGGCCATTATCATCACTGCCGGATTCAGCGAAACGGGCGCGGAAGGAAAGGCTCTGGAGCAGGAGGTCCTTTCCGTGGCGCGCGCCGGCGGCATCCGCATTGTGGGACCGAATACCATGGGCATTTACAGCGCCTACCCGTCCCGTATGCAGGCCGTCATGACCGCCTCGCAATTCACCCGGGGATCTGTTGCCATTTTATCTCAAAGCGGCAATCTGGGGACCTGCATCTCCGACCGGTTCATCCGGCGCGAGATTGGCATCAGCCGCCTGGTCAGCTCCGGTAATGAGGCAGACCTCACGATCGAAGACTACATGGAATATCTGGAAACCGACGATAAAACACGCGTCATCTGCCTGTATGTGGAAGGCGTGCGCCAGGGCGACCGGTTTATCGAAACGATCAAACGGATATCGGCCACCAAGCCCGTTATCCTTCTCAAGGGAGGCACAGGAAACATCGGCGCGGACGCGGCCATGTCGCACACGGGCGCGCTGGCCGGAAGCTTCAAAGTGTTTCGGGCCATCTGCAGTCAATCCAATATCATCTTAGCGGATACCATTGATGAAATGGTGGATCTTGCCGGACTCCTGCTCTCCCAGCCGGAGATCAAAGGAAAGCGGATCGGCATCGTCACGCAGGGGGGTGGTCTGGGTGTCATCTCCGCCGATCTGTGCGAAGCGGCAGGCCTTGAGGTTCCACCGCTTGCGGACAGTGTGGTCGGCATGCTCGACGCATACCTTCCACCCTTCTGGAGCCGGCGCAACCCGGTTGACCTGGTCGCTCCGGGCAAAGTTTCCATGATAACCGATTCCACCGCAGCGCTGCTGAAGCACACAAACCTGGATGCCATCATCCTCCTGGGACTGGGCTACATGACCAGCCGCGCCAGGCGCTGGCTGGAATCCGACGTACTTCCGCATGATGTCATGGAGCAGCCGGCTCAGAAAATGATCGCCGGGGAGATGGAGCTGCTGGATCTTATCGTAGAGCAGATCAAACAGTTTAATAAACCGATCCTGCCGGTTATCGATGTCGTCGGTTTTGACGATCCCAGCGAAGGCAATGTTGTGAAGCATCTGGATAAAAAGGGAATCATGGCCTACTCATCTCCCGAACAGGCTATCCGCGCGCTGGCCAAGGCGCAAGTTTATTATCAGAAGCGGCGGGAAGCGATAGAACATTAAGGAAATGAGAAATTAATCCGGATAATCAACGAACAGCAACAAAGTTCCAATATTTTTCATGTGGGCGTTCTGCAGACCATCAAACAATATCCTTGAGGTAATACTCCTCATACATCTTCCATACGGCCATGGCCAGGGCCATGATAATCGGGCCAATGATAAACCCCGTGAAGCCAAAAACGATGATGCCGCCCATGGTGGAAAGAAATATCAACAAAGGGTGCAGGGAGACATCTTTGCCCAGCAGGATCGGACGGAGAAAATGATCGACCATGCTGATGACCAGGGAACCGAAGAGGAAGATAAAGATGCCCGTCCAGAGATGGCCCGTGAGCATCATGAAGATACCTGCCGGTACCCAGACCAGGGCACAACCGACAACGGGAACGACAGCGGTAATGA
>CAYULE010000222.1:0-3344 GCA_964445385.1 uncultured Smithella sp.
GCCATGCCAATGTAAAAAAAGGCAAAGAAGTATATCTTTTTTTACGTGAGAAAGGATTTTTATATCATCAATATATCGAGTGTGTCGAATTTGATGAAATGGGCCAGCCTCTTCCCTACACCATCACCGGTGAAGAATGGGGTCATTTTCTCTGCGAAGTCTTTGACGAATGGATCCAATCGGATGTGTACAGGGTATCCATCCGTTTGTTTGACGCCGTGCTGGCCTGTCTTGTAGAAAATCAGTATACGCTTTGCAGTACGGGACCCCGGTGCGGACAATACTTTGTTGTCGAGTTTAACGGTGATATTTATCCCTGCGATTTTTTTGTCCGGGAAGATTTAAAAGTCGGAAACATCGGCAAGACGGGTTGGGCTGAGCTTCTAAGATCCCCTGTTTTTACCGGTTTTGCTTCTCAAAAAGAGGAATGCAACCATCAATGCACTTCCTGTGAATATCATTTTTTATGTTTTGGCGATTGTCTTAAAAACAGATTTCGCTTGGAGAAAAACCCGCGCGCATTGAGCTGGCTCTGCAACGGGCTGAAATTTTTTTACAACCACACCCTTCCCCGATTCCAGGTCATTGCGGATAAAATCAGGAGCCATCGTAAAATATTAATATAGTATCATCTTTCATGGATCATGAAAGGAATTGTAGTTTCTCCTTTTATTTATTTGATCTTTAATTTATATTTGAAGCCAAAGGAAAGTGCTTTTGATAAACGAAAAAGGTAAAAATTTAGTTTTTCTGCTGTCCATGCCCCGTTCAGGCTCGACATTGTTGAGTCTGATGCTGGGCAGTCATCCGGAAATTTGCTGTCCGCCGGAACCATGGATTGTGCTGGCCCTGGCCGAATATCTGGGCCTGGCCGATCTCGGAAGCGCCCCCTATGGCCGGGGATGGGCGGAAATCTCCACGCTGGAGTTTCTGCTGCGCCCGGAAAAAAAACAAAGGGGCGCACTGTCCAAAACTTTCAGCCTGTTTTGCCAATCCGTTCCTTCCGACGGTGTCACGGCGGCAAGGCGGATATTACAGGCAGCATACCAGATGCATCTTGATTCATCGGGGAAGAGCGTTTTTGTTGATAAGACGCCCCGGTATTACGCCATACTGGATCTTATTGATGATCTTTTCCCTCAAGCCAAAAAAATCCTTTTGCTCCGTAATCCCCTGGATGTGTACGCCTCCTACAAAACCACCTGGGGAACCGAACGGCGTATTTTTACCCCGGAGGGCGTTTCGGATCATACCCGTGATTTTTGCGAAGGATTCTTCAAACTGGCCGATTATGCAGCCGCGTCGCGAGAGGATGTCCTGCCGCTGCGGTATGAAGATCTGGTAAAAAATCCGGAGAGCGTACTCCAGAGGGTGTGTGAATTTGCCGGCCTTGACTTCTCACCCGCGATGCTTGCTTTTTACGAGAATACGTTCCTTCTGGAAGACTACCGGCGATCTCCAGTTGGCGATCCGATTATCGCCAATCAACCCGAACCGGCGAACAGCCGGACGGTAAACGAATGGGAAAAACGTCTGGAGAAAGAGGATATCCAGGCTCTGATCGATGTTCTGGGTATCCGTATTTTTGATCGTCTGGGTTATCCGGATGCGGCGACCGGGTTGCGCAATCTGCCGGTCAGCCTCCCGACCGAAGAAGAAGCGGGTGAGCGCAGAAAACTTCTGATGCGTTCGCTGGCGGGCCCTGTGCGTGAAGAGCCCTTCTCCTCCTGGACCTTTTTAGTGGAACCAGCCATGCGGCGGCAATCAGACCAGGATCGGCAGATAGACCGTTTAAAGCAGGAGCTGGCCGCCGTCCGTGCCGAACGCGATCAAATGCGGGCCAGCCATTCCTGGTTCGTCACCAGGCCGTTTCGTTTTATCCGTAGACGGTTATCGATTTAACAGCGTTGGTCTTTAATAAAAAGGCGATAACCGGCAGAACTGGCGCCGGTTTGCAGCAGGAATAAAACATGAATATTCTTTTTGTCAGTCATTGTAATTTCCTCGGGCAGAGCGCGTATCACGTTCACAGTATCGCAAGAGAACTGGCCGCGCGCGGATGTTCGTGCCTTCTGGCTGTGCCGGATTTGCCGGAACTGGCCGGACAGCATGTCCATCCGGCCGTGCCGATCATCCATTATGACGTTGCGCAAAAGCTGGGCATTACCTTTCCCGACGGCCGGGGGCCCACGTTAATCCATTGCTGGACGCCGCGAGAACGTGTTCGTCAGTTTACTCAAATGATTGCGGAGCGACACCGTTGCCCGTATGTGGTGCATCTTGAGGATAACGAGTTCGAAGTCCTGAACCGCAATCTAAAAAGCCGGGGTTATGAAACCATGGATAAAATTGATCCGGAGATGCAGGACACGGTGTTCCTCCCTCACCTGATTCATCCCTCGCGCTATGGCGCGTTCATGGGTCATGCGGCCGGAATCACCGTTTTGATGGACCGACTGCTGGAACATGTTCCGGATGGAATACCGGGACTGGTTTTCTGGCCCGGATATGATGAAATTTTTTCCGATATTCCGACATACGCTCAGAGCGCGCTGCGCAAGAAATACGGTGTGCCGGCCGATTCGTTCGTGGTGTATTATTGCGGCAATTTTCATGAAATCAACCGGGATGAAGTTCAACAGATGATGCTGGCGCTCTCACTTGCCAGAAATCAGGGGATCCCGTTATGGTTTCTTAAAACCGGGGTGAACGAGCTACCGGATATTTCAGAACGTACCCTCCCTGGATCTTTTATGACAGACCTCGGGTTTCTACCCCGGGCTCAACTGCCGGAATTACTGGCCATGGCCGATGTGCTGATCCAGCCCGGCAGGAGCGACGCCTTCAACGATTATCGCTTTCCGTCGAAATTGCCAGAAGCTCTCATTTCAGGCAAACCGGTTATTCTCCCCCGCAGCAATCTGGGACGTTTTCTAGTCAACGGCATTGACGCTTTGATTACAGAGACCAACCGGATGGAGGAACTTGTCGAAAAACTTAGAATCCTTTACGATGATCCTGAACGCAGGAGTATACTTGGAGCCAACGGACAGGCTTTTGCAAGGAAACATCTTCAGTGGGGTCGCGCCGCCGAGAAAATACTTACTTTCTACAAGAAACAATGCCTTCCGAATGCGTTTGCAGTTTCCGGGACAAACCATTTTTCGACATCAGATGATTCACTAAAGCAATTTTCCTGTAATGAAATATCAATCCAGGAACCGGTAAACAGTAAGACGTTGGCCGGGGACATGACGGAAGCGCACGGTTTTGAAAGTGTGAAAAATCCTTCAGATGCCGGCAAAGAGATCCAGAACCTTCAATATGCCGTGATGGAGCGGGAT
>CAYULE010000222.1:3444-4504 GCA_964445385.1 uncultured Smithella sp.
AATAGTCTTCAAGCCGCCGTGAAGGAACGGGAAGATCGGATAACAGCCCTCCATCAGGATATCGCTGTGCATGAAGGCCGGATTGCCGGGCTGCTCGTCGCCAACAGCGGCCTTCAATCCGTTGTGAAGGAGCATGAAGGACGGATTGCCGAACTGCTCGCCGTCAACAGCAGCCTTCAATCTGTTGTGAAGGAGCATGAAGGCCTGATCGCCGAACTGCTCGCCACCATCAGCAGTATTCAATCGGTCTTGATGGAGCGGGATGACCAGATAACAAACCTCCATCAGGCGATCGCCGAACGTGAAGGCGTGATTGCCGAGCTGTTCAACTCCAGCAGTTGGAAAATCACGCAGCCTTTGCGTATCGTATCTCACCAGATGAAACGAGCCCAACGTCTGGCGCGCGCCATCTTGCGTGATGGTTCGAGGGAAGATAAGACTTAAAATGTCCGGCTTGCGGAAGTGAACAATGCGATGGAGCAGCTCACTGATTATAAACTTGCCGAGGAAGGCGAACATGTTCGCCATGCCCTTCAGTTCACCAATGATATTGTCAATCATTTTCCGAAACGATTGGCGGGAAGCGATTCCTGTACCAAAGCAGGTGAAGCGATCGCTGAAGAATTTTCGCGTCATTGTGACGACCATTCCGTAAAACGCGAATCATTCGAATTCCATCCCGCGTCCGCCGTAAAAATCATCAGGCCTCTGGTAATGCTTTATTTATCTGCCGTCGTTTTTATCTTTTTAAAGATGCCCGTTGTTTCGCTTCTCTGCCTGCTGATGCTTTTGTTTATGTTTTCCTCACAGATTATATTTTATAAAAAGATATTCGACCCCCTCTTTCCCGGAGCACAGGGATATAATGTATTTGGAACGATTGAACCGGCAGGCGATGTCCGCCAGCAGATTATTCTGTGCGGTCATCATGACGCCGCTTATGTGTTTCATTTCATGGCCCTGTCACCCCGGCTGTATCCGTTTATTGTTTTCGGCGGCATTCTATCCTTCCTGCTCGGGATCGGTCTTTCCACCGCCTGCATCATGCTGGGTGACACAC
>CAYULE010000223.1:0-4491 GCA_964445385.1 uncultured Smithella sp.
CGTCCAGCCGCTGGGCGATGCGCAGCTTTTCTTCAGCGGAAAAGGTGACCTGTTCGCCCTGCGTGCCGTCGCGCAGTGTCGTATCGTAAATCAAAATCTGCTTTTTTGTCATTTGAGCCTCTCTTTCAAATAAAAAATCCGCTGCCGGGTTTTCCTGGCAGCGGATTGGATTTTTACTTATGGGAACATACAGCTATTCCACGGCCAGGCCTCCTATGAGGAAGCGAATTATAATATTGGTAATTATTATTTCTTTGTCTGTGTAGTTGATCATGTCCATAGCACAATTAAACATTTAATTTTGCTGTATAATAATTTGTCTGACGATTTTTGTCAATAGAAAAATGACCACCTCGCCACAAGCCGTCGAGGTATGAAATGAACGTTATTGTATCGCAACATGCTGGGGAGAATTAACTCTCGTCCCGCTTAAGCGGGATTAAACCTCATCCATGACGTCTTTTGGTAAAAATTGATCTCCAAGGGTAGAGATGAATCACAACGGCGCATTAAAAAAACCGGAGGTGGTAAAAGGTTATGAACTTTCATCCACCTCCGGTAAAATCACATTATACAGGACTGCCAGCGGTTATTCGGCTGTCATCCGCTTTATGGAGAGATCATAGGGCACGACAGGAATCGTTTTATTAAGTCCTCCGCCATCGGTAAAGAACTGCAGGGCGGCAGACCAGGCGCTGTATTCCTGCACGCCCGCTTTTACCGGATCTCTATCCAGCCTTGCGCTCATCAGGTTGCTGGCATCGACAACGGTGCCGTCGGAAAGCTTCGGATGCAGTGATATCCCGAGTACCGCCAGCAAACCCTGCACCTGATCGGTCAGCAGCATATCCATCACATACTTATCGATGACAATCGGATAGAGCGTGCCCGTTCCCTTGGCGATGGGAGTCGTCGCGCCCGTACAACGATAATCGTTCCACGCACAGGCCTGGACATCGTTGATGGTTGTTCCGGTGTAAGTGTATTTGATCCCCGCCAGGCTGGAGAAATACGATGTGTAAGCCTGGAAAGCCATAATGGTTGCATCAAATTTGCAGATGTCCCAAACCTCGTTGCCGTCCAGATAAACCTTGAGCAACGGATACCCCGGCAAGAGAGGATCCTGCGTGTCGTCTGTCGTCATCCCGAGGGGCAGGACTGCGAAGAGATCAGCAAAAGCAATGGCCTGGTCTTTTTGAAAAGAACCCCGGACCACACCATTGGCAAAAGCGCCCATGGTCGGAACGCCGTTCTCCGTTCCGACATAACGCACAGAATCAGCCAGGAGGTTACCCAGGCCGAATTCCTCAGCTCTGCCGGGATCGCCAAGCTCCAGGCTTGATGTGGCAACAATCGTCGACAGGCTTGTGCCAAGGAAGGTCAGGATATTGTTGATCGCCGTGTTCATTCCCTGCACCAGGGTGTTAATCTGGCTGTCGCCGGCAACGGTATCATTGATCGTATGATTGATGAGCGTGGGGGCTCTATAGAGCTTTCGGGTCGCCAGATTCACGGTAAAGTCGAGCTGGGAAAGGTTTGTCCCGTTTGCGCCTGCACAGATGATATAGGAGGTATGATTACCATTGGCCACAGGAATAACGGTATTGGTCATCGAGTGATCGTGCCCCGAGGCAATAATGTCTATGCCGGTAATATTCTTGGCCAGTGTGATGTCGTCACCTGTGGGCGTCCCGTTGGGATCTGAGACTCCCGAGTGAGACAGGGCGATAACAATATGGACCCTCTCTGTGTTGCGCAGAGCGTTGACTTTTGCCTGAATAAACGCTTTCACGGCTGCGTCGGTGTAATCACTTTTGAACGTGACCGGTTTCGCGTTGGGGGCGTATTCGTCCGCGGTCTTCCCCATCAGGCCGATAATGCCGACTTTCAGTCCGTTGCTCAACGTTTTAACATAATAATTGGTAATGATGACGCCCGATCGGGCAAGCGCCTCCAGACCGTCGTCCGCTGTCCCGCTGACGCCGTCCAATACCGTATTGGTCGCGATAATCGGTACGGTAAAACCACCCGCCGCGGACCTTGCCTTGCTGATCATGACAGCCAGCTTTGCAGGACCGTAATCGAACTCATGGTTTCCCAACGTCGTGAGATCGTACTGCATGCTATTGAGGAACCGGAATGGCGCCGGATCCATATTCCAGAGCATGTCATAAGCGGTGCCCATGGTATAGTCGCCGCTGTCCACAAGGAGCACAGCTGCACCCGTCGCGCGTTTGGCGGTTCGTATGGCTTTAATTTTTGCCGCCAGCCGCGCCCATCCGCCCAGGACGGGATCGTGATCATCGGGGTTCATCGGGGTATAGGCATTGAAGGAACCCACCCCGGATGCGGCGTTATGTACGTCCGTTGTCTGCAATAAAGTTACGTCGGCAAACAATCTGACGTCGTTGTTACTGTTCGAACAACCTGTCGTGATCAGCATCAAGGCGACAAAAATTGCCCCCAGCGCTGACAGCCATTGCATCGATCTCTTTTTCATAGTTCCTCCTATATTTAATTGATAGTGCAAATTTCTTTTTGCAGTATACACAAGGAGTCATGCCCTTTCAATCGTTAGTTCGGGATTTGTTTTCTTGGAAAATTTTCCGAACAATGATAAACTTATTAATAGAATTACTTAAATACCTGAAGATCGGCAAATAGCAGCCCTCTGTCTTCGCACATTAACATTAACGATCAGGAATACCTGTGGACGGACTGAAATTTTTTCACCAATTAATTATTATTCTCGGCTTCTCCATACCCGTCATTTATATCTTCAATAAAATAAAACTGCCTTCCATTATTGGTTTTCTCATCACCGGCATTATCATCGGGCCTTTCGGCCTCAGGCTGATTGACGATATGCAGGGGATTCAGTTTCTGGCGGAGATCGGCGTCGCCTTTCTGCTTTTCACCATAGGCATTGAAATTCAGTTTTCCCGCTTATTAAAACACATGACCGAAATTTTCCTGACAGGCGGTTTGCAGATCCTCTGTACATTTATGGTGGGGATGCTCATCGGACTCACCATGCAGTTGAGCGTCAACCAGTCTGTTTTTATCGGTTTTATTCTGGCGCACAGTTCCTCCGCTTTGATTTTAAAGATCCTGAAAGACCGCAGCGATGAAAATTCACCGCAGGGAAGAATCACGATCGGTGTTATTTTATTCCAGGATATGATGGTTGTGCCGATGATGCTGCTGATCCCGTTTCTGGCTGGAGGAAGCGGTCCGGATGCGCTTGCGATCATCTGGAAAATGGTCAAATCCATTCTGATTATTGTCTTCATTCTGGTTGCCGCCCGCTACGTTATCCCCCGTGTGCTGGAGCGACTGGTCAGCATGAATATGCGCGACGTGCTGGTGATTGCCTCGGTGGTCATCACCCTGGGAATTGCCGGCATTACGGAATCGCTGGGCCTGTCACTGGCGATCGGCGCGTTTCTGGCGGGTCTGGCTCTGTCCGACACGGATTTTACACATCAGATCATCAGTGACATCACCCCGTTTCGGGATGTCTTTTTATCGGTGTTTTTCGTGTCTTTCGGCATGATTCTCAATCTGGATTTTCTGCGGGAAAACCCCGGTTATATTATTTTAATATCACTGATGATTATCCTGATTAAGGCAGCCATTGTCTTCGGCCTGGTCACGTTACTGAAATACCCCTTGCGGGTCGCGCTGCTTTCCGGTGTTCTGTTGTCCCAGATTGGTGAATTCTCTTTTGTTCTGGCTTCTCAGGGTTTCAAAAATAATATCATCTCCAATGAGATCTACCAGACCTTTATCGGCGCGTCCGTTTTAACTTTTATTGTGACACCTCTGCTCGTTTCGCTTGTTTATTATGTACTGGCGCGGAAAAACGTTTTTCATCCGACGGAAAGTACAAGACCTGACGAGCGCGCGCATGTCTCCAATCATGTGATCATATGCGGTATGGGCCTCAACGGCAGAAATCTCGTCCGCGTACTGAAAGACACAGCGATTAATTATGCTGTCATTGATCTGAATTTTCAGAAAATTAAAAAATCGAAAAACAAAGGAGATAAAAATACCATCTGGGGCGATGCATCCAGCGTGGAAATTCTGCGACGGGCAAATGTGGAGGCAGCCCGCGTCATGGTCATAGCCATCTCCGACCGGTTTCTGACCAAAAGCTGTCTTTCCAATGCCAAAGCCATCAATCCGAATCTACACGTGATTGTCCGGACTAAATATCTTGCCGATATCGAAGATCTGCTGGCGAAGGGGGCGGATGACGTCATTCCCGAAGAATTTGAAACTTCCATTCAAATATTCAGCCGGGTCCTCAAAATGTTTCATATTCCCAACAGCATTATTCTCGCGCAGGGCAACATTATTCGTAACAGGTCCTACGGCGTTTTCCGGGAAATCCGTTATACGCAGGAAGCCTTTGATCAAATCAGCCAGCTCCTCGCGCAGGGCACCATTGAAACCTATTATATTGCCGCCGGAAATCCGATCATC
>CAYULE010000224.1:0-4490 GCA_964445385.1 uncultured Smithella sp.
TGCGAATTGCGGACTTTAATTTTTATGCTTGTTTTTGTCAAGTAAATTTTTAAATTATTTACAAAAACATTCAAGAAATGAAGAAAAGAGAATTTAATCCTTATCGCTGAAATAATCTGCCGAGAAAATATATATTTCAGTTTCCTTATCTTTCCATGCTTTGGGCGGTAGACCGGCTTTAAAACAGGTCTCTTTAAGGAAAGTTTCCCTGTCCCACCCATATTCGGTCGCTACTTGCGGCAGGAGCAAACCGGAATTATAACCCCGGACAATATACAGGCCGTGTTTTCCTACTTCAATGTCTTCAAGATTTGAAATCTTTTGCAAAGGGCTTAATACGGATATTTCAAAGCTCAAGTCCCGGATCTCTTCGCCCTTGACAGAGGGGAAACGTGGATCATGAAAAGCCGCAGCAACGGCCATTTCCTGGACCGTGTCTCCAAGAGGTTTGACCGCCTTAATATAGCCAATGCAACCGCGCAGGTGTCCCCGTTTCTTTAAAGTGACAAAAGCACCTCTTTTTTCTTTAAGGATCGGCAAATCCATTGTTAATTTAGGAAATTCTCTATTACCTGCCTTCGCGATAATCGCTCTTTTGGCTATTTCCAGAAGCGTCTTTTTTTCCTGATCTGTTAATTCCATTTTATCCTCTTTTTTATTGATAATAAACGGCTGATGCGTAACCAACCACAGAACTTTTTTCCCCCGTTACATCCCCCGAATTTGCATAATTCAGCAGAAGTGAATGATGGGCGCCAAGCCTTTCTGCGGCAAGCATCATCGCCGCTATCGGCCCACCGCCGCAGGCTTCTGTTTTGTCATGAGCCAGATCATCTAAAAGCCCTTGGCTTTTACCATTTTGTATATGTTTGAGAACAATCCCATCCAGTTCTTTTGCCTTAATATAATCATGAAAATGAGACAAATCACTGCTTGCAACAATTAACATACGGCGATCTTTGGCCACATGACTGATCACGTAAGCAAGCTCCCTGCAGGTTGCAGCACTCTGATCTCCCATCACCAAAGGGATCAAAGAAAAAGCCCCAAGAGTAACCTGTAAAAAAGGAAGTTGAATTTCCAGTGAATGTTCCTGCGCGTGAGCAGTTGGGTAATCAATAATAATCTTACTAATTTGTTTCATTTCGCAGGCCATTGCTTCATCAACGGGGATCACACCCAAAGGTGTTTCAAAAGCCCCTTGGCTATATATGGATACACCTCCAAAAGAGACTCTATGACTTGGCCCGATAAGAATAACTGTTTCATATTTTCTATTCTGGATCAGTTTATAAGCATGAGCCGCCACCTGGCCAGAATAAATATAACCGGCATGAGGTACGATGATGCCGACAACATCCCCGGCAAGTTCTCTGTCAGGAACATTTTGAATATACCTGTTGATGTCATCCCTCAGAATAGAAGGATCACCAGGATACCAGGAACCGGCTATAATAGATTTTCTTAATTTTCCCAAATTTTTATCTCTATTTAAAACGCCAGATTGTCCCCTGCTGACTATCCAAAACTTCAACACCAAACCCGGTTAACTGCTTTCTTAACAAATCCGCTTCCTGCCAAAGGCCGGCTTTTCTTGCAGCCTCTCTTTTCTGAATAAGTTCGCTAATATCTGGACGGCGAGTTTGTTCTCCAAAATCCATTATCCCAATGATTTCATTTATTTTTTCAAGTACCTTAGTAATTTTTCGTGCATCTGACCTGCCAATATTTCCATCAGCTAAAGGCACATTGACCTTACCAATAAAATCAAAAAGTGCCGCCAGCGCACCAGATATATTCAGATCATCGTCTAACGCCATTTCAAAGTCATGATGAAGATCGTAAATCACTTGATCGACATCAGAAAATTTTTGAACATCATCATTAATCGCATGAAGCCGGTATATGAACGTGTCAATTTTTTTAATCGTGTTTCTTGCCATCTGCAAAGCCTTCTCAGAGTAACTGATCGGCTTGCGGTAATTCATTCCCAGCAAAAAAAACCGAATATCTCTGCCGGTGTAACCATTTTGTTTCAGATCCGCAATTGTTACCGCATTATTCAATGAGCGTGACATCTTTCGCCCATCCACCAGGATCAGCTCAGCGCCAATCCAGTATTTTGCACCACTATGGCCGGAGAATGCCTTATTAATCGCCACGATATTTTCACAGTGGGGAAAAGTTTCATCCGCCCCGCTGATATGAATGTCGTATGCTGTTCCCAGATATGTTTGAGAAATAGCTGCGCATTCCAGATGCCAGCCTGGCCGAATATTGCCCCATTTCGTCTTATGATAAATGCCTCTTTTTAGCTCACCCAGACCAGCCCTTTTCAGGAGTGCAAAATCCGCCGGGCTGTCCTTTTCATAATCATCAAGATCAATCGACTGACCCAGTCGGGTTTTGGCCAAATCAATATTGGAAAGAAGACCATAATCGGCCAGCTTGGAAATATCGAAATAAACAGAATGCAGTTTCTCGTATGCATATCCTTTATCGACTAATTTCTCGACAATCTTGAGCATGGCATCAACATTTTCGGAAGCTTTCACATAAATATTATCTTGGTGAATATTTAAATATCGCGCATCATCCAGAAAGATCTGCAAATATTTATTAGAATAATCAGCGAGGTCCATTGCCACTTTTTCCGAACCGCGAATAGATTTATCCGTAAAATCAACTATATCAATAACATGTTTTACCTTATATCCTTTGAACGTCAGATAACGGAAAAGCAAGTCAGAAAACACCAGACGGCGGTAATTTCCCAAGTGGGGTGCGTCATGGACCGTCGGGCCGCAGGTACGCATTAACACTTCTTCAGATTTCAGCGGTCGGAAAAGTGTTTTGTGACGCTGCAAAATATTGTAAAGGCATACAGTGGCCAATTCTTCTTTAACTGCAAACAATTCAGTACTTAAATAACGCTCGCCGCTGTCCGGAAAAATGACCACGATAAGACCTTCGTCCATCTCACTTGCCTTTTGCGCCGCCACATGCATAGCCGCACCGGAACTCATTCCCACCAGAAGTCCTTCCTCTTTAGCCAATCTGCGGGACATCTCAAAGGCATCTTCATCCAGGATGTTTACTTTTTCATCAAGGCGCTTCTTATCAAATATACCCGGGCGGCAGGATTCCCGCATGTTTTTAAGCCCTTGAATCTTATGCTTCAAATACGGCTCGACACCGATAATTCTGATCTTTTCATTAAGCTCCTTAAGCTTTTTGGAAATACCCATCGCAGTACCGGTCGTACCGAGAGTTGCGACCACGCTGGTTACCTGACCTTCAGTTTGATCCCAGATTTCCTGAGCGGTGCCAAAATAGTGGGCCGCAATATTGTCTTCGTTGTTAAATTGATCAGTGCCGAAATATTTTTCAGGGCTTTCTCTGAGCATCCGATACGCAACTTCAATGGCGCCGTCGGTTCCTTGAGCCGCCGGGGTAAAGTGCAGTTCGGCACCCATCGCCCGCAGAATTTTTTTCCGTTCTTCACTTGCAGCCTCCGACATTGTCAGGTATAATTTATACCCTTTCGCTGCGGCAATCATGGCCAGTCCTATTCCTGTATTACCACTTGTTGCCTCCAAAATAGTTTTGCTGTGATTCAAATCGCCCCTTTTTTCGGCATTTTCAATCATAAACAAGGCGGTGCGGTCTTTAATGGAGCCACCCGGATTAGCGGACTCCAGTTTAGCGAAAATTTTCACCTTTTTATTCGGATTAAGTCTCGTGATTTCCACAAGAGGGGTATTGCCGATACGATCAATAATACTTTGATAAGAGTTCTTCATAAAAATATGGCCTATTTATATATATTAAATCATTCCCTTGTCAAAAAGGGGTCGTGACGGGTAAAAAATCATCCTGGATAAAGAGTTGATCAGCTGTCCATTTTGGGCAGAGGAATTTTAATGAACGAAACACCCTCTTCCTTCAGGGCCGTTTCTTCCTGCGGTGTCGTTGTGCCTTTAATGTTTCGCTTTTCTTCATCGCCGTAGTGTATTTTCAGCGCAACTTCGGCAAATTTATTCCCAACATCTTCAAAGTTATTTTCAATGAACTTGTTTAACCATTGAAGTGCCTGGTCCGGTGACGGAGAAATATTTTTTTCGTTATTCTTGGCCGCCATCTTTGAATCCTTTCCCAAAATAGAAATGGAAGAAGGCGCGATTTCCAAATTGCAGCTGTTACAAAAAGGGCAGCAAATCAGCCTTTGAGCATTTTGCTCAATCCAAGCCTGGCGATCTTTAAACCATCCCTCAAACTTATGACCGTTCTCACATTTAACATCATAAATAATCACGTATCGGGTACTCTCTTTACAAAAAAATAATTAAATATCACATTTGATAAAAACATGTGGACATTTTGCGATAAATTTTATAACGTCCCTGCCCGTGTCGGGATGTGGCCCAGCTTGGTAGGGCACTGCGTTCGGGACGCAGGAGTCGCGCGTTCAAATCGCGCCATCCCGACCA
>CAYULE010000225.1:0-4472 GCA_964445385.1 uncultured Smithella sp.
GTATCCACTGCACGCGTCTGGCCGGTCAGAAGGCCGACAACTGGCAGCTGCGCCATATGCCCAAGGTGCTGGATCTGCCTTTCCGCGCTGATGTTGCCAAACCCAATCGTGACAATGCGACTGACGTTTATCTGGGTGATACGCCGGAGGATGTGATCGGCGATGACGTCTGGGCAGAAACCTTTACCCGCAAGCCCGAGCCCCTGACCGCGGCCGAAAAGAAAGCATGGCTGAGTAAAGTGACCGGCGTTGCCCTGGGCAGCGACGCGTTTTTCCCCTTCGGCGACAACATTGAACGCGCGCACCGCAGCGGCGTCACCGCCATTGTTGAAGCCGGCGGTTCCATCCGCGACCAGCAGGTGATTGATACCTGCAATAAATACGGAATTGCCATGGCCTTTTGCGGCCTGCGCCTGTTCCACCATTAAACTTAAAAAATGATGGAGTTAACTATGGAAAGCTTGAAAGACCTGCAGTTGCGTTATGAGTCCCTCAAAGGGCTTGGTTTGAAATTGAATATTGAACGCGGCCAGCCGGGAGACGATAATTTGGATTTGTCGAATGCCCTGCTGAACATCGTGACGGAAAAAGACACCAAAACTCAAAGCGGCTTCGATATCCGTAATTATCCCGGCGGCGTTTTGGGCCTGCCGGAAGCCCGTGAGCTATTTTCCGGGATTCTCGGCGCGAAAGCGGAGGAAACGATGGTTGGCAACAATGCCAGCCTGCTCATCCTCTCTAAAATTCTGATGTGGGCGCTCCTGCGCGGTCTTCTTGGAAGTCCCGCGCCCTGGTGCAAAACCGACAAGCCGAAGATGATTGTCACCGTGCCCGGCTATGACCGGCATTTTCTGCTCCTCTCCGAACTGGGATTCGAGTTGATCCCGGTCAAAATGACAAAAGACGGACCGGATATGTCCGAAGTCGAAAAAGCCGCGGCGGCGGACTCCGCCGTCAAGGGAATTCTTTTTGTCCCCACCTATTCCAATCCCACCGGAGAAACGGTTTCCGACGAAACCGTGAAAAGATTGGCCTCCATGAAAACAGCCGCGCCGGATTTCACTATTTTTGCCGACGATGCCTATGTCATCCATCATCTGGTGGACAATCCCCCTAAACCGAAAAATCTGCTGCGCGCCTGCGAGGAAGCGGGGAACCCTAACAGGGTCTATCTCTTCAGTTCAACATCCAAAATAACATTTTCCGGCGCGGGGCTGGGTTTCATGGCGACAAGCACAGCCAACCTGGCATATATTTCCAAATTCTTCGGGACTATGTTTATCGGGCCCAACAAAGTGGAACAATTACGCCACGTGAAATTCCTCAGCGCTTATCCGGGCGGGATTGCCGGACTCATGAAGGAACATGCCAGACTGCTGAAACCCAAATTCGGTGTCGCTCAAAAAGTGCTGTCGAAAGAACTTGGCGTAACGGGTCTGGCCAGTTGGAGCGACCCGGCAGGTGGTTATTTCATCAGTCTGGACACGGCAAAACCAGTTGCCAGGCGAGCCGTGGCGCTCTGCAAGGAGGCAGGTGTTGCCATCACACCGGCAGGCGCGACGTTTCCTTTCGGTAAGGACCCCAATGATGCCAACATCCGGATTTCACCGACCCGGCCGCCCGTTGCCGAACTGGAAAAAGCTATTGAAGTACTGTCGGTTTGCATTAAACTGGCATCGGCGGAATACGACAGTGCTGTGAAATAAGGATAGTGAGAAAAACAGAGACACAGCGCCGAACGGCATAATCGGGATTCGTCCGCGAGTCTTTCGTGTAGCTGGGGGGAACATCCTGAGGATATCCTCCTTAGTCTCTGACACCGTCTTTTCACCGGAGGATGCTTATGAAAATCCTTACAAAGATTCTCCCCATGCCGGTTTTGCCGGAGATAAAGCTTATGGGATGGGTTCTATGCAAAAAACGCAGATAATCGTTCCC
The DNA here is from genome assembly GCA_964445385.1 of uncultured Smithella sp. GTDB lineage: Bacteria > Desulfobacterota > Syntrophia > Syntrophales > Smithellaceae > UBA8904. The sequence goes on from CAYULE010000225.1 coordinate 1,939, forward strand.
TGCTACAATGAATCAAAGCGAATCAATACGAAAGCGTTTCTGTCTGCTTTAGAAAATAATTCAAATCTTTCCTTTCTCTTTGTCAATGATGGCAGTACGGATGATACATTCCATGTTCTTACGTCCATCAAAGAACAAAATTCCCGACAGGTTGAAATTTTAAGCCTGGAGAAGAACTCCGGTAAAGCCGAGGCTGTTCGCCGCGGGATGCTCAAGGCCCTGGAAGGCCCGTTCGAATATGTCGGTTACTGGGATGCCGATCTGGCAACACCGCTTAACGCTATTGAGGTCTTCTGCCGTTTACTGGATTCCACAAATGCGGAAATCGTCATGGGTTCAAGAGTGCGGCTTCTCGGACGCAATATTCAGCGCAAAACTACAAGACATTATTTAGGCAGATTATTCGCAACTTGCGCGTCACTCCTGTTGAACATCGGTATTTATGACACACAATGCGGCGCCAAGATATTCCGGAACTCTGCCATGTTAAGTAAGGTCTTTGCCAAACCCTTTAAAGTTAAATGGACGTTTGATGTTGAAATGTTTGCCAGATTCCCCCTGGTCACGGGAAAGTCCCTGTCTGAGATCAGTTCCCGATGGGTTGAGTGTCCTCTGGATGAATGGGTTGATGTGCAAGGCTCAAATATTAAAGCAAAACACTTTATCAAAGGGGGAGGTGAGTTTATCACTTTGTGCTATTATTTACGTACTCCCGCCCGCAAGGTCTATAAAAAATATCTTCTTGATGTTTAACGGGAGCATCTAAAGGTAATACTTATCACATGGAAATGCTGATCAAAAGAAATCCAACCATCACCCGGTTTTTGCTGTTGCTGGTCATTTTTTCCACTCTCTATATGGCCGGACTTCACAAACTTGGCGTGATTGATTACGATGAAGGGTTTTACGCCGAGACTTCCCGCGAGATGTTCATTGGAAACCAGTATCTGGTACCTTCCTTGAATGGTGAAAATAATTTTGAAAAACCGCCGATGCTTTACTGGGGGCAAATGCTCGGCTATAAACTATTCGGCATCCATGCTTTCGGAGCCCGGTTTGTCAATGCCCTGGCCGGCATTGCGACGGTCCTGCTAATCTTCCTCATCGGCATGAAACCTTTAGGGGCAAAAACATCTTTCCGGGCGGCGCTCATTCTCGGCAGCTCCATTTTCTTTGTCTATCTCTCCCGCATCGCCATGACCGACATGCTGCTGACCCTCTTCTTCACTCTCTGTCTTTCCTGTACCTGGTTGGCCATAGAGCGCTCCTTACAAAACAAATCCGGCGCCCTCTGGTTTTGGGCCGGTTGCGCCTTTGCCGGGCTTGCCATGTTGACTAAAGGGGTCATCGGCATCCTGTTTCCCGCTATTGCCGTCTTTATTTATCTTCTGTCCATTGGCCGTTTGTCTTTGCTTTTCCAACGCGCATGGATGATCCCGGGGACCATTATTCTGATCACAATCGGCTTTTCCTGGTATCTTCTGCTGGGATTCAATCATCCCGACGGCTTTTCATTTATGAAAGAGCTTTTCATCAAGCACCATTTTCAACGCTTCACGTCACCCATGCAGGGCCACTCAGGTCCCATCTACTTCTATCTGGTCGTTCTCCTGGCCGGCTTCATGCCCTGGAGCGCCTTTACCCCTCTGGCTGCCTTCCATGGCGACTACAGGGATTCGTCAAGCGAACGTGTCCGCTTCCTGCGTTTCTTTCTTCTGTTTTCTATCGTGACATTTATTTTTTTCTCCATTGCGGCAACCAAGCTGCCGAATTATATCTGTCCGGCCCTGCCCGGCATCGCCCTGCTGACTGCTACAATTTTTGATCAAAACGAACAAAAAGGGAAATACGGCTGGTTCATCGCGAAGTACAGCGCGGTACTCCTCATCCTGGGGTTTGGTATTCTGTGTTTTGCCGTCCCTGTGGTTATCAAACATCTTCCGCAAATGCTCGGGGAATCAGCCTTGAAGGCGCCGGTTCTGGCCCAACCCATCCATTTAGGATACCTGCCCCACCTTTGCGGTATCATATTTATCATCACAGCCATTTTTCTGATTATCGCCGGCAGAAAAAAGTCCACATCATCTCTCTTCGCGGCGCTTGCGGTATCTGCAGTGGTTGTCGCCAGTGTTCTTTTCATGGTTATCCTGCCGGTATATGACAGCTTCATCAACCGGCCTCTCACCCGCCTTGCCGAGAAGGCAGCCATCATGATCCCGGAAGATGGCCGTATTCTAATGCTGGAAGTCTGGAGCCGGCCCAGTGTGAATTTCTCGTCCGGCCGACGGACCGTCGATTGCAGCATAGAGTTTCCCGATATCCTGGTAAAACTTTCCCGGGAACCCAAAATGCAGATCGGAATTACCACGGAATACTATTTCGCCAGACTCAATAAGATCGGGATAAAAACGGAACGTCTTCATGCAGATCACGGCTATGTCTTGTTCCGGCTCGCTAAGAATAATCAGTAAAATCGAGGGCGCCCATCTTGCCCCTTGACATATCAGGCGATCATCTTTAAAGTTTTAACTATA
>CAYULE010000226.1:0-4462 GCA_964445385.1 uncultured Smithella sp.
AATAAACCACGTCAGAAGGAGTATGAAAGAGTGACGCATTGGCTTAAAGAAAAAGGCAAAAAGGGCATGGCTCTTTTTGCCTTATTTGTTTTATGCGTATTGTTCGGATGCTCCGACAATCAGAAGAGCAACCGCATCCTGCACAATCCGGCTCAGATGAATGCCGCGGGCTACACCATTGGTGTGCCGCAGGGCGCGGCGGCCATGACCTTTGTCGAGAAAAACTTTCCCAAATGTAAAATCGAATATCACATGTCCCTTTCCGACGGCTATCTGGGGGTCAAGTACGGGAAACTGGATGCTTTTGCTTTTGACAAGCATACCCTTCAATATGTGGCCATCCACAATCCCGAGCTGACCTTGATGAAAGAAAAGATCGGGGATGAAGCCATCGTTGTCGGGGCGGCATTGGGGCGGGAGGATTTAATTAAAAAGGTCAACGCCTTCATCAAACAGTACAAGGCGGACGGAACCTATCAGGATATGTATAATCGTTGGATTCTGGCAAAAAATACAAACATGCCTGATCTGCCGGAACCGAAAAACCCGACCATGACGTTGAAAATCGGAACGGATGGCCGGAACGAACCGATGAATTTTTACAGGAACGGTCAGCTGACAGGATTTGATATCGAGTTTGCCAAAAGGCTCGCGTCGTTTCTGAACGCGAAATGCACGTTTTCTACTATTGAGTATCCCACCATTGTGGCCGCCGTGACAACCGGAAAGATCGACCTGCTGATAGCAGATATGAATGCCACGCCCGAGCGCAGAAAAATGATACTTTTTTCCGATAGCTATGTGGATTCGGAAATTTCCTTTCTTGTCCGGAAAGACAGACTTGCTGCCGTGGCCGATGACCAAATTACGGATATTGCGCAACTGGCCGGTAAAAAGGTTGGCGTTCAAACCGGTACGACTTACGAGACGGTGCTGAAAAATACGATTCCCGCGGCAACGCCCACTTATTTTACAACATTTACAGATCAGATTGAGGCGGTCAGGGCGGGGAAAATCGCGGGGTTTCTCGTGGACGAAGTGGTGGCGCAAAACATGATCCGTCAAACGTCCGGTCTAACCTACCTGAAGAAATGGCTGCGCGCCAATGAGTATGCGTTTGCGTTTTCCCCCGGCCAGACACAGTTGCACAGCGGGGTCAATGCCGCGTTGAAAGAGATGAAGGCTGACGGAACGCTGAAAAAGCTGGAAGATAAATGGTTCGGCGCGGATGAATCCCTCAAGGTTCTACCGGAAGCGAAACCGGCAGGGAAAAACGGCGTGCTGAGATTTGCCACAAACAGCGACAGCGCTCCGTTTGTCTATATGAAGGACGGGAAACTGGTCGGGTATGATATCGAGGTAGCCACAATCATCGCTTCCAAACTCGGGCGCAGGCTGGAAATCATGGACATGGATTTTGCGGCGATTATCCCGTCGCTGGTTTCCGGTAAAACCGATATGGCGGGAGCCTTTATCGCCATAACCAAAGAACGCGCCCGGTCGGTTCTTTTCAGTATTCCCAATTACGCGGGCGGTACGGTGGTCATGGTTGCGGCAGGCGCCGATGACAAGAAAGCGGAAACCATTACGGATATTTCACAGCTGGCCGGGAAAACCGTCGGGATTGTTACCGGTTCCGTTTTCGATAGTGTTCTGAAAAGCCATATTCCCGGTGCTGTTCCCGAGTACTTCAATAACTTTTCCGATCAGTCGGCGGCGGTCAAAGCCGGGAAGATCGCGGGTTTTCTGGTGGATGAGCCGATGGCGCGGGACATTCTCAATAATACATCCGGCCTGACGATTTTAAAGAAAACATTGACGTCGGACGGTTATGCGTTTGCGTTTTCGAAGAGCCAGGCCCAGTTGCATCAGCAGGTCAATGCCGCCTTGAAAGAGATGCAGGACAACGGAACGATGAAGAAGATCGATGCCAAGTGGTTCGGCAGGGACGAAGCGGCCAAGGTTCTTCCAGATATCAAGCTTAACGGCAAAAACGGGGTGATCCGGTTAGCCACGAACAGCAATCTGGCGCCGTTTGCCTATATCAAGCATGGCCGGATGGTGGGGTATGATATCGAGATTGCCATGATCATCGCCTCGAAACTTGGCCGCACACTCGAGATTGCCGATATGGATTGCGCCGTAATCATTCCATCCCTGGTTTCGGGGAAAAGTGACATGGCGGCGGGAGGCATCACGATCACCAAAGAACGCGCCAAATCGGTCCTTTTCAGTATACCCGATTATGCAGGCGGCATTGTCGTCATGGTTGCGGCACAACGTGAGGCCCCTGACGCACGCTCGATGATGGAACTGGCGCAGCTTGCCGGGAAAAAGGTCGGTGTGCTTACCGGTTCCACTTACGACAGCGTGCTGAAAAAACAAAATCCCAAAGCGGTACCCGAGTATTTCAATAGTTTTTCAGATCAGACGGCGTCGCTCAAGACCGGAAAGATCGAGGGCTTCCTCGTCGATGAACCGATCGCGCGGGACATCATGAACCACACGTCCGGCGTGACCATTTTAAAGGAACTGCTGACCGCGGACGGCTATGCGTTTGCGTTATCCAAAAAACAGGCAAATCTCCATCAGCAGGTCAATGCCATTTTGCAGGATTTGAGGGAAGACGGAACCATCCAAAAACTGGAGGATAAATGGTTCGGCACAAACGATGCCGTCAAGGTTCTTCCGGATCTCAAACTTGACGGTAAAAACGGGGTGATCCGTTTAGCCACAAACAGCAACCTGGCGCCGTTTGTTTATTCTCAGCACGGAACGATCGTGGGCTATGACATCGAGCTGGCCATGATCATTGCCGCAAAGCTTGAGCGCAAACTTGAAATCATGGATATGGATTTCGCGGCGATCATTCCGTCCCTGGTCTCGGGAAAAAGCGATATGGGGGCGGGAGGGATCATCGTTACCGAAGAGCGCGCCAGATCGGTTCTGTTCAGCATTCCCAATTACAAAGGCGGTGTTGCCGTCATGGTGATGAAGGATGCCGGCGCCCGGGAAATCGCCGGTGGCGGCTTCTGGTCCGATCTGAACAAAAGCTTCCGGAGAACCTTTATTGTCGAAGACCGCTATAAGCTTGTTTTACAGGGATTGTGGGTAACCATTTTAATTTCCATTTTGTCGGCGATCGTAGGCACCGTGCTGGGATTCGGCATCTGCCTGATGCGGCGCGCCAAAACACGATGGGCGAATATCCCGGCCAGGGTCTTTATCCGCGCGATTCAGGGAACGCCTATTGTCGTGCTTTTAATGATTTTATATTACATCGTTTTCGGCAGTGTGGATATTAACGCGATTCTGGTTGCCGTTGTCGGTTTTTCCATCAACTTTGCCGCCTATGTATCGGAGATGATGAGAACCGGCATTGACGCGGTGGATAAGGGACAGCATGAAGCGGCCTATGCCATCGGCTTTAACAAAATCCAGGTCTTTACCAAAATCACTTTCCCCCAGGCTGCAAGACATGTTTTGCCGGTGTTTAAAGGCGAGTTTATCTCCATGCTCAAGATGACATCGGTGGTCGGTTATATTGCCATTCAGGATTTGACGAAGATGAGCGATATCATCCGCAGCCGCACCTATGAGGCTTTCTTTCCGCTCATTGCCACGGCCCTGATCTATTTTGTCATCGCCTACGCGATGACCCACTTGCTGTCGCGGGTGGAAATGAGCGTTGATCCGAAGCAACGAAAGAGAGTCGTGAAAGGCGGTGTGCGCCCATGATCAGCGTGAAAAATCTATCCAAACACTTCGGTGATCTGATCGTCCTGAAAGACGTGAATCTTGAAATCAATAAGGGCGAGGTGATTTCCATCATCGGCCCGTCCGGCACCGGTAAGAGCACATTGCTGCGCTGCATGAACCTTCTGGAAACGCCAACCGGCGGCGAAGTCACCATTGACGGCGTCAACCTTCTTGATAAGCAAACCAATGTATTCAAGCTTCGTCAAAAGATGGGGATGGTATTTCAGTCTTTTAATCTTTTTTCGCATTTGATGGTGATTGAAAACATCATGCTCGGGCCGGTTGAGCTTTTAAAGATGGACGCAAAAGAGGCTTATGACGGGGGTATGAAGTTGCTGAACATGGTCGGCCTTGCGGAAAAAGCTTATGCGTATCCCGACGAATTATCCGGTGGACAGAAGCAAAGGGTGGCCATTGCCAGAACGCTGGCGATGAAACCGGAAATCGTGCTTTTTGACGAGCCGACGTCGGCGCTTGATCCAACCATGATCAGCGAAGTGCTGGCGGTTATCCGCAAACTGGCGCAGGACGGAATGACCATGATGATTGTCACCCATGAAATGAAATTTGCCCGGGATGTTTCCACGCGTGTTTTATACATGGACGAGGGGATCATCTTTGAAGAGGGCACGCCAAGGCAAATATTTGAGCACCCGCAGAAAGACAAAACGCGCACGTTTATCCACCGTATCAAAACCTTTAC
>CAYULE010000227.1:0-4440 GCA_964445385.1 uncultured Smithella sp.
GCAGGAGCTTCAAATGCAAGTGCGTTCCCAAGCCGGAGCTTGGGAACGAGTTGGACATTGAATATTATGAATAAGTATCTCCTGAAATATTTATTAGTGGTTTTCGCAGTCTCGATTCTGCTGGCGGATAATGTCTTCGCCCTGCCTTCTTTTGACGAAGTGCGGAAGGCGTATGTCAAGTCGGATTCTGTGCTGCTGGATCGTCACGGCACGATATTGCATGAACTGAGAACCGATAAGCACGGACGGAGACTGGACTGGACGGCCCTTAATGATATTTCCCCGTCCCTGAAAGAAGCCGTCATTCGCTCTGAAGACAAGCGTTTTTATACTCATTCCGGTGTTGATTATCTGGCGTTCGGCTCGGCGGCGCTCGACTATTTTTCCGGTTCCGGATTACGCGGGGCAAGCACCATTACCATGCAACTGGCTTCTCTTCTGGATAAGGGCATCGCCATCAAAGTAAAGCAGCGGACCGTGGAACAAAAGGCAAAGCAGATTCTTCTGGCCCGCGATATCGAAAAACGCTGGTCGAAAAAAGAGATTCTGGAAGCCTACCTGAACCTGATTACCTTCCGGGGAGAGTATGCGGGCATTGCCGCCGCGTCCCGGGGTCTGTTCGGAAAAAATCCGCACGGTCTGGACCAGCCGGAGTCACTGATCCTTGCCTCTCTCATCCGCGCGCCCAATGCCAATGCCAAGGTTCTGGAAGCCAGGGTGATTGAGTTGAATAAGCGTCTGCAATGGCCCGTGATGGCATCGATCGCGCGGGTTCATGTTCAGGAACTCTGTCTGGGCATTGATCACATCCAGCCACGCGCCAGTCTGGCGCCACACCCGGCCAGGCTTCTGCTGAAAGACCAGCCGGCCGGAACGCAGCTTCGCTGCACGCTGGATGCTCAACTGCAAAAATTGGCCACAGAGCAACTGGCGCGTCAGGTCAGCGCGCTTAGCGATCAAAACGTCCGTCAGGGCGCGCTCGTGGTTCTGGAAAATAAAACCGGCGATGTCCTGGCCTATGTCAGTTACAGCAATCAGCCGTCATCGGGAACCTTTGTCGACGGTGTTTTGGCGGTCCGGCAAACCGGATCTACCCTCAAGCCTTTTCTTTACGCCACGGCGCTGGATCAGCACATTCTTACGGCGGCGTCCCTGCTGGATGACTCACCCCTGGATATCGCGGTTCCCGGCGGCATTTATCAGCCGGGAAATTATGACTCCACCTTTCACGGCCCGGTCAGCGCGCGTGTTGCTCTGGCGTCATCGCTCAATGTGCCCGCGGTCAGGACGCTTTTGCTGGTGGGCACGGAACCTTTTTTACACATTTTACGAAAGTTGGGGATTCGCAGCCTGGCAGAGTCGGGGGATTATTACGGGCTGTCACTCGCGCTGGGCTCAGCCGACATGAGTCTCTGGGAATTGACCAATGCCTATCGGGCTCTGGCTAATCAGGGCGTCTGGAGCGAAGCGCGCATGACGGCACAACTCAAACCGCCGGCAAACCAGCCGAGAAAAGTATTCTCTCCAGAAGCAGCTTTTATCGTTTCTGATATTCTGGCGGACCGCGAAGCGCGCAGTGATACCTTCGGCCTGGAAAATCCGCTGGCCACACGTTTCTGGACCGCCGTAAAAACAGGCACCAGTAAAGACATGCGGGACAACTGGTGCATCGGCTATTCCAACCGCTATACGGTGGGTGTCTGGGTTGGTAATTTCTCCGGCCAGTCCATGTGGAATGTGAGCGGCATCGCCGGCGCGGCGCCAATCTGGAGCGCCGTTATGAATGCTCTGCACGGCCACCATGCAGGATTCAGCCCCAAACCGCCGAAAGGCGTCACCCGGACAAAACCGTCTGACGGGGGGGATCGCCCGGAATGGTTTATCGCCGGAACCCAGCCGAATCAAGCTCAGGCAACCATCGCTCAGAGCAGTCATCGGATTGTTTATCCGCAGTCGGGAACCATGATCGCGCTTGATCCGGATATTCCCGATCATCTGCAAAAAGTCAGTTTCGTTTCACAAACGCGTCAAGAAATGCCCACCCGCTGGATGTTGAATGAAGAGCTTCTGGAGAATCAGGGGCAAACCATTCTCTGGACACCGAAAACAGGCAAGTATGTATTGGCGATCATCAACGGAGAGAATAAGATTGTTGATTCAGTGCAGTTTGAAGTAAAGTGAATTCAACACAAATACAAGGAGGAGGTCATCATGGGGAAATATACGGTGGATCAGATTTTAAAGCACGCCATGGAGATTGAAGAAGCCGGACAGAAATTTTACACCATGCTGGCCGACAGGCTGGACAACACGCAGTTGAAAAAAATCTTCTCCGTCATGGCACATCAGGAAACCGGACATTATAATACTTACGAAAAGCTTCACGCCCAACTGTCGCCGGCACCGGATGACTCACAACAGGCCACGGATCCTTTTGATTACAAGAAGCATCAACTGCTCGAAGACAGGATATTTAACAGGCTGGATGTCGTCCGGAAAACACCGAATCTTAAAACGCTGGGTGATGCGTTGGTTTTTATGATCGATATTGAAATGGATGTTGTTGATTATTTTGAAAATGCCCGCAAACTGGTCAGCCTCAAGGGTCAGGCACTGATGGAAAAAATAATCAACGAGGAAAAAACGCACGTCAAACAGTTGGTGGATTTAAGACAGCAGTATAAATCCGTTATGCTGCGTTAACGTCCATCAGGCTTCACGCCCGACGGTATTTAACCTTCTTCATTCGGTACATTTGCTGATCGGCTTGAGAAATAAGCTCGTCCAGCGTAGCCGGATTCTGCGAATCATATAACGCATGTCCGACACTGATCGCCAGCTTGGATTTTTGATTTTTCCGGGCGTTCAAATTATTAATCAACCGGTATAGGCGTAGCAACAATTTTTCCATTAAGGCCTCGTCGGCGTCAATGACCAGAATGGCATACTCATCCCCACCGATACGGGAGATGATATCGGATGCCCGGAAGGCATGCGATAAAATTTTCGCGGTGGAAATCAACATTCGATCACCTTCTTCATGGCCGAACTGGTCATTAATATCCTTCAGACCGTCCAGATCGGCAAAGAAAAGCAACATGCCGCGAGTTGACCGTTGCGCCCTCTTCAGCTCACGCGAAGCCAGCGTAAAGAAGCCCCGCCGGTTATACAAACCGGTCAGCTGATCGGTCAGGGCCATCGCTTCCAGTTCTTTTTCCATTTCACGGCGTCTGGTAATATCAGCGCCGAAGAAAGCCAGTCTGGCTACTTCTCCTTTATCGTCAGACACCGGATAGATGACCTGATCGATATATCGTTTGTCGCGGATATATTCAAAACGCAAGGGGATGCCGTTGCTCATCACATTTTTTACCTGTTCTCTTCTCTCTTTTGCGGTGTCCGCCGGCAGCAGATTATAATAATTCGTGCCGATGATTTTATCGATTCCGACACGCTGGCGTTTGGCAAACGTGTCATTCGCTGCCAGAATGGTCCCGTCTGCATCCAGCAAAAACAGGGATTCGGTAACGGCATTGAAAAGCGCGCGCAGATTGCTCTCACTTTCATGGATCGCTTCCTGAGATTGTTTCCGCTCGGAGATGTCGCGGATCACGCTCAGAACGACCTTTTCATCTCCCAGCATGGTTCCCTGTGAACGGACTTCCACAGGAAACGCTTCCCCGTTTTTCTTAACATGGATGGTTTCGAAAAGAATGCCTTTGATAACGGCCGTATCTAAATGTTGTTTGATTTGATGCGACGACTCAGGCGTTCTTAAATCATCGATCGTCATCGATTGCAATTCATTGAGGGTATATTGATATATTTTCAGAGCCTCGGCGTTGGCCTCTAATATTTTTCTGTCCTGATAACGGATGGTCAGAATAATATCCCGTGTATTCTGAATCAGAAACGCATAGCGTTTGAGTAACTCATCAGTCTCCCGGATATCCGCCACTCTCCGCTTTTCTTTTCTTCTGTTTTCAGTTGCCATTTGGACCATTCCTTAAATCCATGTTTAAGTCTGTCTGTCAAAATGTTTTTTTCTAAGCGCGAAGATGAAGCGTCATCCTGTTTCAAAATGGATGATCAATTCCGTGATGAGCTCGTTTATATAATATTTCGGCGATGATTACAATCCTATCCATTAAATATTTCCTGTTTTTTCCAACATACGATAGATAATTATATTGAAAAATGGTTTCGTTTAAATTACAGATAATCCAGCATGAAGAGAGGACGTCATGAAGACACGAAGTTTTTTAAGGATTATTATCTATTTAACGGTTATAGCGATTGCCGTTATTTCTCTTACGGGTTTTACGGATTGTCCTTCTGACGCTGAAATGAACACAACCACTGTGCTTTTGGCCGATCAATACGCTGCTCCCGGCACAAGCCAGGTTCTCCTGGTAATGAATAAACGTTTACTTTTTTTCA
>CAYULE010000228.1:0-4430 GCA_964445385.1 uncultured Smithella sp.
GCTTCAGCGCGTCAGGCGCTCGATGATGCGGGCATTGTGGTCACCCCGGAAAATCGCGATCGTATTGGTATCCTTTTAGGCACGGCGTTCGGAGCGACGGATGTCACGCGTCAGGTTGCGGACGCGCTGATCGGTGAGGGACCCTCTTCGGTTAATCCGATTCTGGTGCCCAATACGGTGATGAACGCGCCGGCGGCACACGCGTCCATTGAACTCGGATTTCGCGGCGTCAATATTACCGTCACGCATTTTGCCGTTTCCGCCGAAACCGCCATCGCTTATGCCGTCTCCGAAATCCGGCGCGGCACGGCGGATGTGATGCTTACCGGCGGGGTGGATATTTTGTCCAAATTTTATTATGAGTCCCTGACCAAGTTTCGCGGTCTGTCGCCGGATGACGGAGGGCGCGAGGGCGCCCGGCCTTTTGACGCGGAGCGCAACGGTTATGTGGCCGGAGAAGGCTGTGGCATCCTTTGTCTGGAGAGTCTGGCCTCAGCGAAACATCGGGGTGCGAAAGTTTATTGTGAAATAAGCGGCGCGGGATTGGGGGCGTCGCCCACGAAGCCTACGGATTGGCCGAAGGAGACGGGAGGCATCAAACGGACCCTCCGGCGGGCATTGAATAACGCGGGGATCGCTGTTGCGGATATCGCCGCGGTGATGGCGGCAGCCAATGGCAGCCGGGTATTGGATCAAGTGGAAGCGAGCGCTTATGATGAAGTATTCGCTTCCTGTGAGCAAAAGCCGCTGGTTACATCCATCAAAGGCGCCATTGGCGAGAGTTTTTCCGGCGGCGGGATTCGGGCTTGCGCTCTGGCGCTATCTGTGGAAAAAGGATGCCTGCCGCAGACGGTTGGACTGTCCAGACCGCTGGCATCCATGAATTTTGTGATGGGAGATAAAAAAGAGATTAAGATGAAACACGCGGTTCTGTCCGGTATTTCGTTCGGCGGGACTTACGCATATCTAGTTTTAAGTCATTGTGAAAGTTAAAGAGGATCAATTTTGAATATCGGGGAATGGATCAGCAAACGGGCGATTGTTGCGCCGGATAAACCGTTTCTGACGGAAAAAAACAAAACTTACAATAACCGGCAGTTCAACCGCCGGGTCAATAAAACGGCGCACGCGCTGGGACAACTGGGTATTATCAAAGGCATGCGCATTGCGCTTCTGATGTCGAATTCCAGCGAGTTTCTGGAAATATTTTTTGCCTGCGCCAAGACCGGTATCATTATGGTGCCGTTGAATTTCCGTCTGGCCGTGCCGGAACTGTTGTATATCATCCGCGACAGCGCGCCGGAACTCCTCATTTACTCATCTGAATTTGCGGGCAAGGTCGGCGAAATCAAATCGGCCGGCATTGCCATTTCACGATACTATCGTTTGGAAGATGCGGATGCATCAGGTGATCCGGACTTTTCGGATTATGTTGACGCTTGTGAGATCAGCGAGCCGCTGGAAATACTGGGTGTTGATTTGATCGATCCGCTGTTTATCATGTACACGTCCGGCACCACAGGCGACCCGAAAGGCGCGGTTTTGACCCATCAGAATATTTTATTCGGCGCGATCCATTCGCTTTTAGGTTACGGAATTGACCGGTCTTATAAATCGCTGGTTATCGCGCCCCTGTTTCATATCGGCGCGCTCGCGGCGTCCGTGACGCCGATTATTTACGCGGGCGGCAGCATCATGATCAGCAGCTTTTACAATGCCTCGGAAATTCTCAAGACCATCTGCCGGGAAAAAATAAACTATATGTTTGCCGTGCCGGTGATGTACCAGATGATGACGGATGCGCCGGAATGGAAGGAGGCGGATTTGTCACACGTGCATTTCTTCATTTCCGGCGGCGCGCCGATTCCCCTGCCGGTGATCCGGAAGTATCAGGATGAAAAAGGGGTGGGCTTTGTGCAGGGCTATGCGCTCACGGAAACCGGACGGCTCACCTCGCTGGATCTGGAAGATTCGATCCGTAAAGCGGGTTCGGTCGGCAAGGAAGTATTTCATGTGAACCTGCGCATTGTGGACGATCACGGCTGCGATATCCGTACGACGGATCCGGGGGAAATTCTTGTTCAGGGACCGAACGTGTTTCCCGGTTACTGGAACAAAGAGACGGCGACCCGGGCCGTGTTCCGGGACGGCTGGTTTTGCACCGGCGATATGGGGCGTCGCGACGAGGACGGTTTTGTTTATATTGTGGGACGAAAGGTGGAAATGATTATTTCGTCCGGGGAAAATATTTATCCGGTGGAAGTGGAGCGGGCGCTCCAAACGCTGCCCGGGATCAGAGAAGCCGCCGTGGTAGGAATGCCCGATCCCAAAAGGGGCGAGGTCGTTGGCGCGTTTGTCATTCCCCAAAAAGATATCCAACTCTCGGAAGCGGATATTCTGAACGCCCTTTCGGGGAAAATCGCCCATTTCAAAGTTCCGAAACGGATATTTTTTGTCGAGGAGTTTCCGCGTAATCAAGGCGGAAAGGTACTGAAAAGAATTTTGAAAAAGCGGGTGGAAGATTAATCAATGGATATCATTCCCTATACTCAGGAACATCGGATTTTTCGGGAGTCTTTCCGGAAATTTATGGAAAAAGAAATTATTCCCCATGTTGACCAGTGGGAGGAAGACGGTATTGTGCCGCGTTGGGCCTGGAAGAAACTGGGTGACAACGGTTTCTTATGTACGTCGGTACCTCTCGAATATGGCGGGCAGGGAGCGGACTTTCTGTATTCCGCCATTTTGATTGAAGAGATGGCCAAAGCCAATTTTTACGGCCTCTCCGCGCGTCTGCATGGTGATGTGGTTGTTCCCTATCTTGTGCAACTGGCTTCCGAAGAACAGAAGAGAAAATATTTGCCGGGCTGCATCAGCGGTGATATTCTGATGGCGATTGCCATGAGCGAACCACAGGCGGGAAGCGACCTGGCCGGCATGAAGACCACGGCCGCCGAGGACGGGGATTCCTTTATTCTCAACGGTCAGAAAACCTTTATCTCCAATGGCATCAATTGCGATCTGGTCATTGTAGCGGCCAAGAATCCACAGGAAACAAATCCGCACGCTGCGGTCGATTTGTTCCTGGTGGAGGCGGGCACGCCCGGTTTTGAAAAAGGGAAACGGCTCAACAAAATCGGGTGGCGATCACAGGACACCGCCGAGCTTTTTTTCGCCGATTGCCGGATTCCGAAGGAAAACCGTCTGGGGGGAAAAGGGACGGGCTTTAAAAATCTGATGACCAATCTTCAGCAGGAGCGCCTGATCTGCACCATTGGCGCGCAGACGGCCGCGGAATTCATGCTGGAGGAAACCATTCGTTATTGCAGAGAGCGTGAAGTGTTTGGGAAAAAATTGACCCAGTTTCAAAACACGCAATTTGTGCTGGCGGAAATGGCGGCGGAAGTGAAAATTGGCCGGACGTTTGTGGATAAAATGATTGTGGAACACTGGCAGAAGAACGCTGTCGTCATCGATGTCTCGATGGCGAAGTTCTGGGTAACGGAAATGGCCTGGCGCGTGGCCGACCGCTGCCTGCAGCTCTTTGGGGGTTACGGTTATTGTGAAGAGTATCCGATCGCGCGCGCCTGGCGCGACATCCGGATCACGCGCATTCTGGCGGGGTCCAACGAAATCATGAAACAGATTATCGCCAAAGCCATTACGAAATAAACAAAACAAAAAAGAGAGGAAGTATGAAATTTTTATTGATTTATCCGAAATGGGAAAAGCTGGACCGTCAAACGCGCTTTATCCTGCCGCCGCACGGGCCGGTGGTGATGGCTGCCGCGCTGCCTCCCGACGTGGAGGTGACGTTCATTGATGAAAACGTTGAACCGGTCGATTTTGACGCAGCCGTCGATTTTGTCGGTGTCTCGATGATGCTCACCGCGCAGGTGAAGCGCGGCTGGGAAATCGCCGACGTCTTCCGTGCACGGGGGATCAAAGTGATCTGCGGCGGGATTGCCACAATGCTGCACGCCGAGGAATGTGGAGAGCATGTTGATGCCGTCTTTCTGGGAGAGGTCGAAGGCCGGCTGGAGCAGGTCTTTGCCGATTTCAAGGCGGGCAAACTGCAAAAGGTTTATAACTACATGCAGAATTTTCCGCCGATTGAAAGCGTCGGGACGGCGAGACGCAGCATCTTAAACCGCGACATGTACAATTACCGCGGAGTGCAGATGGTCGATCTGGTGCACGCCTCCCGCGGCTGCCGCTTCAATTGCTATCCGTGTTGTGTCCGGTTTCTGGGCGGCCGGAGCTTCCGTCCCCGCCCCTACGATAAGGTGATTGAGGAACTTGCGGCCATCGACAACAACCGCCTGTTCATCGTCGATAATTCGCTCGCGCAAGACAAGGATTGGGAAATCGGGCTATTTAAGGAAATGATCCCTCTGAAGAAAAAATGGTGCTGCCATCCGATTGAAGAC
>CAYULE010000229.1:0-4418 GCA_964445385.1 uncultured Smithella sp.
ACGCCCGGTCGCATCAGGATGTCTGGCTGAGAAATGAACAGGGCGATAGAATCACGGCAATCCTCAATAGTGTTGATCCCTATAGTCCCAAGAAAACCTGCGGTGTTTGCCACGCTTATTCCACCATAACGTCCGGCTATCATTTTCAACAGGGCTTTGATGTGATGAAAGACGGCTATGCTGCGGATAAACCCTGGATTCTGTCGCCGGGCATGTTCGGCGCGTGGCTTCCCACGGCAGCCGCCGGAAGGCTTGCGGCTAAAAACAACACCAGCAACCGGCAAATCGATCTTTCCACTTACGACTGGATCGGCGCGGGCAAATACAGCCCCAGACACCATGTAAAATCTTCATCGTGTGGTTCCTGTCATCCGGGCGGAGGACCGATGGAATACGGCCGCAATCAGCAGGGACGGGCAGAGTGGAGTAAAACATTGATTTTGGGAGAAGCAGCCAACACCCGTTTACTGGATGGCGATTACAGTTCCCGTTTTACATCCGATGGAAAAAGTCATTTCCGTCAAAGTGGTGTCGTTGAAGCAGATTGTCTCATCTGCCACCATTCCGCGTATCGCCTGCAAGAACGAAACGAACAGCTTTATCGGCGCAATTACCGCTGGGCGGCAACCGCCGGTGCGGGACTGGGCCTGGTAAACGGCGCGGTCTTTACCTACAGCAATCCCGCCGCCGGGCCTGATCATTCCGACTTTGCGAAAGGGGTCTGGAATCTCTCCAGACGACCCGTGGTGTCCTACAACTGGTCGGACCGTGCTTTGTTCGGGGACGACGGACGGATGAAAGGAACGCTCATTAAAAAATCCGTTGCCTCAAAAAACTGCCTGCAGTGTCATGCCGAAGGCGAAGCGAAAAACACCGGCACGGCTTTTACACCCGCCAGCGATGCCCATGTCAAGGCGGGTATGGCGTGCACGAATTGCCATCCGCTGGTTGGTAAAGACAAAGCGCAACGGATGTCCCATCAGATTGCAAAAGGGAAATCGTTAACCGGCCACGTCCGGGATGATCTCGACGGGTTAGGGATGAAAACCTGCACCAGCTGTCACTCCGAAGGACAATATTCATCCACCCGGAAGGGCGCCAGACAGGCAAAGAATCCTCGGGCAACGCATGCAAGGCTTCTAACCGGCGCCGTATTTCACACCTATCTCATTTCATGCAATAGCTGTCATATCACAGCGCAGCCTTTACGCGCGCTGACAGTTCTGGATATGAGCACGGGACATGAATATGGATACACAACCGACAAATATGATGGTATTTTCTCACCGGCAGATTATCTTAAACCCGCATCCAAACCCTGGCTGCCCTGGCAGACACGGGGAAGGGAATATCAGCCTGCCGTTCCCAAACACATGCAGTGGTTTGGCGAAAAGATGAAAAACGGAGAAATTCGCCCCATTCCACTGCACCACGTGGCCCGGGCGACAAAAACGGTAAAAAGCCTTACGACAATCCCTGTCACTTTCCCGGGGGGCAAAAAATATAATCGGCAGACAGTGGTGTCCGACCGCGATATCACGCAGATGATCCAGTCACTTTCCAGGGCCGGGTTTGCAAATGTCGTTTATTTATCGGATCAGCTCTATGCGTTGAAGCAGGGAAAGCTGACCGCCACCCCTCTCAAGCAAAAGGCGTTTGATTACATCGTGGAACACGGCGTTACTCCCCTGTCCCGAATGCAGACTTACGGCCGGCAGGGAAGACCCGACGGATGTATGCAATGCCATAACGACAGTTCAACATTTTTCACAAAGATGGATATTAAAAACATCCGAGAGTTCTTGAAAAAAGATTACCCGGCGCTTAAACCGCCAAACGCCGTTGCGCAACATGAAACCTGGGGCCTGCGTTCCGTCCCCGCTTTTGAATAGGTGATGCGATGAAAAAAATCATTTTGGGGCTGGCTATCCTGAGCATTTTCCTGGCTGGGGCAGGTTTTGCCGGCAAGCAGGAAAGCAAAATTCAGTTTGTGAATACCTCCACCCTGAAAACCTGGATGGACAAATCAGAAAAGGTAACCGTGATCAATGGCGGAAGTCTGCTGGCCTGCACGGATGTGAAAATTCCCGGTTCCCTATGCATGCCTTGCGATCTGGAAAAAGATGCCTTCAACTTTTCGTCCGTGCCGAAAGAAAGCAAACTGGTTTTTTATTCGGGATATGAACCTTTTGATCCGGACTGCGGCCTGATTCGTAATCTACAGGACAGAGGATCAAGGGATGTTTATATTTTGGAAGGAGGGCTTGCCGCCTGGCGTAATGCCGGATATCCGGTGGTGTCGGAGAAACGGATCCCCCGCGTTGCGGCGCATGCCATAAAGCCGAAAAGCCTTCCCCTGTGGCAAAAAACGGTCAGAAATCCACTGGTGATTGATATCCGTTCCCCCAAAGCCTATGCGGCGGGCCATCTGGACGGCTCATTGAATTTTCCTCTGTCGCGTCTGCATATGCAATATGCGGATATTCCGCTGGACCGGACGCTGCTGATTGTAGATGATGACGGACACGCCGGTTTTCTGGCCGCCAGTTATCTAACCCGTAAAGGATTTTCAAACGTGCAAAGACTGCAGGGCGGCATGGCCGCCTATAAGCGAGGAACGAAATGAGCCGAAACTTTTTGCGAATTTTGTTGATTTTGTCCGTCCTGGTTATGATACAGGCCCCGGCTGACGTTCTGGCCCGGGCGCAAACGGCACAATGCCAGAGTTGCCATTCCGATCCTGCTTTTGCGGGAGGCTTCGCCGGATCCGTTCACGGCAACAACGCCTGCACCAGTTGCCATACGGGAATTGATGATGTCCGTTTGCACAGTTCGGGTGAAAAAAAATCCAAACCGGTCCGCTGCGAAAGTTGTCATCAGTCCATTGCCGCCTCTTATAAAAAAGATGCCCATGCCACGTCTCAGAATATGGCCTGTGGAGATTGTCATCAGAAAATTCACTCGATTACAAAGTCCGATAAACCCAAAAAGATTTCCGTCCAGGAAAAGTGCGCTCGCTGCCACAACCCGGAAGACTACGCGCTGATGGGACACGGAAAAGCGGTAGCAGCGGGGAATCCCGATTCGGCTACCTGCTCGGACTGTCACAGTCTGCACGCCATAGCCGGTACGAAAGGCGCCACTCCTAAAGAAACGGCACATTTGCGTGAAGCCTATACGTCACAATGCAGATCCTGTCATGCTGATGCCGGCGTGGCTAAAAGGAATAAACTTACCACCGCGATTGCCGACACGTATGATAAAACGTATCATGGCAA
Organism: uncultured Smithella sp.; assembly: GCA_964445385.1. Classification (GTDB taxonomy): domain Bacteria; phylum Desulfobacterota; class Syntrophia; order Syntrophales; family Smithellaceae; genus UBA8904. The sequence continues at coordinate 3,279 of CAYULE010000229.1, forward strand.
AGTCCTGCAAGTCGGCGACTCAGAGCGCGTTGCGGGTTGCGCCGACTGCCATACCGGTCACAACACGCTGAAATCCTCTGACCCCGCTTCCGCACTGCATCCGGATTATCTGTACGGCTCCTGTAAAACCTGTCATACAACCATGCATAAACGATTTGTCTCTTTTGAGGCCCATCCGGATGCGGTAAAAGGGAAAACCTATCGGGCGTTGCATCTCACAGAGAAATTCATGATTCTTTTACTCACAGGCGTTTTCGTGTTCTTCTGGCTGCACACCTTCTTATGGTGGTGGCGCGCCTATCAGGACAAGTGCCGTCAGCGCAAGGCTGGATTTATCGAAGATTCCCTTGCCCCCGAATGTCGCGATGAAAAGCAGATTCAACGGTTTAGCGTCAGCCAGCGCGTCATGCATGTGCTGCTGATTCTGTCCTTCTTTACGTTGGTGGGAACGGGTTTCCCGATTAAATATTCCGAAACTGCCTGGGCGAAAGTGCTGATGAACATCTGGGGCGGACCGCACATGGCGGGCGTTTTCCATCGCATCGCGGCACTGGTCCTTTGTGCGTTGTTTTTATACACACTGTGGTTGTCCATTCGATTTCTGTTTCCCCGGTGGCATTGGCGAGGTTGGGTCGGACGGCTTTTGGGACCGGATTCGCTCTTCCCCAATCTAAAAGATCTTCGTGACATCAAAGGCATGTTTCTGTGGTTCTTCAATAAAGGACCGATGCCGCAATTCGACCGCTGGACGTACTGGGAGAAGTTTGATTTTCTGGCAGTCTTCTGGGGTATGACGGCCATCGGCCTTTCCGGCTTTATGTTGTGGTTCCCCGGACTATTTTCCTATATCGTACCGGGCTGGGTGATCAACATTGCGACTATTGTGCATTCAGAAGAAGCGTTTCTGGCGGCTGTCTTTATTTTTACGGTGCACTTTTTTAACAATCACATTGTGCCCAACAAATTTCCGCTCGAACCAAACATTTTTACCGGCCGCTACACACTGGAGGCCATGCGCACGGAGCGACCACTGGAATACGAGAGAATGCTGGCCGAAGGCAAACTGGAATCACTCAAAAGGGAAGGTCCCGGCCTGGGAGCGCAGTTGTTTGCGTCTGTATTCGGATTGGGCAGCCTCGT
>CAYULE010000230.1:0-3121 GCA_964445385.1 uncultured Smithella sp.
ATGGCAAAATATATTGCCGAAAACAATTACAAATCGAGCGATTATCTGAATTGGGGAAAGCTTTGCAAAATATCGAAGTTAGATTTTCGTCTGTTTTTGACATACATTTTTAAGATTTTTTACCGGATTTTAAGTTTTGGTCTGCCGAAAATGCTATTGGAAAACTCTTTTTCTCCCCGGATACCCCGAAGAAGGGATTCGGGAGACAGCTTTCCCTATGTCGCATTAACCATTTCTCTCTTTCTAAGATTTAGAATAACACGTTTAATGTTGAAGGCCATGGCTCCACAAAGATGATCCCAATTCTCCTTGACAATAGTTGTAAATCGCGCCTTGCCGGCTCCATGATATTTATGAGTAATCCCAAAGTACTGCTCAATCTTATATCTTATTTTCGATATTTCCTTGTTTCTCTGAATCTCTTTTTCTGTAAGAGCAGCATTAATCTGGTTCTTTCTCATAATGCCGTCACCGATTCCGTTCATATTCAGAAAATCCCGGTTGGGTTCGCCACAGTATCCCTTGTCGGCATAAACTTTGGTCGGTAGCTTCTTGCCATGAATACCCTTCATAACAGCATAAGAAAAATATTTTGTATCATGTTCCGATGCCCTGGTCATATGTGTGGAAAGTACCAGACCGCTCTCCACATCAATGGAGGCATGTTCCTTCATCCCGAAAAGGGGCTTATTATTTTTCACTGTCCAGTCAGATTCCAGATCCCTCTGAAAGCGCATCGCTTTTTGAGACTTCTTCCTCATATGCGCCTTGGCCTTCCTCTTTTCCCGAAGTTCTCTCAACTTCCGACCACTGACGGGATGACTGGCCGATTTTACCACCCGGGCATCCACGGCCATGCCCGATTCAATGGAGAAACCCAGAGTGTCAAACTGATTCAGCAATTCATGATGAACCTTTTCCAGCGCTTCTTTTCCGGTTCGTTCCCGAAACCGGCTGATGATCGAATGATCCGGGGAAGGTTCGCCAAAGGGTAATCCGATGAAGGATTTGAACGAAAAACGATCATTGATCTGGGTCTCCAGTTCAGGATCGGATTTAATCCCATACCACTTCTGCAGGAGGACAGCTTTCAGTAACATCAATGGCGGATATGCCTTATTGCCTAGTTCAGACTGCCCGACAGGATAGTTCTCATTTACAATCTTCTCTATGGGCTCCCAGTTGATGGTGGCATCGATTTCGGAAAGGGATTGCTTGTTTCTTGGATGGCTGACGGCTCTTTGTATTTCCATATCCAGAAAGGTGGGGTTCTTATCATATTCTTTGAATGCCATTTTGGTCTCCTTCAAGCATGGATGAATTTGACCGGAAAACTATCATGAAAATCGATTAATGTCAAGTATAATCAATATGTTATGTAATATTTTATGCTAAATTTCTCGATTTTAACAACGGGACCTGTGCAAAGATTTCAAAATAAACGTTACTCACATGATTAGGCATATTTCTTCAAAATTCTGGTTTTGGAGAATGTAGCCACGAGAACAACCGACAACAACAATGTGATGATTTGTGGATTTACTTTACGGAATAATCAAATTTGTCATAACAGGTTCTTTTGAATTAGCGATTATTCGTTTGGAGAAATCTGAGCCAATTCTACGAAAAGGCATTTCCACAAACCGATAATTCAATTCCGATAAAACTACAATTAATATTATTGCTCCCGCCAGCAAGAATGGAATTGATCCTGCACTGGAAGCTTGTTCCGTTGTGCGCAGATATCTAGCATAAATTTCGTCGCATATTTTGAAAGCAGGCAGGTGAATGAGGTAAATGCTATAGGATCTGGATCCTAACCAATTCATCATGGGGGTAATCAACGGATGATTAAAAAAGTAAGAACGTTGATAAGATGCGAGCCAGACAAGCATCGCAGCGGCAATTGCCATCATTCCCATATTTGCTGAGAGTGAATGTAATTCTGCAGGAATCGCTATTAACGCATAAATGAGCAGAACGCTTAACATGAAAGGGAGAATGATGTTTTTTTCTAAGAAAACCGGGCGAAAGGCAAGATAATATTTGTGCTTCGAAAACAGGTAGATCAGCACACCCCAGGCAAACCCGTCAATTCTGAATGAAAAAAGAATTTTTGCGGTAAGATCGCCATACGCAGTTCTATTTAACGGAAAGAAAATTGCAATAATGCATAGTAGTATGATCACTCTGGATTTATTGCTTTTCGCCAATAAAATAAAAAAGGGGAAAATAAAGTAAAACTGTTCTTCCAGTGAAAGGCTCCAATATGCATTGTTAGGCGCAAGCGCATCAAATAAGTGGGCGATGTTCGCAGAGACGGCTACAATAGAAAGTGCGCTGATTAGATTATTTTTAATATCTAAAAAAACACCGGATTGATTGAAGAACGCCGCACAAACAATACCGATTAGAACCCATAACCAGGCTGAGGGGAGTAACCTGAAGCCTCTGCGCACCCAAAATGAAAGAGCGGCTTTGTTAAACAGATTGTTATTAATATGTGCGTCAAAAGAATCGGTATAGGCTTTACTTACAACGTACCCGGAAATACAAAAGAACAAGTCTACACCTACCCCCATGCTGAAATGCGCAAACCAGGGCATCAGTCTTTCTGCAATATAGGGAGACAACAATGGAACATGAGTAACTAATACCAGACAAATTGATACAGCTCTTAAATGTTCGATTTCAATATTTATGTTGTTTTTCAATATATAAAAACTCTTGCTTTATCGATATACTTTATACTTTATTTTTTTGCATGAGCGCGTTGTTTTGTGGAGATCAGATACAGGCCGAATTTGATCGCCTGCTTCAGGACGTTGCGGTTGAAGGATGAATTGGAAAAAACATAGTGGATGGGGATTTCTTCCACTTTCATCCCGGCCCGGTAACAAAGCGCCAGGGCTTCCATGTGAAAATCAAAAGCCCTGGATTTAAGTCTGGCTTTGGCGATCAGCGCACAGGCTCTTTTACTGTAGCGCCTGTAGCCACTGGTGCAATCCCTGATGCGAGGGCCCAGCAGATCGAAATAGGAACCCGTCAGCGAATAATTCACCACACTTCTCGCCATGGTACTGACCGCTTTTCGATAGAAAGGAACATTTTGCGTTTTTCC
>CAYULE010000230.1:3221-4408 GCA_964445385.1 uncultured Smithella sp.
AGAATATCCGCCGTTTTGTCACGGCTTCCGTCATCGGTCACGGAAACATCCGCATACTTCAAAGATCTGGCAACCACTTCATAGATCGTTGCTTCTTCATTATGCGCCGGGATAATAACAATATTTTTACTCATTAAAAAAGCCCTCGGCCAGTTTAATATCTTCATGCGTGTTGACATTGGTATATTTGTCGCAGATCGTAAACGCCTTGATCGTCATGGCGTCGTCGATGGCACATTGAATCAAGTCTGGCAGTTCTTTCTCGTTTCGCTCGTGATGGATGGGCGTATATTTTATGTATTCGTAAATTTGATTTCGAAACACACAATGACCGGTCCCCTGAAACTCATTTAACGGATGTCTGGGTTTTTCAATCAGGCGATAAATGTCATGATTGGGACCCTGGATCAGGGTATAGGTTTTTTTAATCTGTTCCCGGTCTTTAACGGTGACAATTCCGCACATGCCGAAAATATCTTTGTTCTTTTTAAATTCCTCAACCATGCTTTGATGTTTTGGATTAAAAAGCATTTCATCACCAAGCATCAGGAAAAAATCGTCTCCGTTAATGGATTTTTGCGCGCATTCAATGGCATGCACAAGACCCTTCTGTTCGCCCTGGATTACATATTTAACGGGTTTCCCCTTATAGTTGTTGCCCAGGAAATTGATGATGGTTTCGGCTTTATACCCCACCACCAAAATAATTTCGTCAACATCAACGTCTAAAGCGCAATCCAGGTTGTATTCTATCAGATGTTTTCCGCATACCCGGGTCATGCACTTGTTTTGCTCCGCGGAAAGTTCGTTGAGCCTGTTTCCCCGTCCTCCGGCCAGAACCAATGCTTTCAAATTTATCACCCCTCTTTGGTGGCTAAAATGTTGCGATTTTCCTTGATCCACTCGATTAACAGGGAAACCCCTTCTTTTGGAAGAACCCTGGGTTCCCAGCCCAATTCTTTTTGCGCCTTGGATATGTCACAGATAAAATATCGCAGATCGGCATAACGATCCGGGGCAAATTTAACTTCCGGTTTTCTGCCGTTTATTTCTCCGATCAGATCGATGCATTCCAGCAGAGAGATGGCGGTTTTCAAACCGCCTCCGATATTATAAATGCCGGATTTTCTCGTCCGATAAAAGGCATCAAAAGCTTCGCAGATGTCCGTCGCATAGATAATGTCGCG
>CAYULE010000231.1:0-4383 GCA_964445385.1 uncultured Smithella sp.
GGGAAGGCCGATATATCCCAGGGGAATGGTCTTGCACATTTCCTTTTCCCGTTCTTCAACCGTCGTGCCGAAAAACGACGCTTCCAGACCGAAGCGCCACTTTTCCAGATCCGTAGCGACCTGTCCCGGACAGATGGCGTTGACCCGGATTCCTGCACCGCCCAGTTCTTTGGCCATGGTTTTGGTCAGCATGATCACGCCAGCCTTCGCCACGGCATAGGCACTGTTAAAAATGGGAGGGACTTTGCCGGCCCGCGAGGCCGTGTTGATGATGGCCGCCGGTTTCCCTGCCATCAGGGGAATGATGGCCCGTGAAATGCGAAAGACGGAAAACAGATTCACATCAATTGTTTTGAACCAGGCCGATTCGTCATAACTCAGAACCGTATTGGGGACGCCGAAGGACGCCCCCGCATTATTGCAGAGAATGTCAATGTGATCAAAAGTGCCTTTGATAGACTCTACCATGTCGGCGATGGCCTCGCTGCTGGTAATATCGACGGCCACGGCCAGCGTTTTGACGCCGTGAGTTTTAGCCAATTCGGCGGCGATGGCCTCCATTTCTTCACCTGTGGCGGACTTCAGGGACTCTCCCGACACAGGCGCCTTCCCCAGATCGGCAATGATGATATTGCATCCGCACGCGGCCAGTTTTTCCGCAATCGCGTAACCGATGCCGGTTTTTTTGCCGGACCCCGTAACAACAGCTGTTTTGCCTTTCAAGTCTTTATAAATCATCGATGCCTCCTTTGTACCAGTTGTGATGGTCGAGATGAGCATATTTGGGTAAAAAGCGTGTCGGCAGGGCCAATGCGTCTTTTCGAAACGGCGGGGCCAGTTGCTTTCCGTCCACCAGGAATTCAAGAACGGTGGGCTTGCGGCTCTTCAGGCAGGCATCAAAGGCTTCCCGGATATCTTCGGGCCGACTGACCTGGACACCGTTGGCGCCCATTGCCTTCGCGACGGGGACAAAGCTCTCAGGTGTCGGGATATCGACGCCGACGAAACGGTTGTTATAGAAGTCCACCTGGTTTTTGGCTTCCGCGCCCCACCACATGTTCCGGAAAACACAGGCCACGACGGGCAGGTTGTGCTCCACGGCCGTGCTGACTTCGTGGAGGCTCATGCCCCAGGCGCCGTCGCCGACGATGGCGATGACGGGCGCATCGGGCCTGGCGATCTGGGCCCCCAAAGCCGCCGGGTAGGAAAAGCCCGTATTGCCGAAGGTGAGAGCGGCGATATGCTGCCGCGACCGGTTGAACTTGAGGTAGCTGTTGGCTGTCGAAGCCACATTTCCGATATCCGTGCTCACAATGGCATCCTCCGGCAAAGCTTTGGATATTTCCAGGAGGACGCGGCGGGGATTCATGGGGTTACCGTCGACCATGGCCAAATCGACGATCTCCTTTTCCCAGATCTGCTTTTGTTTGGCCACCGCCTCCAGGCGCCTGGTATCCGGTTTGCGGCCGCCGTCCATAGCCTTCAGGCGTTTCAGGATTTCCACCGTGGCTTCCTTGGCATCGCCGATGATACCGACTTCGATAGGATGGGTCCGGGCGATGTGTTTCGGATTGATGTCAATCTGAATGATCTTCGCATTTTCCGGAAAGTAATTAATGTCGTACTGGGGCAATGTTCCGAACACGGAAAGTCTTGTTCCGATGGCCAGCATGACGTCAGCTTCGGCCAAAGTATTCATGGCCGCCTTGGAACCCATATAACCGATGGGGCCCAGGGACAGGGGATGATTTCCGTAAAAGGCATCGTTGTGGAGATAGGTCACCGCCACGGGCGCTGTCAGGTGTTCGGCAATCGCTTTGACGATGTCCAGCGCGTCGGAATCAACGACGCCACGGCCCGAAACGATCACGGGGTTTTTCGCTTTGGACAGAAGCTCGGCGGCCCGGTTCAATTGTTCCATGGACCCGCATCCCCGGGCATCCACGCGGTATTGAGACGGTTGCAGAATGGTCTCTTCCAGCTCGCCGTAGAAATAATCCCGTGGAATGTCATACAGGACAGGGCCCCGGTCTGCGTAAGCGATGCGGAAAGCCGTTCTCAGGCAATCAGCCGCTCTTTTGGGATGAGGAACACGGACGACGGCTTTCGTAACGGACTTAAAGACGGACATCTGATCGCACTCCTGAAAACCGTCCCAGCCGATGGTGGGCGTCCCGGCTGAAGGAGAGATGATGACCATCGGCGTGTGCCCCATGTTGGCCGCCGCCACAGAAGTGACCATATTGGTAATACCGGGACCGTTCTGACCCGTAACAACGCCGCACCGGCCCGAAACGCGGCAGTAAGCGTCTTCCATATGCGCGGCGCTCTGTTCATGGCGAACGGGAATGAATTTGATTCCCGCCGCCGGGAAGAGATCAAGCATGTCCATAAAAGCCGATCCCACAATGCCGCATACATGATCCACCCCTTCCGCAAGCAGGGTTTCGACGATCGCTTCGCTGGGTGTCATTTTTACTTTTTTCATATTAAACCTCCAATGTATTCAATTTTTATTTATTTTCATAAAAAACGTTTCTTTTCCGAACGAGCCTTTTTCATCGTTTTTGTAAAACCGCCCGTGTCTCGCAGGCGATCATCTTTTCTTCATCCGTTGGTACGACCAGAACTTTAATTCTTGATTCCCGCACGGAAATTTCTCTTTCCCCGATGCCGTCACGATTGTGATCTTCATCGAGGGTAATACCCAGCCAGGATAAAAAGGCGCAGATGCGCCGCCGCATGTTTGGCGAGTTTTCGCCAATGCCCGCAGTAAACACCAGCGCATCGAGTCCGCCGACAGCCGGAATCAGAGAGCCAATCCCCTTGGCCACACTGTAGGCATAAACAGCAAGCGCCAGGCGGGCCCGTTCATTGCCGAGGCTTGCTTCTTTTTCCAGGTCGCGAAAATCAGGAGAGATGCCGGAGATTCCTAAAACGCCGCTTTCCCGGTTTAACATGTTCATCACCTGCGCCAGAGAACCCTTCTCTTTCTCTACGAGGAAGGATACGAGAGCCGGATCGATATCTCCGCAACGCGTTCCCATGACCAGACCCGACAACGGTGTGAATCCCATGGATGTATCTACGGATTTCCCTCCCTCTATGGCACACAGACTCGAACCTGCGCCCAGATGGCAGGTGATAATCTTCAAGTCTTCAATATTTTGATGCAGGACTTCCGCAGTCCGGCCCGCGACATACCGGTGAGAAATGCCATGGAAACCGTAGCGGCGGACATGGTCTTCCGTATAATAACGATACGGGATCGCATAGGTATAGGCGCGGTCAGGCATGGTCTGGTGAAAAGCGGTATCAAAGACAGCTACCTGAGGGACGCCAGGCATCAGGCTGGTGCAGACATCGATTCCCATCAGGTTCGGCGGATTATGGAGCGGGGCAAGTTTCTTGGTGGACTCGAGTATTTCCCGTATGGCGGAATCGACGACAACAGAGGTGCGAAAGTGTTCACCGCCGTGAACGACACGGTGTCCGACGCCACCGATTTCATTCATATCCGTCAGGAGGCCTCGCTTGCCGTCTACCAGATGGGTCAACAGGGCATGCACCGCTTCATGATGGTTGGAGAGAGGCGTATTGTTGAGAAAGGTTTCCTGCTCCCGCACATCATGCTGGAACAAGGCATCGGGTAGACCGATGCGGTCCGCCTGGCCCTGGGCCAGGACTTCGCTTTTCTCCATTTCATAGAGCTTGTATTTGAGGGATGAACTGCCGCAATTCAGGACCAATATCTTCATAAAAACAAAGCCTCAATATTTTCCATTGGCAACAGGCTGGTTACCGGTACCATCCATGTCACTCTGCACGCTGACGAAAATCTTATAAAGCAGGGTCAGAATCAGAAACCCTATCGCCCAGACACCTGTGGTGATGGCGATTTCCGTTCCTGTCGGGACATATTCGGTTATGGTTTCCAGCGGCGAAGGGATGAAACCGGTTACGACCAGACCGAGACCCTTCTCAATCCAGAGCGAAATAAATACAAAAATACAGGCAAGGGCAAGCCATCCATCCTTGCGGCGGATTGGCGGGATAATCAGCATCGTCAGCGCGGCAAAGGCCAGCACGGCGGAAGTCCACATCCAGGGAACAAGGTTATGATGGCCTTCCAAACCCGCAAAGAGATATTGGAAATGCTCGGCATGTTCCGGGATCTGGCTGTAAAAAGCGGTGAACAGTTCCATCAACACAAAGAAGATGCTTACCGCGAGGGCATATGCCACGATCTTGGAGAGGGCCGAAATTGCTTTAACACCCGCGTCAAATTGCCCGTATCGCTTCAAGATCAGGCAGAAAATAATCAGCAAGGCGGGACCGGAGGCAAAAGCGGAGGCCAGAAAACGGGGGGCCATAATGGCTGTC
>CAYULE010000232.1:0-4374 GCA_964445385.1 uncultured Smithella sp.
AAAAGGAGACCGCTCATGAAAAAATCAGTAGTTCTATTAGCCCTTTTGATAATTTTCTCTCTTTGTGTTTTCGGATGCAGCAAAAAAGAAGAAGCTTCCTCCTCCGTGATCAAGGTGGCCGTGTGTCCGACCTCGCCGCCGAACATGTTTGAGGAAAACGGGAAATACCAGGGGATGGATCTGGAATTATTTGAAGGTTTCTGCAAAGCCAGGGGCCGTCAGTACAAGATTACCTCTTACGACTGGCAGGGCATGCTGGGTGCGGTTATCGGAAAGCAGGCCGACGTGGCGTTTTCAGCCATCTCCATTACCGACAAGCGCAAAGAGGTTATGGATTTTTCCAAACCCTACATGGACAATACCTGGAATCTGGTCAGCTTGAAAAGCAAGAACATTGTGGTCAAAGACCTGGCCGAATTGAAAAAATACACCATCGGTTATCCGCGCGGCATGGCCTACAGCGGCTTTATCAAGGATAACCTGGAGCCGAAGGGTGTTTACAAGTTAAGCGACGTCAAGATGTATCCCACCTACAATGAAGTTCTGGCCGACCTGAAAAACGGCAACCTTGATCTGGCCTTCCTGGATGGTTCGGTCGCCTCGGTCTACAAGAAAAAAATGGACATTCAGGACAGCTACGTCTTTACCGGTTTTGACATGTTCGGGTTCGCTTTCCCCAAGGGATCGCCGCTGCGCGATGATTTCGACCGCTACCTGGCGACCGACCTGGGTCCGCAGAAACTGAAAGCCATTGTTGACAAGTGGATGAAATAGAAGGGCGCGAACCGGACCGATGACTTTCTGGAACATCCTCATGATCCTGGCCAAAGGCGCCGGATACACTGTCGCGCTTGCGATAGCCAGTATCGGCGCCGGCCTCATTATCGGACTATTGATGGCGGTATTGAGCACCCTGCGCTTGAAGGCAATCGATGCTTTCCTGGCCGTCTATGCATACGTGTTTCGCAGCATTCCTGTTCTGGTTCTCCTGTTTATCGTTTTTTTCGGTTTGCCGGGGTTGGGCATCCGGATCGCGCCGTTCACGTCGATGGTGTTGTGTCTGGGGCTGGTCTCCGGAGCCTATCTGGCGGAAATATTCCGGGGCGCCATGTCCGCCGTGGACCGGGATGAAATCGTAGCCGCTGAAGCCATGGGCATGAGCCGGGTGCAGAGTTTTCTCTATATTATTTTCCCGCAAATGTTCAGAATGTCCATCCCGGGCATGATCAATGAGTTTACCTCCTGCTTGAAGTACACCCCTTTCGCCTATACTGTGGGAATACCCGAGATCATGAAGGAGGCCATGAGCCTTGCCGCGGTAACCCTGCGGGGGCTGGAAATCTATCTGGCGGTCGGGATCATCTACTTTGCCATCTATAAATTATTTGTGACGCTTTTTATGGTCCTTGAGAAAAAAATGCGGGTCCCCGGACTGGCTCACGAGTGAAAAGGAATAACCATGGCCTTGCTGGAAGTTAAAAATCTTGTGAAAAAATTTGACGATAAGGATGTCCTCAAAGGAATCAACGTGGAACTCCATGAAGGGAAGTCCAAGGTGATCATGGGTTCGTCGGGCTGCGGTAAATCCACTTTGCTCAGATGTATGAACCTGCTTATCCAGCCGACGGCGGGAGAGATTATCTTCAAAGGGGAAGACATTACCCGCCCGGGGGTGGATATCCGCAAGGTGCGCCAGGACATCGGCTTTGTGTTTCAGCATTTTGCCCTGTACAGGCACCTGACCGTGGAGGACAATGTCACGCTGGGGCTGCGCAAGATTAAAAAAATGTCCGCCAAAGCAGCCGTCGAAAAAGCGTCATACGAGTTGGAACGGGTAGGCATGATTGAACATCGGAACAAATATCCCGCGCAGCTTTCCGGCGGACAGAAACAGCGGGTGGCCATTGTCCGGGCGCTGGCCATGGACCCCGCGGTACTTTTTCTTGATGAACCGACTTCCGCCCTTGATCCGCAAATGTCCAGGGAAGTGGTCACCGTCATCAACAAGCTCTTTCTGGACAACATCACCATGTTGTGCGTCACCCACGATCCCTTTCTGGCAAAATACATTTCCGACAGTATTGTTTTTATGGATAACGGGGTTGTCGTGGCGGAGGATATTGCCGAACGGCTCTTTTATGATCACGAAGATCCGCGCATCAAGCAGTTTTTTATGAGCGTGATCGACCACAGGTAACCGGTATGGATGCATTTATTAATGACCTGATTGCTTATATGCCCCAGATCATGGCGGGACTGAAAAATACGGTTCTCCTGATGGTCACGATGTGTATTACCGGATTGATCGGCGGGATCGGTGTCTTTTACCTGACGCTGAGTAAAAATGAAACCTGCCGGAAATGGACCGAGCGCTACATATCCTTCTTTATCGGGACGCCGCTTCTGGTCCACCTTTTTCTGATGTATTACGGGTTGCCCGAGTTCGGGATTCGTTTGTCGGCGTTGACCGTCTGCATTATCGGCTTTACCCTGAATGTCTCCGCGTACAATGCCAGGTACCTGATGACCGCCTATAATGGTTTGGACAAGACGGAGCTGGAGGCCGCGCGGGCCCAGGGTTTTACGCAACCTGAAATATTCCGTTTGATTATTCTGCCCCAGGTGATGCGGCTGTCGGTTCCTTCCCTGACCAACCAGGTTATCCAGAATCTCAAAGATACCTCCGTGGCCTTTCTCATCCAGTATCACGACTTTTTTGCCCAGATGCAGGAAATCGCATCCACCAACTTCCAGTTTTTCAAAGCCTATGTCACGGCCGGAATGGTCTATCTGTTGCTGGTTTCGGTGATCGTCATCGCGGCCAGGAGACTGGAAAAACGGATCAGCCTGCCGGGTTTCCAGACGTAAGCAGGGAACACTCTGTCTGAATTGCAGGAATGATCCGATATCAGCGAACGGTTTCCAGAATCACTTTCATCTCTTTTTGGGTAAGAACGGCGGGGCTGTTTTTGCTGTCCGCAAGAGAGATGGTTTTTGTCATGTCGGCCGCCGTCATGCCGAAATAAGAAAGCTGTGGAAGCCTGAGCGCCTGTGTCCACTTGTGCAGAACACCCAGAAATTGTTTGCAATAGAAGAGGTCGTCATGGCCGGCATTGCCGGTGAGTAACCTTCCGATATCGGCAAAGCGCTTTTGGGCGGCCATATTATTTTCATCAACAATCTTTTTGATGACAAAAGTCATTGCCGGAAACAGCAGCTTCCCGCAGGCTACGCCGTGCGGGACCGGGCACAGTCCGCCCAGAGGTCCGGCAATGCCGTGCACGACACCCAGTCCGGCCCGGCTGAGCGTTATTCCGGAAACCAGCGCCGCGTAAGACATCTTTTCGCGCAGGGCGATATCATTGCTTTGCCCCAGAGCAAGCGGCAGCAGACTTTCCGATGCCAGGGAAAGCGCTTTCAGCGCCAGTGAATCGGTGAAATCATTAGCCCTGGTTGACGTGTAAGATTCGATTAATTGCGAGACGGCATCCAGTCCGCAGGCAATGGTAATCGGTCCGGGCGTCGTCTGTGTCAGTTCGGGATCGACCACGGCGACATCGGGCACGTAGGCATCATGCCGGAGTGATTTTTTATAACCCGCTTTCCGGTCGCACACGACGGCATTTTTTGTCGCTTCACTTCCCGTGCCGGCGGTTGTGGGAACGGCAATAAACGGAACTTTTGCTCCGGAGGGTTTTTTTGTTCCGACATCTTCCAGGTAGTCTTTGACGGAACCCTCCACGGCCAGCATGGCGGAAACCGCTTTGCCGCAATCGATGACGCTGCCACCGCCGATGGCCACAACAACGTTGACCGGTGTTTTGCGGTATTCATTGGCAATGGCATCGACCAATTCCGTTGTGGGTTCGCCCCGGACGGCAACGGCCTTGAAAGTGATCCGGGCCTGATTAAGTTGCAATGTCAGCGCGTTCCATCGGCCGGACTTTCTCAACGATTCACCACCGATGATAATAAGCGCCTGTTGGCCATGCGACTGGATGATTTCAGGAAGCCGCAAAATTGTACCGGCGCCAAAAAATATTTTAGGCAAGCCGTCAAGATTTAATGTGTTTATCGATTCCATGCGGATTTATCCAGGGGCGCCAAAACGTTATGGGCGATACCCTGGCGCGGCCCGGCCATCCAGGATTCGACCGTTTCCCGCCACTTCAAATAATGAGCGGTTGTTTTATGCGCGGCGGCGGCCTCGTCGGATTCGTAGGCTTCATACAAAGTGAAGGCCTGCGGGTTATCCCGATGCCGCAAAACATCAAACCGCAGATTTCCCTTTTCTTTGATCGAGTTCCGATGATTCTCAAGAGTGGCTTCTATAAACTGATCAATATTTTCCGGCTTAACAACAATATTTACAAC
>CAYULE010000233.1:0-4352 GCA_964445385.1 uncultured Smithella sp.
TGCTGCCTTCAACGTAGTTGCGGACAACCTCATTCCACGGATCGGGGAGCGTATCTTTGAAGGATAATGTTATACGGTCGTTTTCCCAGTCCAGGTTGATGATAACGGTTTCAATTGTATCGCCCGGTTTGTAAAGGGATCGGGTATCTTCTACTCTGCCCCAGGTCATTTCCGAAACCGGCAGCAGCGCCTGTACACCGCCGATATCGACAAACGCGCCGAAGTCGCGCACTGATGTAACAATCCCATGCACCGTCATGCCCTTTTGCAAGGACAGTTTAAGCTTTGCGATTCTTTCCTGATCTATTTTTTCGAGTAACGGGCGGCGCGACAGGATTATCTTGCGACCGTTTTCTCCGTATTCTATGACGATAAATTCCAACTTTTTACCGACGTAATCCGCGGCGTTTTCAATTCTTCTTCTGTCCATTTGTGAATAAGGACAAAAGCCACTGGCGCTGGCGCTGATTTTGACCGAGAAGCCGCCTTTGATTTCCTTTTCGACAGTGGCTTCCAGAGGTATGGCGTTTTGATAAGCGTTCACTAAAAATTCATCCACGCTCTTGCGCGCCAGGAGTTTGGTGGTAAAGAGTCTTTCGCTGTGACGTGACGAAAGGAAGTAGGCGGTGACCGTGTCTCCTTCTTTAATCATCAGATTGCCCGCATCATCAAGGAATTCTTTTTTATCAATATAACCTTCGCTTTTGGCGCCCAGATCAATAAAAATCCATTCCGGGGATATTTTAACAATCAGAGCCTCTACTTTTTCGCCCACGGCAAAACGCTTGGGGGTGGCGTAGGATTCCTCGAACATTTCAGCAAAAGTTTTTGTATCGTCCATAATCTATATCCTTTTGTTTTTTTATTATTTGTACCAAATACCACGAAAAAGCCGTTTTGTCCTTGAGAAAATTTTTGTGCTGTGCTCAAACATGGCAAAACTTAAAAAAATCTGGATATATTTATTAAGATGTAATATGACTATTCATACAAATATATAAGGAGTCTGGTAACTTATGCGCTTTGAAATTTCCCGCGGCGGCAGCGGGCTGACTTATGAAATCCGCAATATTGTGTTAATCGCAAAAAAAATGCAGGAATACGGATTGAAAATTATCTGGGAGAACATCGGTGATCCCGTGCAAAAAGGGGAAAATATTCCCGATTGGATGAAAGATGTTCTGATTGATATTATTAAAGATAACGGTTCGTATGCCTATTCTCCCACCAAAGGAATGGATGCCACACGCGCTTTTATTGCCGATCGCGTTAACGCTCGCGGAAATATTCAAATTTCACCAGAAGATATCATTTTCTTTAATGGTCTGGGCGATGCGATTGCCCGCGCCTACAGCTCTATTCAGGTCGATGCGCGCATGATCATGCCGGAGCCGACTTATTCCACGCATTTAATGGCAGAAGTGCTTCACGCATCCTTTCCACCCAATACCTACCGGATGAACCCATACAACAACTGGCAACCCGATTTACGCGAACTGGAGCAGAAGGTCAGAAGCCACCGGGCGATTGTGGGTATTTTGATTATCAATCCTGACAATCCCACCGGTTTTGTCTATCCGGTGGAGGCGCTGGAAAATGTGGTGCGAATCGCACGGGAAAATGATCTTTTTGTGATTTCCGATGAGACCTACATTAATATTGTTTATAACGGCAAGAAAACCGTGCCGATCGGGGATGTGATCGGCGACGTGCCGGGTATCGCCATGAAAGGCATTTCCAAGGAGCTTCCCTGGCCGGGCGCCCGCTGCGGCTGGATGGAAGTTTATAACGCGGACAAAGACCCGATCTTTGCCCGTTTTATCAATACTATTTTGCACCAGAAAATGTCGGAAGTCTGTTCCACAACACTTCCGCAGATGGCCATTCCCCGGATCATGACGCATCCGGAATATACGAATTATTTACGGGAGCGCACTCAGCATTATGAAAAGCTGTCCAACATTGCGTACGGTATTTTGAAAGATGTTCCCTTTCTGATTGTCAATAAATCCAATGGCGCGTTTTATATGACAGTCCTCTTTAATGAATCTGTGCTCAACGAAAGACAAATCCTGCCGATTGAGCAGCCGGACGTACGAAGTTACGTGGAGAGCCTCACCAGGGATATTGAGTATGATAAACGGTTTGTTTACTATCTGCTGGCATCCACAGGCATCTGCGTCGTGCCGCTGACGTCATTTTTCTCGCCGCTTTTAGGCTTCCGTATGACGCTCCTAGATAAGGATGTTGATGAATTTGAGTTTGTCGTAAAAACGATTGCTGCGAAAATTACGGAGTATATTAATTCGAGCAAGTAGCACGTGGAAGAATCACAACCCGGTTTCTCCCTTGCTGCTTGGCCAGATACATCGCTTCATCAGCGCCGGCAATTACAACGTCCGATCTTGAATTGAAGTCCGGTATGCAGGAATTGACACCGGCGCTGACGGTTGTCCTGACCTCCTCTCCCTGAGAATCGATGGTCATGGATGCAATCTTCTGCGTTGCCTTTTGAGCCAGTTGGAAAGCCTGGTCTGCATCAACATCCGGGAGCAATACGATGAACTCCTCCCCACCATAGCGGGCCACAATGTCAGAATCTCTTTGGAAAACAGAGGTAAGTATCTCTGCCATTTTTCTTAAATACTCATCTCCAATCTGATGGCCGTATTGGTCATTAATTGTTTTAAAATGATCAATATCCAGGAGTATGATAGAAATCCGGCTGTTATTACGTCCCGACCGTTTCCATTCTTTGTCCATGGCATCATCAAAAAACCGCCGATTATAAAGACCGGTTAGTCCATCCGTATTGCTCAGGCGCGCTAATTCCATGGACTTAATTTCCAAGAGATGTTCATTTTCAAGGGCATCCCAGTACTCTTCGTTTCCTCGAAAAGCGATAAGCACCAGGTAAATCGAATATAAGAATAACATTATGGCAATGGGTATATTTATACCAAACGCCGACATGGTAATAATTGCCGGCACCAGCATGGAGAGATTGAAAAGAATAGAAAGCGTCCGGTTAGGGATAAAAGCGACCACCCCTCCAGCACACAGACCAGCTACGCACACAGTCATGACCAGTTGTGTGACATGTTCTTCTGTCTGGAGTAGTGTCATGGCGAGTATCAGTCCCCAGGTCAGGGAGGTGACAATGACACTGGCAAAAAAGATATTTCTGTTGATAATTTCATAAGGTTCGCCCATTTTCCGGGAAATGGGTATGTGAATTAATCGAAACAGACAAATGCCGGCATTGGATAGAAGAAAAATCAGGGAAAAAAAAGTTTGCCTTGAATAAAAATTATCAGCGAAAATGACTATTAAGGATAAAATGATATAGAAAATAAGACCGATCGAGGAGCGTTTTATCAGATCCTCGATCACTCGCTTATTTGTTTTGTTGCGTTCAAAGGTCATGAATTTAGATCCGATACGAAAAAATCATATTCAAGCGTTCCGGCAGACTGGACTGCCAGTCGCTCATTTTTATTTATTGCCTTTAAATAATGATTTTGTCAATACGGGTGTGAATTGTATTGTGTAGTTCTCGCGTCAACTTCCTGATTTGCGAAAGGATACTTCAATTCTTCGCCTCCGGGTGGTGTGAAAGCAAAAAGAAAAGAGCAGAAGGTTTGTGTGGAGCGGCCTTCTGCTCTTTCAAGTTGAAATAAATGATTTGGCTGATCCTAGTAGCGGCCGCCTCTGTTTCCACCACCACCACCGCGATTTCCACCGCCACGGTATCCACCACCGCCACCGCCACGGTTTCCGCCGCCGCCTGCGCCGAATTCTTTCTTCGGTCTGGCTTCATTGACGGTAATGGCTTTGCCATCCAGCATACCGCCATTGAACTTCTGAATGGCCGCGGTTGCGCCTTCTTCTGTTTTCATTTCGACAAAACCGAATCCCTTGGACTGGCCGGTAAATTTGTCTTTAATAATTGATGCGGAGGCAACTTCTCCCGCTTCAGCAAAGTTTGTCTTCAGATCATCATCCGTGACCTTGAAAGACAGGTTTCCAACATACAAGTTCTTGTTCATTTTAGTTCCCTTTCTCTTATGCCAATGGTTTGGCATACGTTAAACCTTCATTCCCCCGTGGGGTTCCACAAAGCATCGTCATCACCCCCATCCAGCTCCTGATTGAGAAGGAAGGTTGAAGGGAGGGCCTATATGCCTCACCTGCCGGGTTGTTGCCCGGATTATCGATACCGCCTGCGATTTTATAATATCGCCCTCGCAGTGCGGTAAACAAAAAACCACCAGGACAAAAAGCGGTTCCGGTGGTTGCGTCTCATTGATTAAAAGATGGTCAGTATTCTAAAAAATAGCACGCTCTGTTTA
>CAYULE010000234.1:0-4341 GCA_964445385.1 uncultured Smithella sp.
GATGTCTTTTTTCTTGCCGATGGCGGTGATGTCCTGATTCAATTTAATGACCGGTTTTCCCCGGTCAAGATAATTGGAAAAATAAAGCCAGCCTACCGCGCCGGCGATAAGAATAATTACAGCAATCGTCACATACGTGCCTACCCGTTTCATTACTATGCTCCTCGATTTATGACATGAATAATACCGGGGCTTTCATAATGACTTTTACAGCCATTTGCAAGAAAAATATCCCTCTTCCTGTATGGATGCAAAAGACTTTATGCCTTGATCTTGCCGTTAAACGCTGTTATATTCTAAAAAAAACAAAGTGATCATCTCATGCTGGAAAAGAAAAAAATTGTTCTGGGGATTACCGGAGGTATCGCCGCATATAAAGCAGCGGAGTTGACCCGTGCCTTGATCAAGGCCGGCGCGCAGGTTCGTGTGATTATGACCAGGAGCGCAATGGAATTTATTACGCCCCTGACCCTGCAAACCCTTTCGCAGAGTCCAGTTTATACGGACATGTTTGCGCCGACGGATCAATATGATATGGCGCATATCGCCCTGGCTGATTTTGCCGATGCCTTTGTCATCGCGCCGGCGACGGGAAACGTGATTGGAAAAATCGCATCCGGTGTTGCCGATGATCTCCTGACCACAACCATTATGGCTCAAAACAAGCCCACGTTAATATGTCCCGCGATGAACGACAAAATGCTGGCTAATCCGGTTGTTCAGGATAACATCAGGAAGCTCAGGCAATTCGGTTATATCGTGATGGAGAGCGGTGTGGGCGAGTTGGCCTGCAAAACATCGGGGTCAGGCCGTCTTCCGGAAATTCCGGATATAATGGAAGCCATTGAATCCCTTTTATCTCCCAAGGATTTTGCCGGTGAGCGACTGCTCATTACAGCAGGACCCACGGAAGAGCCGCTCGATCCGGTGCGCTTCATCACCAATCGTTCATCCGGAAAAATGGGCTACGCACTCGCTTTTGCAGCGCATCAGCGTGGCGCTGAAGTGACCCTGATCAGCGGACCGACGAAGTTAGCTGCGCCGCCGGTTGAAAAAATAATTTTTGTGCGCACTGCGCTGGAGATGTATCACGCCGTCATGGAGCATTATTCCAAAGCGACAGTGATTATTAAAGCCGCGGCGGTGGCGGACTACCGGCCTAAATTCACGTCTTCGGAGAAAATCAAAAAAGATAAGGGGCTGACCGGGATTGAACTGACGCGCAATCCAGACATCATCGCCGAAATCGGCACAAAAAAGAAAAAGGGCATTCTGGTGGGATTCGCCATGGAAACAGAGGATCTACTCGCCAATGCCCGGCAGAAACTTCTCAAAAAAAATATGGATATGATTGTCGCTAACAGCTTACGGGAAGAAGGCGCCGGTTTTCAGGCGGATACCAACATCATTACGATCATCGATAAAAACGGGAAAACGGTCATCTTAAACAAAATGACCAAAAGAGATGCCGCACACCAGATCCTTGATCATATAAAGACGCTAAACAAGAAGAAAGGTCCTCGCGAAAAGTAATGACGGAATCTTTATCACCATCATCAACTGAGCATATCCAAAAAGAATTGCTGTCGTTAGTGAAGTCTGTCAAAGGACAAGTCTTGAACTCTAAAAATTTGTATGTTGAACTGGATTGGAAAAAACCATTGCCGGCACCGAAAAAAAACAAGGTAAGCACAAAGAATCATGCAAAGCAGTTAAGTGATCTTGGTCATGACATTGCTGGTTGCCAGTTATGTTCACTGGCCAAAACAAGAAAAAATATTGTTTTCGGTGACGGCAACGCATCGGCAAAAATTGTTTTTGTCGGAGAAGCGCCTGGCGCGGATGAAGACGAACAGGGTCTGCCCTTCGTCGGCCGGGCCGGGCAGCTCTTAACGAAAATTATTAATGCGATGGGGCTTGAGCGCAATGATGTTTATATCTGTAATATCCTTAAGTGTCGCCCGCCGGGGAATCGCAATCCAATGCCTGATGAAATTCGTTTATGCGAACCGTATTTAAAAGAGCAGCTGCAACTGATCTCACCTCAGATTATCTGCGCGCTGGGCTCCTTTGCGGCGAAAACACTTTTAAAAACCGAAACGCCGATTACCACACTGCGCGGACGCTTTCACGTGTATGAGGGGATCAAGTTGATGCCAACCTATCATCCGGCCTATCTGTTAAGGAATCCATCCGCAAAAAAACAAGTATGGGAAGATGTTCAATTGATTATGAAAGAGCTGGAACTTCCGCAAAAATGATCAAAGTGGACGAGGTGTAACCATGCTGAAAAGATTAGCCTTCATATTATTGCTGATTCTCATCGCGACAGCCGGCGTTTCGCAGGCGCAGAATAAGAAACCCTTATTTCATGTGATCAATCTGGAAGGGGTTATTACCTCACCTTCGGCAAAATATGTCGCGGATAGTCTGGAAGAAGCGCAAAAAGCGGACGCAGCGGGTATGATCATTTTACTGGACACGCCCGGTGGCCTGGATACCGCCATGCGGGATATTGCTAAGAGCATCCTCAATGCGCCGCTGCCGGTCATCGTTTATGTTTACCCGTCAGGCGCCCGCGCCGCTTCGGCGGGAGTGATTATCGCGCAGGCCGCCCATGTTGCCGCCATGGCGCCCGGCACCAACATCGGCGCCGCCCATCCGGTAGCCATCGGCATCGGTGGCACTGGCGAAATGGACAAAACCATGTCCAGAAAAGTGGAGAATGACGCCGCCGCCTATGCCCGCAGCATTGCAAAAACCAGAGGCCGCAGCGAGGAATGGGTGGAGAAAGCCGTCCGCAAGAGCGAATCGATCACGGCGGATGAGGCTCTGAAATTGAAGGTTATCGATGTCGTGGCTCCCGATATTGAAAAACTGCTGGCTTCGATTAATCAAAAGGAGGTAACCGTCGCCGGCAACAAAAGAATCATTTCCACAACCGGCGCCATGATGAATACAAAAAAGATCAGCACGCGTCAGGGCATTCTGGCGGCGATTTCCAATCCCAACATTGCCTATCTTCTTTTGCTGATTGGCCTGGCAGGTTTGTATTTCGAGTTTTCCACGCCGGGCGCGATTTTACCCGGCGTCATCGGCGGCATATCCCTGCTTCTGGCGTTTTTTGGCCTTTCCACGCTGCCGGTGAACTACACGGGCGTATTGCTGATATTGTTCAGCATCATCTTATTTATCGCGGAGATTAAAATCATGAGTCATGGTATGTTGACCGTTGGCGGCGTGATATCCCTGGCTCTCGGATCTTTCTTTCTGTTCGACACGCCGGAGCCGGCGCTGAGAATTTCCCTGCAGGTTTTAATCCCGGCAGTATTCGTCGCTTCCGGTTTTTTTATCGTTGTCATCTGGCTCGCGCTTAAGGCACAAATGAGGAAGCATTATTCGGGGACGGAGGCGATGATCGATGGTCAGGGTGAAACCGGAACAGCCATCGACGGCGAAGGAAAAGTATTTTTCCAGGGCGAATACTGGACAGCTCAGAGTGATCAGTTTATTCCGAAAGGAGCTAAGGTACGGATCAAGAGCGTTTCCGGCCTGAAACTGGTCGTTGAAGAAATAAAGAACGAGAACAAAAAATAATCGATATAAAAAGGAGGAGGCATTATGTTGGGATCTTTACCGCTACCCATGCTGGTTGTAGTCATACTGGTGGTTATGTTTCTGGCTTCGGCGATTAAAGTGCTCAATGAATATGAGCGGGCGGTTCTATTCCGGCTGGGACGAATTCGTGACATCAAAGGGCCCGGCTTAATTGTGATCATTCCCGGTATTGACAGGATTGTCAGAATCGATATGCGGACCATCACGATGGATGTCCCGCCGCAGGATGTTATCACCAAAGACAACGTGTCGATTAAAGTCAACGCGGTTGTTTATTTCAGGGTTGTGGATGCCAATGCCGCCGTCGTCAATGTCGAGAATTACCTGTTTGCAACCTCGCAACTTTCTCAGACGACACTTCGGAGCGTCTGCGGTCAGATGGAATTGGACGAAATATTGTCAGAGCGCGAAAAAATAAATCAGCGACTCCAGGAGATCCTGGATCGAAGCACTGAACCCTGGGGGATCAAAGTATCTCATGTGGAAGTCAAACAGATTGACCTGCCCGAGGAAATGAAACGGGCTATTGCCAAGCAGGCGGAAGCGGAAAGGGAACGACGGGCGAAGGTCATCAATGCGGAAGGCGAATTTCAGGCGGCACAAAAACTGATCGATGCCGCCGCCTTGATGGAAACACAACCCATGTCTCTGCAACTGCGCTATCTGCAGACGTTAAATCAGATCGCCGCTGAGAATAATTCAACGACGATATTTCCGATACCG
>CAYULE010000235.1:0-4337 GCA_964445385.1 uncultured Smithella sp.
TGATCGAGGTGTGAATATCCAGATAACGCCGGTGAGACTCCAGTTCCGCCTGCTCATCAAGTGGATCAATGGTGGTATGGCTGAAAACCTTCAGAATGATGTCATCGCCGAGAATCTTTTTTTCCATTTCGGGTGTGTCTTCATTCAGGGCGGCTAATTCATCAAATATCATTTTCCAAACCGGATTAGTGAAATAATGTTCCCAGGAATTCAGATGATCAACAATCATGTTTTGATACCAATCCTTTAGTAATGATCATCAGCTTTAGCCTTCCCTTTAAACAACCGGTAAACGAAGATCGTGTAACCGATGACCACCGGCATGCCGACAAGGGCAATCACGGCCATCACCTGCAGCGTATAGAGCCCGGTTGAACTGTTGTAAATGGTCAGGCTCAAATTAGGATCGTTGGATGCGGTGATCAAATTGGGAAATTGCGCCGCGCCGGCAGCCAGAAACAGGCCGATGAATGAAATGGAAGATTCCCAGAATACCGCGGCGTCATTCTT
The DNA here is from genome assembly GCA_964445385.1 of uncultured Smithella sp. Lineage (GTDB taxonomy): Bacteria > Desulfobacterota > Syntrophia > Syntrophales > Smithellaceae > UBA8904. Next base: position 511 of record CAYULE010000235.1, read on the forward strand.
TTTGCTGATCGAAATAATTAATCCGGTCAGCCCCGCAAAGGTCAGCGCAACCGCCATGTAAAACAGAACATTCCCCGATAGACGGGGAAAGGTACCAAACATTACCACAAAATAACCGGCCGCCGCGATGGCGTTCATCAACGTTAAAATCCGCGCGACTTTGAAAGAACGCTCCTGCAACGCCCCTGCCGTTTTCAGGACAGCCCAGGACGCTCCCTGCAGCAGTATGGCAGCGAAACCGGTCAAGCCGAACAATAAAGGCACCGGCCGCAGCAGGGTAAAAAAGTTTCCGGTAAACTCCATTCTACCATCAAGTGGCACGCCATAGACCACATTGCCCAAAGCCACCCCGAACAACAGGGCCGCCAGGGCGCTGCCGCCAACCAAAGCCTTTTCCCACAGTTTCACGCGCACCGGATCGTTTGCCCTGAATTCCATGGATACCGCGCGAAAGATCAGCGCCAGCAGGACCAGCATCATCGCCAGATAAAAACCGGAAAACGCTGTGGCATAGGCATGAGGAAAGGCGGCAAACAATGCGCCTCCTCCGGTGACCAACCAGACTTCATTCCCGTCCCAGACCGGGCTGATCGACGCAATGAGCGTATCCTTCTCTTCTTTTGTCCCGCCGAGAATCGGCAGCAGGGTTGCCAGACCGAGGTCAAACCCATCCAGGAGCGCATAACCGAGCAACAGGATGAAAATCAATATAAACCACAGGATTTGAAAATTATGGATATTTTCCATCTGAGCGATCCTCCCAATTTCTATGTTCCTCTGCCGATCCCTATGATTCCGCCGGCCCCTGTTTAACGATTTTAACAAACAGGAGAATAAACATGACAAACAGCATCAGATAAATCAGAGAAAACATCACTAAGCTGAAGGCAATTTCACCGGCGGACACCACGATTGATGAGGCTTTGGCGGTTTTCATCAGTCCGTAGATAATCCATGGCTGGCGGCCTACTTCCGCGGTGATCCACCCCGATTCATGAGCCACGTGCGGCAGCGGAATCAGGAAGGGAAGCCAGAACAGATACCATCCGGCGGTATAAAGTTTTCCCGTCCATAGAAGCCACGCGCCCAGAAGCCCCAGGGCAATGAAGATCATGCCCAGCCCCACCATGATGTGATAAGATTGAAACACCAGATTCACCGGCGGCCAGTTTTCCTTTGGAGCATCCTTCAGGCCTTTTATTTCCGAATTAAAATCGAAGTTGTACAGAAAACTTAAACCCCTGGGGATATAAATACCGTAGGTTTTTTCCTTGTCCTCATCGACATATCCCAGAACGTAAATATCCGCGCCACGGGTTGTATTAAAGTGCCCTTCCATAGCCGCCGCCTTTACCGGCTGTGTATTGATAACCTGAATCGCGTGACCGTGCGCGGCGCCCAACTGTAAAAGCGGCGTAACGGCAAAAAGGATGATGCCGATTTTCAGCATCGTCCGGGCAGTCTCACCGTGCAGACCTTTGCGGACATAGTAACCGGCGATTCCGCAAACCATGACAGCGCTGGTGACCCAGGTGGCCAATACGGTGTGCAGAAACCGGGGAATGGTGGACGGATTAAAAACAGCGGCCGAAAAACTGGTCAGGGCAATCTTTCCGGTGGAACTGATTTCGTATCCGGCAGGCGTCTGCATCCAGGAATTGGCCACAATAATCCAGAAGGCGGACAAATGGCCTCCAATAAAAACCAGCAGTGCTGAAAGCCAGTAAATTCCGGGCGATACTTTTTTTCTGCCGAAAATAAGAACCCCGATAAAAACGGATTCCAGGAAAAAGGCAATGACACCTTCGGCGGCCAGAATCGGCCCGAAAACATCCCCCACGGTCCGTGAATATTGAGCCCAGTTGGTGCCAAAGGAAAATTCCATCACAATGCCGGTGGCCGCGCCGATGACAAAAATCAAGCCCAGGAGCCTTGCGAAAAAATCCGTGATCTTCCGGTACACATCTTCTTTTTTAATGAGATGCAGGGTTTCTGAAATGAGAATCACCAGAGCGGTGCCCAGCGTCATCGCCGGGAAGAGAAAATGGAAACCAATGGTAAAGGCAAATTGCATGCGGGCAAGGATTAAGGCGTCCATAGCGGCCTCCATGATTTAGTGCGGACAGAATATCGAAATGCCTTGATTTTATCAATCATTAAATCTACGTGTTAGAAACATATCACATGTCTTGTATATGGAACGTGAGTTGTCCGGTTGCAAAGTTGCCCGAAGCAGGTAATGGATAAAGCGGATAGAGCGGACGTCGTGATTTGCCAGTCAACTGGTCAAAATGAACAGGTCATCTTGCTCAAGATCAAGATCAAGGCAGGAAACATACAGGAGAGGATTCCCTTGCTGGCAAAGGAATCTATTTAATTTTCAAATTTGGGTATGGCTTTTGCTTAGTTTGTTTGGTAAACATCATGTGATTTTTTAAAAAAAGAAAATTGTGATAAGTGTATTAACCTAATATTTGCAGATTTAGTAAACAGGGATATTGCCATGGCCAACCTTATGAGATGTAAAGCTTGCGGCTTTGTTACAGATCAAGGGAAAATCAAGGATGTCTGCCCCGCCTGCGGCGTCCCGGCTAAGATGTTTGAACCTTATACGCACCCTGTATCTCTCCAGAGACGAAGGATTCTTGACTTGCATTCCCATCCAGTACTGGTTCATTTTCCCCAGGCGTTCGCTCTTACTTTGTTTCTTTTGTCCATCGCCCTTTTTTTTACTCCGGCAAAGTTCCAGAGTGATCTGGATTCCACGATAAAAGTGCTTTCATTTTTACTGCCGTTTTCCGTTGTCGGGGCGATCGCTACGGGGCTGATGGACGGCAAACTGAGATTCAGAAAAGTAACAACCCCTTTACTCAGAAAAAAAATCATCCTGAGTCTGATCTTTTTCATCGTCGCCATCGGCGCGGCTGCTCTGGCTTTATCAGGACAACTTTTAACACTTCCAACACACATGGCCTATTCTTTGATGACCATCATCGCCTCACTGTGCGGCGCCTTACTGGGTTTGATTGGCGGCAAGCTTTTAGATGCAAAATTTCCCGGTTAATTTACCGGTTGAGTCATTATTAAAGGGGAGGAAAAAATGAAAAGGAACTACGGATTGACTCGTTTATTCTTGATGGCATTGATTGTTTTTTCTGTCGGTTGCTTTTGCCCGCAATGGAGTTACGCCTCACCGCCGGAAGATATTCAGCTTAAGTACACTTCAAGCACTCAAACTTTAACCGTCACAATTACCCATGACACGATGTTGAAAGGATCGCATTACATCAAATATATCGACATCAAGAAAAATAGAATTACCGTCAGCGTCAATACCTATACCTCACAACCAACGGGGAAAACCTTCACCTATTATTATAAAATCCCCGCTATTGAAGAAGACACTTTTACGGTAACGGCAACCTGCAATATGTCTGGCAGTAAGACGTCGCCCCAACTGACCGTAGCGCCATAATACACTTTCAGGAGCATGGAATGATGAAAAAATATTTTTTGTATAACGTTCTGATGGGTGTCTGGCTGACGGCGGTCTGTCTGTTATTGCCCCAGTATGCCTGTGCCGATGCGCCACAGAATCTGGCATTGAATTATCAAGTAAAGACACAAACCCTGATGGTAACCATTACACATCCGTCGCCTTTTACCGGCATGCATTATATCAAACAGGTTGAAATCAAGAAAAACAATGAACCGGTTGTTAAAAACGATTACACATCACAACCAGGCAAGGCAAGCTTTTCCTACGCCTACAATGTTCCGGCAGCAACAGGTGATATTCTGGAGGTAACCGCAATCTGCAATATTCA
>CAYULE010000236.1:0-2981 GCA_964445385.1 uncultured Smithella sp.
TCTCCTTTTTGAATTTTGAAAGAATCTACCCCATTTATTATTGAATGTCAATAATATATTATCGTAAAACGATAATAATAAGCGGTTCATATTATATGGAAGGAATTTAGGCACTTGAAATCAGGGACTGGAAAGTAGAGCCTGTGCATCGTTTTTATATAATAAAAATCATGTTTTATAAAGTGAAAGGGTCCGGGGAATTACTCTTGACATAATAGAATATCTATTCCAGTATGATTCTATGGGACGCAAAGCCTATTTTAACAGCGAAGAATTCATCGATTCGGCAATAAAGATAATCGCGGAGGAGGGACTCGGCGCTTTGACTATCGCGGGACTGGCCACGCGAATTACCGCGCCGGTGGGTTCCGTTTATCACCGCTTCCCCTCGCGCGACGCGCTTGTTGCCGAGCTGTGGCTGAATATCATCGAATCGTTTCAGGGTGAGTGGCTGAAAATCCTTCAGACGGACGGGCTCAAGGCAATGTTTTTCTGCATGGAGTGGGTGCGCAGCCATCCGAACGAAGCCCGCGTAATGCTTTTGTACAGAATTGACGATCTTACGTCCGGCGATTGGCCGGAGGATTTGAAAAAACGCGCCCAAAAATTATCCAGTGAATTGCAGAAAGGTCTGGCCGCTTTCACAAAAAAGCAGTTCGGCCACGTCACGAAAGAGAACATTGACCGGACGTTTTATGCCATCCATGACGCCCCCATGGGAATCCTGCGACGTTATATGCAGGACAATCAGATGCCGCCCCGATATGTTGCCGATTTCATCCTCGAAACGTATGAAGCTGTGATGAAAAAAGCAAAATAATATCTTTTCTGAAACTCTTTCATCTGCTTTTTCGTCTTAAAAATCTCCGTGTAAAGATCATAAAAATATCCTTGACTTGTTTTATAATAGAATTTATATTCTAATATAGCAATTCTAATATAAACTTCAGGGGTCCGCAGGTTTAATAATTATTAACAAAAACGGAGGATGCCATGGATTTGATCAATACGCTTGATAAAAAGGAAATCCGGGAATTCTTTTCCAAAGGCTGGATGACGCATGACGCGATGTGGCTGGTCGGCGTGATGCAGGAAACCGGCGTGGAAAAGGCAAACAAAATAAACAAAAACGCCGTCAAGGCAATGGCTGCCATCGAAATTAAAAGGATCATGAAGCTGATGGGCAAACCCAAAAACGCGGTGATCACTACATTTGAAGAACTCAAAGAGATCATAGACACCACCTATAAGCTGATACAGCCGGAATTCATGAAGCTGTATTACGGTTTCCCGGAAAAAAATGTGTTCAGGGGCGGGTTTCACGAATGCTTTGCCCATCAGGGTGTCTCTCAGGCTGGATTGATTGATGTTTATCAATGCGGTATTGTCATGAGGGTGCAGGGATGGCTTGATGCTCTTGGCGTGCAATATGAAACGACGCCTGCCGTTTTTGACGGATGCCTGATGCACAAAACCGGAAAGTGCGAGATAGAGTTCAGATTTAATCTTGATTAGCCTAAACGGAAGCGGAAATTATAATGAAAGGAGGATTATATGACACAGGGAAGAACACTTAATATTGATATGCCGATCACGGTAAAAACTTACGATATAGATTTTATGGGTATCGTCAGCAACATTTCCTATATCCGCTGGATGGAGGACTTAAGGCTCAAATTCCTGGAGGTCCATTATTCGCTGCAGAAACTCATGGCGGGCATGATTGTCCCTATACTTAGTCATACAGACATAGATTACAAAAAGCCGATAAGAATGCACGATGAGGTTATCGGAAGCATCTGGATGGAAAAGTACGACTCCGCTGGCTGGGTCGCCAATATGGAATTTACGGTAAACGGCAAGGTTGCCGCCACGGGCGCTCAGGGCGGGGTATTTATCAATATCGCGACGATGAAGCGCTCTGATCCGCCGGATGGCATGAAAAAGAAATACGAGGAGGCGCTGCAACGGTAAATATTATTTGAGTTCGGATTATTCTTCGACAATTGAACAAGGATGGCAGCTATGGAAGAAAATATTATGATTTTCGATAAAACACCCTCCGCGTTGTATTCATTATGGAAGGCTTTCAGATCAAGAAAGGGCATATACTCTCCTGATGTGACCTATCCGATTATTCATTCCGTACGAAAGGGGGTAATGATCAATGCGTCTCATTTGAAGGCATTCTATAAAGTTTGCGATATTATTCAGACGGACTTTCTTCATATCTTATATCCCTTCGCACTTGTGTATCCGTACATCATGCGGGTGATGGGTTCACAAAAAATGCCGGTATCGATGTTCAAAACGCTCAATACCCGCAACAGTATCGTTATGCATCGTCCGATAAGGCATGATGAACGTTTAGACATCGACTGTTATAGTGACGCTCCGAGAATAATCTCCAAGGGTCTCGAAATCGATGTAACCTCTGTCGTTTCCTCCGGCAGCGAAACAGTCTGGGAAAATATTACGACATATTTTTATCCGGGGAAATTCGGTCCTGAAAAGGGCGCGTACGACGCGCCAAAGCTTGAATTCATTGAGCATGCGCCCATCATAAAGGAGTGGTACTTGCCGGCCAAAGACAGATTTAAATTCGCCCGTATATCGGGAGACAGCAATGGGATTCATTATGGATCATTCTATGCGCGCATGATGGGATTCAAAAGGGATTTCGCCCAGCCTATACGGGTTGCTGCCAAATGTGTTTCATCTCTTCCCCGCAGCACTGGAGAAATTCGCGGCTGGCTTGAAGACGTTGTTGCAAATTGTTTTGCGCCTGCTTCAACGGCCGGGATGGATTGTCCTGTGCGATTGGATTTTTATTTGAAAGGACCCGTATATTATCAAAGCACGCTAATTCTGAAAAATATCCGGACGGCATACGGCAATCGATTCGATTTGTATTGCAGCGGCAATGAGAAACCGGTTATTTGCGGAATGCTCTATAATAGTAGAGCAAAAGAGTTTGTTAA
>CAYULE010000236.1:3081-4330 GCA_964445385.1 uncultured Smithella sp.
CCTTACGCTTCGAGCTTCATTTCATTCGCTCTCAGTTTGGCTCACTAAAATACTTGACTACAAAGACCGGACGAACCATAATTACCCTGTGAGACTTATATTGTGTTATTATATGCAGGAGGGTTCATGAACGACAGTCTCATTTTTCAGGATTCGCCTGATCTTGTCAATCCCCATATTTTAATCGGTTACCGCGGCTGGCTGAATGCCGGTGAGATGGTGACCGGATGCATTGACTTTCTGCGCCTCAAGCTCCATGCCCGCAAGTTCGCCTCTATTGATTCCCGCCCGTTTTATATCTGGCAGTTTCCGGGCTTTGATTCGGCGCAGGCCATGCGACCCAATGCGGTTGTTGAAGGAGGCCTGATCAAGTCTCTTGACGAGCCCGCCAATGAATTCTTTCTCTGGAAAAGCGGCGCCGGACACGACCTGATTCTTTTTACGGGTTTTGAACCGAACATTGCTTGGTCGGAATACACAGCGGCTATTTTGAGTGTCGCCAAACGCTATAAGGCTTGCCGAATCTATATTCTGGGCGGCGTTATCGACCAGGTTCCTCATACCTGGGAAATAAACGTCTATGCCGTGCTGAGCCGTCCGGAGATGAAGAGCGAATTTCAATCCTTTCCACTCCTGAATTGCAAAGGGCCGAACAGCTTCTCGACGCTGTTTGTGAATCACGCCGGCAGGGAAGGGATTGAGGCCGCCAGCATCGTCGCCAGGGTTCCGCCGTATATTCATACTTTTAATGTAAAAATTGGCCACGAATTTTTGAAAAAGGTATTTGCCCTTACATCCCTTAACATCGATTTAAGTGATCTGAGGAAATCCGGGGACGCCGTGAACAAGATGATGGAAAATGATTCTAGGCAGAATATGGACGATTTGGCACAACTCCGGCAATTGGAACAAATGTATAATGCTTCTCTTTTGCAGGGATACGGTAATCACCCGGAAGTAAACATCGATGAACTGATTCAGGAACCGCAGAGCATGAAAAAGGACGGTCAGAAACCGCACGGAGGATCACAAGTTGCACGATCGCAAACCCCAAAACAGGTGTTAGATCTTGAAATATATATTTTGAGTATCCTGCTTCGCTGCGAGGATCATTTGTTTAACGTTTCAAATCCCCGTTCGCTGCGCTTCGAGCATAATTTCCAATCACGATAAATCGGGATTGGATAGTTCGGCTTACGCTTCAGACTTCGTTGTACTCGTCTGAATAAAAAATCCGAGTAGTGATTTT
>CAYULE010000237.1:0-1716 GCA_964445385.1 uncultured Smithella sp.
CTGCCTCTGCTTTCTCATCGGACACTCCTTTCTTCTCCATTGTATACGACTCTGTATATTTTTTAAAGTGTCCGTTAAACTGGGGTAGGTTCAGGGCGTCCCTCTGTTCCCATCCATCTTTTTCTTGACAGATTCCGTTTTTTAATTTATTTTTTCCATCAAATGATGGAATCGATGAATGGAACAATGCTATGGCCACGCCGTTAGAAAAAGCCCGTAAGGACCCCGAGTCCATGAAGGCCCGTATCCTCCTTATCGCCCGCCGTTTTTTCGGTGAATACGGTTATCACGGGACCACCACCCGCATGATTGCCAAAGAGGCAGGCATCGACATCTCCACCCTGCATTATCACTGGGGGGACAAAAAAGACCTCTACGAGGCCGTCATCCTCGATATCAATAAAGACCTCGGACAGAAATTAATGGCTGTCGAAAAACGCATCCACGGCCTTCCTCTTGATCAGCGTATGGCTATCGCGATTGACGCCATGACGGATTACCTTTTTAAATTTCCGGAAGTATCCAACCTTGTCCTTTTCCGCTATTTCAGTAAAACCCGTGATGCTCTTGATCTGCGGGTTCCTGAATTTACCGCCGATATCGCCCGCTCCATGGGCCTGACCCCAGACAGAAAAACCACATCTCCGCGCGCCAAAATCGAAGTATTGGCCGTTATGAATGCCATCCATAATTTTATTTCCGGGGAAAAATTCTTCCGTCCCATCGTGAATCTGAACCGGAAGGACTACATTTCAATCGTCAAGGAAACCCTGAAATTTGTCCTGATCGGGTCTTTCGTAGAGCGCGAAAAAAAGCAAAAGTCGTCCTGATGTGCCTGTTTTGATCATATCTCCCTTGAACAAGAGGGAATCAAAGATAGTCAAGGAGGATGTTATGGAGATTGCGACACGCACGGCGTTAGTAACAGGGGGCGCATCCGGTCTGGGAGCGGCGGCGGTGAGGCGAATCACCGGGGCCGGCGGAAATGCAGCCATATTCGATGTCCAGCAGGAAAAAGGCAGTGCGCTGGCTGCCGAGCTGGGCCAGAACGTTCTTTTCTGTCTGACCGACGTAACCAACGAAGAAAGCGTGAACAAGAGTATCGCCAGGGCCAGAGAGCATTTCGGCGACATTCACTTCTGCGTCAACGCCGCCGGAACGGGATGGGTCGAACGAACCATCTCTAAAAATGGTCCCCATTCCCTGCCCGTCTTTGAGCAGATCCTTCGCCTCAACCTTCTGGGCACTTTCAATGTCGCCAGCAAGGCCGCTTTCGCCATGAGCGCGAACGAACCGAATGATAAAGGCGAAAGAGGTGTGATCGTCAATGTCTCCAGTACGGCGGCCTTCGATGGCCAGATTGGCCAGGCCGCCTATGCCGCATCCAAAGGAGCGGTGGTAGGCATGACCCTGCCGATGGCCCGGGATCTTGCCGGTCTGGGGATTCGTGTCGTTACGATCGCGCCGGGGCTTTTTAACACGCCGCTTTTAGCCATGCTGCCCGATGAGGCTATCAAGGCCCTGAACAATTCCGTTCCTTTCCCCAGAAGAATCGGCGAGCCGGAGGAATTCGCCATGCTCGTCGAACAGATCTTCTTGAATCCCTATTTAAACGGCGAGGTCATCCGGCTGGATGGGGCTCTTCGCATGGCGCCCAAATAAGAGGGTCTGTGGAGTGAAGCCCGCAGGAACAAAACAGCATCATTGATGAAAAAA
>CAYULE010000237.1:1816-4325 GCA_964445385.1 uncultured Smithella sp.
TATTATGCCCGGTAAATCAACCTTTTGATATTTGATAGCTACTTGGTATTAGGAGGAAATCATGAAAGAAAAAGTTTACATCATCGGCGTGGGAATGATTCCGATCAGCAAGATGGCCGGAACATATGAATCCATGTGCGCAGAAGCCATCCGGGAAGCGATGGAGGACGCGAGCCTCAGCTATGAGGGCGATAAAGGCGCCATCGGGGGCATCTGGTACGGCAATTGTGTTCAAGGCATGCTCACGAGCCAGCATTGTGTTCGCGGGCAGGTAGTGCTCCGCCGCCTGAAGTTCGAGAAAATGCCCATCGTCAACGTGGAAAACGCCTGTGCTACGGCGACAACGGCTCTGAATCAGGCCGTGAATCATATCCTGGCCGGCGTATCAGAGCTTGGGTTGGCCGTCGGCATCGAGAAAATGCTTCCGGATCTGGAAAATCTGGATAAATACCCCGAAATCAAAGCGGCCCTTCCTTACATGGGATTAGCCGCCTTCTGGGCCGGATGTGAACAGGACCGTAAAGACCAGTACATTGAACATTGGCGACATCAGAAATCGGAAATTCTGGGCATCCCCTACGATGAGACCACCGTCGGGGGCGACCGCAGTCCCTTTATGGATTACTATGCCGTCAAGGCGCTGCAGGGCATGAAGAAATATGGTTATACCCAGGAGCAGCTGGCCAGAATTTGCGCAAAAACCCATCATCACAGTACAATGAATCCCAAGGCCCAGTATCAGAAAGATATGACCTGGGAGGAAGTCATGGCGGACAAACTGGTCACTTATCCTCTGACCCGTCCCATGTGCGCTCCCACAGGCGAAGGTTGTGCCGCCGCTATCGTCTGTTCGGAAAAATATCTGAAGGAGCATTCCGCCATCAAAGATCCCCTGCTGATCAGGGCATCGATATTGATCTCCGGCCGGGACCGGGGCGATTATGATCAGGATATTTCAGGCCGCGGAGCGGAAATTGCCTTTCGTCAGGCCGGGTTGACCCCCAAAGACATCGATCTTCTCGAAGTTCATGATGCCACCACCTTCGGTGAAATCTATCAGACAGCACAGGCCGGCTTTTGCAAACCGGAACATGCGGGAGTTTACTGCTCTTCCGGAGCGACATCGCTTGGGGGTGAGCTTCCTACCAATGTGAGCGGCGGTCTGATTTCGCGCGGCCATCCCGTCGGCTGTACCGGTCTTGCCCAGGTCTATGAACTCGCCACGCAACTGCGGGGTCGCGCCGGACAGCGTCAGGTGAAAGGCGCCAAAATCGCCATGCATATCAACGGCGGCGGGGTCGTCGGCGTTGAAGAGGCCTCTCTGGGTATTGATATCCTGGAAAAGGCATAGGGGGCAAAGATGGACATTATCCAATATTCAGAGGAACACCACATCTTCAGAGACACTCTGAGAAAATATCTGGAGAAGGAAGTCATCCCTCACGTCGAGGAATGGGAGGAGGCAGGCATTGTACCTCGCAGCGCCTGGAAAGGCATGGGTGATCAGGGTTTCCTCGCCATGCACGTCCCCGAGGAATACGGCGGCTTCGGCGCCGACTTTCTGTACTCCGTCATCGTAACGGAAGAGCTGTGCCGGACCAATCATACGGGTCTTGCGGCATCCCTGCATAGCGATATCATTGTGCCTTATATCGAGGCCTTTGGAACCGTAGAACAGAAAAAGAAATATCTGCCGGGATGCGTCACCGGGGATATCATCACAGCCATTGCCATGACTGAACCCAATACGGGAAGTGATCTGGCCGCCATCAAAACGACCGCTGTGGAAAAAGATGATTTTTTCATCATTAACGGTCAGAAGACTTTCATCAGCAACGCCATCAACTGCGATCTGGTGATCGTGGCAGCCAAAGACCCGGCGGAAACAAATCCTCATAGTGCTCTCGATCTTTTTCTTGTGGATAAGGAAACACCGGGATTTGAAAAAGGCAAGCGCATCAAGAAAGTCGGCTGGCACAGTCAGGATACCGCGGAACTCTATTTCACAGACTGCCGGATCCCCCGTGCCAATCGGCTGGGAGAAAAAGGTTCGGGATTCCTCTACCTCATGCTGAAACTGCAGCAGGAAAGGCTGGTCTGCGCTATTGCCGCGGTGGCCGCCGCGGAATTCATAATGGATCTGACGATCAACTATTGCAAGCAAAGAACAGCCTTCGGACGACCGATATCCAAATTTCAACACAGCCAGTTCGAGCTAGTCGAGATGATGACGGAGGTTAAACTGGGAAGGACCTTCATCGACAAGCTGATTGTCGATCATATGGAAGGTAAAAATATCGTAGTGGATGTGTCCATGGCAAAATACTGGACAACGGACATGGCCTGCCGGGTGGCGGACCGCGGTGTCCAGCTTTTCGGCGGCTATGGCTACTGCGAGGAATACCCTATCGCCCGGGCCTGGCGGGATACCAGGGTACTGAGGATTTTTGCCGGAACCAATGAGATTATGAAAGGAATTGCGGCCCGCTTCATGGGGTTGTAACAACGC
>CAYULE010000238.1:0-4273 GCA_964445385.1 uncultured Smithella sp.
ACTGATTTTGACGATGCCATTTCTTTTGTCCATTCAACGAAAGAAATTATTCAATTAATGAAATTTATTACCGGGCAAATCGAAATTCCCGAGGCCGTAAACCCGTTTTGTTTTCGCACGGGGATTCTCAACCGTCAACCGGTCGCCTGGTCCGACCGCTTTCTGCGGCAATTCAACGAAGCGGATTTGTTTGTGATCGAGATCTGCGCCATGAAAAAATATCTGTTGCAGGGATATTACCTGCACCATCTGGCCGTGGATGACCGGCACGATTTTTACCGGAAAACACCTGAGTACATTCTGCAGGAGACGGTCGTTCAATATCAGGACAGGCAGGAGATAAAAAAAGACATGATGGAAATGATGGAGCTGGTTCATCCCAGAAAAATCCTCCTGGTTTCCCATGTCAATGCCGCTATCGAAACCGGTGAACATCCCTCCCTGTTGCAAAAGGTTTATGATAAAGCCGATGAATGGGTGTTGAGCACATTTCCCTTTCTGACGCCTCAGTTGCCGGAAGACCATTCAAATATCCCTGTTGCGGCGTCCGGGCCGCGGGCTGAACTGATTGAGCTTTTGCGTACCCTTGCCGCAGAGATGGGAATGGCTTATTTAAACCCGACGATGATGTTTTCCCGGTACCGCCAGCAAAGAATTATTCAGACGGAAGCCCCTCATCTTCTGCCGCTGCATTACACAAATTTCGGAAATATCGTGGCGGGACATCTGTTTGCCAGGGAAATTAAAAAAATCATGGGATGTCCCTGAGAGGTTGCAATTCCATGCTGTTTAATTCCTATTTTTTCATTGTTGTTTTTCTGCCGATTGTGGTCACCGGTTTTTTTCTGCTGGGTCGTGCAGGAAGGCAGACATGGGCTCTTGGCTGGCTGGTCGGCGCCTCCCTCTTCTTTTATGCCTGGGTAAACCCTCTCTATCTTGTGATCATCGCCGGCTCGATTCTTTTTAATTATTACTGGGGAATGCTGGTCAGTCGGGGTTCCCGAATCCTGCTGGCTTTCGGTATCGCGGCAAATCTTGTGCTGCTTGGCTATTTCAAGTATGCCAATTTTTTTGTGGATAACTTAACGGTCATAACGGGCCTACCTGTCGCAGTGCCCCCCGTGGTGCTGCCGCTGGCCATTTCGTTTTATACATTTCAGCAAATTGCCTATCTGGTGGATGTCTATCAGAGCAAGACACAGGAAACCGGTTTTTTAAACTACTGCCTGTTTGTTACCTTTTTCCCTCGTCTCATCCAGGGGCCTATTGTTTATCGCGGGGAAATGATGCCGCAGTTTTCCCGAAAAGAAATATTTCAATTCAATCCGCAAATGTTATCGGTGGGGCTCACCATCTTTGTTTTCGGTTTGTTTAAAAAGGTGGTTATTGCCGACAACCTGGCCCTGTACGCCACGCCGGTATTTGAAGCGGCAAGGCATGGTTATGTGCTTTCATTTCTGGAGGCATGGGAGGGGGCGCTGGCCTATACCCTTCAGATCTATTTTGACTTTTCCGGCTACTCCGACATGGCGATCGGCCTGGCCTGCCTGTTTGGCATTCGGATTCCTCTCAACTTCAACTCTCCCTATCAATCCGTCAACATTATTGATTTCTGGCGGCGCTGGCATATTTCTCTCTCCCGCTTCCTGCGCGACTACCTTTATATTCCTCTTGGCGGCAACCGCATGGGAGAAGTCCGGCGGTTTGTCAATCTTCTGATGACCATGTTGCTGGGCGGGCTGTGGCATGGCGCGTCCTGGACCTTTGTTATCTGGGGAGGGTTGCACGGTATTTTTCTGGTGATCAACCATCTCTGGATCAAGCTTAAAAACCAGTTGGGTTACCGGGGTGGCGCTGGTCGCGCAGGCCGTCTGTGTTCGTGCGCTCTAACCTTTTTGTCCGTGACCGTTGCCTGGGTCTTTTTCAGGGCGGACAGCGCGGCAACGGCGTTTCATATGGTCCGATCCATGGCCGGGCAAAATGGTTTTGCTCTTCCCGAAAAGTATCTGGTGAAATTCGGTTCGTTGTCTGCTCATCTTCAACAGTGGGGGGTGGCCTTTCGGGAAATGAACTATTTCGAAGGCAGCAACGAGGTAATCTATCTTGGCTGCGCCCTGCTGATTGTCTGGATTGCCCCGAATGTGCAGCAGATGATGAATCGCTATGAACCCTACTTGAATATCACAACCAAAGGAGCGGGGATGCTTCCGGACCCGCCGGGATGGCTCAGGTGGCAACCCTCGCTTTTGTGGGCGGTTGTTTTTGTTGTCTGCGCGATGGCTTCCTTTCTCTTGTTGAGCAGGGCAAGCGAATTTCTTTATTTTCAGTTTTAGGTGATGAAGATGTGGAGTCACAGCCGGTATCTGATCGTTTCAGGCATTGCCATTGCGGTGATTCTGCTTCTTATGGTTGCCGTAAATTTTATCGTTGATCCCTACAACCGGCTGGGCAATAACAAAACAGCTGTCTATTTCTGGAATGAACGCCAGACCAAAGACGCCATCCTGTCCTACGACCATCAAGCTGTGCTCATGGGATCCAGCAAGACAGGGTATGTGAATCCCGATGACCTTACCTGTTACCGCTTTTACAACGCCTCCATCCGCGGAGCTGTTCCGGAAGAAATGTTTTTCTATTTAAAAAAATATCTGCGCCATGAAAAGCTGGTGCTCATTGGTTTTGATTTCTACATGTTCAACGAGCGGGAGTTGCCGCTCGTCAGAATAAAAGACTGGGATGATTTTCGTTATTCGACCGCCGAATATTTAGTCGGAGGCCACACCGTTTCCGCGTCTTACAAAACGCTGAAAAAGTGGAAGAAGAAAGATCCGGTCTATGGCATAGGGGCCAATGGTCAATTTGCCTTTCCCGGTTCAACAGAGGTATCATCAGCCGATCCGCGGCAATGCGACAAGAAGTATTATGACATCATCAAAGGATTGGCCCGGCATCATTATGCCCATTTTTCCTTCTCCCGGCGGCGAATGGACTACGTGCGGGAGATCAAGAGCCTGCTGGAGGCAAAGGGGATTCCCTACGCCGTCTTCATTAATCCGTTAAACCAGGATGTTTTTTCCTCCCTGCAACAGCTTGAGGCCTATGGTCTGTTTTTAAGCTGGAAGCAGGAAATGAAAACCATCTTTCCGAATATCTATGATTATTCCTCCGGCCGGTATTCGGCCAGGCAATGGTATTACAGGGAAGATCCCTACCATTACACCAATGATGCCGGGAAGTCTTTTTTAAATGAGATGATTAAAGATTTTTGCGCAGGCTCGCCATCACAGCCGTAGGAGCTTTTTCTTCAGCTTGTAAATGAGGTTGGACTCGGAAGGCTCTTTGCGCAGGGTTACCTTGACGGGGGTGCGGGACAGACCGGACGAGCGTTGTGTGTCTTTGGCGATATAGTCGGCGATCAGGGGAAACAGGTTATATGTATCCAGCACCTTCCGGCGGGCTTCCCATATCAATGGTAGTGATGATTCATAGCTCTTTCGGGCAATGCACGCTTCAATAACGGCGATGGCTTTTTCCGGATCGTTGATGTCGATGGGGGTGAGGGAACCGGCCGGGAAATAGTCGGTAATGTTGGGGCATCCGTGATAAATAGGATGGCACCCGGCAAGAAAAGCGTCCGAAATTTTTTCCGTCCAATAGTCTTTGACCATGCTGTTTTCAATGGCCACATGGTATTGATAGTCGGCCAGAGCATCCCACTTATCCTCGATTTCGTCGAGGCCCCTTCCAAACAGGTCGATTTTATCACCGAAGTGAGTTTTAAGACGCCTGGCAAACTCCAGTCTTTTCCTGTGTCCTTCACTCATGATTTTGGCTGAGGAAACAACGGACAGGAGTTTTGTTTTGGGAATGGATGTCATCGATTTGAGTTCATCATAATCTTTGGAAAAAGAAATATTCACATGATTCTTCTGCCTTCTGCCGATATGCCAGGGTAATCCCGGTTGTTCAAAAATCGGATTTCCGTGATCGATCTTCGGGTGGCAGGTGATCACAGCGGCAAACTGTTTTAAAAACTCCGGCTTGTAGGTTTTCAGCGTGGGCGGTTCGCAGGTAATGAGAACGGTATGTTCTTTCGGGCAGCGGGTTGACTCTTTTTTTGTGTCCAGGGCTTCCTGTACAAACCAGTAGTCGCAGCTCTCGACACTGGTGTTGCAAAAAAAACGGCAATTTCCCCAGATACCGCTCTGTCCGGGTGTCTGGCGGATGATCGGCCATGAGGATACGGTGAGTTTGACGTTGATCAGTTTCATAG
>CAYULE010000239.1:0-2474 GCA_964445385.1 uncultured Smithella sp.
CCGGTCATGTTCGGCATGGTCGTATCGGTGATCACCAGGTTGAACCGATGCGGGTTCGCCCGGAAGGCCTCCAGGGCATCCAGGCTGCTGAAACGGACAGTGACCTCGTAACCGAGGGAGAGCAGCATTTCCTTTCCAATGGAAGCGAGGGGTTCTTCGTCGTCAACCAGGAGAATGTGTCCCTTGCCGCCGATAACCGCTTCCATGTCCTGCTCCTCCGCTTGTGCCTCCATAATATCGATCAGCGGCAGGTAAATGGTAAAGGTGGCTCCTTTTCCGGGTTCGCTGGTTACGGAAATAACCCCGCCGTGATTTTTGATAATGCCGTAAACCATCGCCAGCCCCAGGCCGGTTCCCTCCCCCGGTTTCTTCGTTGTAAAGAAGGGATCGAAGATTTTATCCCGGATGGCGGCGTCGATGCCGTGTCCAGTGTCGCTGATGACAATTTTAAGATACATGCCCCGTTGCAGTGCGGGATCATGATGGATCCCGTCGGCTGTGATCTCCTCCTGACTGAAGGTGATCTCCAGAATGCCGCCCCGTTCGCGCATGGCGTGGGACGCATTCGTGCAGAGATTGATCAGCACCTGATGGATCTGTGTGGCGTCCGCGAGAACCTTATCATGCCCGTTATGAAAATTTATACGGACATCGATGGTGGTCGGCAGGGAGGACCTGAGCAGCTTCAGGGCCTCTTTAGCGATGGGCGTAATGGAGAGGGGTTTCCTTTCGTGCTCCTTCTTACGGCTGAACGTGAGGATCTGGTTCACCAGATCCTTCGCACGGTTGCAGGCCTTGAGGAGTTGTTCCAGATAGGGATGGATCTGGCTGTCCGTGGTCTTTAATTTAGCCAGTTCCGCATAACCCATCATTGCCCCCAGGATGTTGTTGAAGTCGTGGGCGACCCCTCCGGCCAGCGTGCCGATGGCCTCCATCTTCTGCGCCTGGATGAGTTGTGATTCCATGGTCTTTTCACGGGTGACATCGATAATCGTTCCGCATAATGCCCTTTTCCCATTATAATTGATGGACGTGCCGAAAACCTTTACCGCAATCTCCTTACCATCCTTACGGGTTGCCCGGAAACCGTATTCAACACTATTTTCCCGTTCCGGTAAACGTTTGTCCATATTTTCGGCTACATTCATTCTGTCATCGGGATGGATGATATCCAGCGGGTTCATGATATTCACGGATTCTTCATAGGAATATCCTGTTATATCGCAGAGACGCTGATTCATGAATCGGAACAAACCGTCCTGAACGATGTAGAAACCGACCAGAGAACTCTCCACGACGCTACGGTATTTTGCCTCCGATTCCTGAAGCGCCTGCTCGAAGTATCGGCGTTTGGTGATATCCTCAACGGTGCCTTCAAAATAGACCACCTGGCCGCTTTCATCGAAAATGGTGTGGGCATTGATGGATACCCATAACTCGGATCCATCTTTCCGGTACATCTCCACTTCGTATTTTTCTGCGGATCCATGTTCTTTAAGAAGTTTGGTTAAACGGAGTCGATCTTCTAAATGGACATACAACGGTTTGCCGAAATCGTTGACGGCCTCCATCATCTCTTGAGCGGAATCGTAACCGTCCATGCGCGCCAGGGATGGGTTGGCGCTGATGAATTGTCCGGTCGGCGCGGTCTGAAAGATCCCTTCCAGGGTGTGTTCAAAAATTTGGCGGTATTTTTCCTCGCTCTTCTGCAGCGCACTTTGCGCCATCTTGTATCCGGTGATATCCGTGGACACGCCTAATACGGCATCCTCCCCGGTCAGCGACACCGTAAAGGGGATTTTCGTGGTCTGCAGGATACGGGTATGGCCCCGGGCGTCAGTAATCCTTTCTTCGGGAATCTCCATGGGATGGCCGCTGTTGATGACGAGCAAGTCGTGGCGCAGGAAATGTTCCACTTCCGCCGGGTTGGGATTGAAGTCGGCGTCGGTCTTTCCCGTCAGTTGTTCGACCGTTGTCCCATAGTTATCGGCCACGGCCTGATTGACGAGGATAAAACGCCCCTGCCGATCTTTGGCAAAGATAAAGTGAGGGACGAGATCGATAACCTGGCGCAACCGGGCTTCGCTTTCCCGCAGCGCGTCTTCCGTCCGCCGGCGATCAGTAATGTCCAGCAGGGTTCCAATGACGGCGGGACGCTCCTGATAGATGGTGCGGGAACTGTAGATTTCAACACTTCTGATCACTTGATTCTTCGTGCATATCCTGAATTCATAATGAAGAGAATCCAGTTCTCCCGTTATTCTTTTGCTGAGATTCTCCCTGACAAGGGGCCAGTCTTCAGCAAAGATCACATCCTCCACACGGGTTTTGCCGATCATGTCTGCGACGTTGTACCCGAATATTTCAGCGAATCTCAGATTGACATATTGAAATATTCCGTCCTGCAACAGATAGATGCCCGCCAATGATTTTTCGGCCAGATCCCTGAACTTGCTTTCCGATTCGCGCAGGGC
>CAYULE010000239.1:2574-4246 GCA_964445385.1 uncultured Smithella sp.
GCTCTGCCGATGAGCTCTTCCCTCGTCCAACCGGTCACTTCTTCTATTTTTTTGTTGACATATTGAATCTTGCCGGAGGCATCGACAAGGCAGAAACCGATGGGAGCTTCTTCCATCAGATTCCGGTACCGTTCTTCGCTGATCCTCAGTTTCTCCTCGATCTCCTTGTATTCCGTCATATCGATAACGGTTCCCCTGATCCCCACGGCCTGCTGGTCGCGGATAATGGGGTTGGCAAAAACAATGGCCGGGAAGGTGCTGCCGTCTTTCCGCATCAGGGTGAATTCGGCTGACGCCAGGGACTCGCCCTGCATCAACCGGCTGAAATGGGTGGTGAACTTTTCCATTTCCTGGGGGGGGATGACGTTGCGTATGTTCGTAACGCCTTTGTGGAGGTCCTCCCTGGTGAATCCGAAAACTTCCGAGCTCAGCAAATTGACAAAGGTCGCATCGCCTTTTTCGTTAAATTCAAAGACCGGCTGCGGCAGGAGGTCGGCAAGTTCGCGGAATCTCTTTTCGCTGATCCTGAGAGCTGCTTCCGTTCGCTTCTGTTTGTTAATCTCCTCCTGCAGGGCTCGATTGGTCTTCACAAGCTCCAGCGTTCGCTGGGAGATCATCTCCTGAAGTTCGGCATTTAACCGCTGCAGTTCTTCGTTTTGTTGATGGTGCTCCATGACGTAACTACCGCTCCTGTTGATGGTCTCAAACAAGGCACGAACATTTTATCTTGTATTTTCTATAGGATAAGAATCCATGGTTGTCAACCCATATGGCTGACAACTAATAATAGCCACCCTGCTGATCCATTCCCGGTGCTTTTCTTAACCGATATACCGTTCCTGCTCTTTGCGCATATGATGCAGCCAGCGTTCATGGTTACCGGCTCTGGCCTTGAAATAATCGAGAATTTCCGGATGGGGCAAAATCAGAAATTCCTCTTTATCCAAAGCTCCGACGACATAGTCGGCGCACTGGTCCGCCGTAATGGCTGTTTTCAGAATGAGCTTTCCGACGCCTTCCGAATCTTCCGGAAGCATTCCGGATATGACGCCGAAAGGACAAAGGCAACTGACCTTGATGCCCTGACGGGCATGGGTGATGGATAAATATTCCGCAAAGGCCACAGCGGCGTGCTTGGTAACAGCGTAAGGCGCCTGACCCAGAGTGGTGAGTAAGCCTCCTGCCGAAGCGGTCTGGAGCAGGTATCCGCCACCGCGTTCGATCATGGACGGCAGAACGGCGCGGGCCGCATAAACATGGGCCATCACATGAATATCCCAACAGCGTTGCCATACAGAATCCGGTGCATCAAACCCTCCTTCTGCCGGAATCCCCGCGTTCGAACAGAACAGATCGATCGGGCCATACTGCTTTGTGGCTGTTTCCACCAATTTTTGGATGTCCGCCTCTTTACCGACATCTGCCGTAACAGCAATGCCGCCGATTTCCGCGGCCACCTTTGCCGCACCTTCTCCGTTATAATCGGAGACCACAATACCCTTTGGCCCTTCGGCAGCAAATCGATGGCACAATCCCCGGCCGATACCGGAAGCCGCGCCTGTGACAACCACAACTTTATCCTTGATTTTCATAAATTCTCCTCCGCTTTAGAATAATGCATCATTTATTTCATATCTTTGAATAGCCAGAAGATACTCAAAATGCAAACATT
>CAYULE010000240.1:0-2998 GCA_964445385.1 uncultured Smithella sp.
CAATTTTATATTGAATGATGCGCTTTGTTGTTCCTAAAATTTTAGCGGATTTGGTTTGATTCCCGCCTGTTTCCTGCAGGGCATTAATAATCAATGACCTTTCCTCCGCTTCGATGACAGACGACAATTTACTACTGCGTTCCTTACGGTCTAACTCTTTTTCCCGTATTTGCAGAGAAGGCGGCAGATGAACACAATCGATCATATCTGTTTTGGAAAGCAGGACCGCCCTTTCGATACAGTTTTCCAGTTCCCGCACATTGCCCGGCCACTTGTGGGACAGAAACACTTCAATTGCCGCTGTAGAAATCCTTTTGACGTTCTTGCCCATTTCCTTGCTGTACTTCAATAGAAAATGGTCGGCCAGCAGGATGACATCACTGCCACGCTCGCGCAACGCCGGCAAGTAGATCGGAAAGACGTTTAAGCGGTAAAATAAATCAGCCCGGAAGCGGTCTGATAAAATGTCCTGTTCCAGGTTTCTATTGGTTGCGGCAATAATCCGGACATTGACATTGATGACACGCGATGATCCCAGCGGCTGGAATCTCTTTTCCTGCAAAACGCGCAAAAGCTTGACCTGCGCGGCAGCGGAAAGTTCACCGACTTCATCCAGAAATATGGTACCGCCGTTGGCTTCTTCAAAACGACCCCGACGTTGATGCAGCGCTCCGGTAAAAGCGCCCCTTTCATGGCCGAATAATTCGCTTTCGATTAAAGTATCCGGAATGGCCGCGCAATTAACCTGGACCAGTGGACCGCCATGCCGCGGACTGTTCTTATGTATCGCACGGGCAACCAGTTCTTTTCCTGTTCCCGTTTCGCCGGTAATTAAAACAGTCGTATTGGAATCGGCAACTTGCGCAACCATGCCGAATACTTCCTGCATAACCGTGGAATGGCCGATAATCTCCATCGACGGCGAGCGGGTGCTGCCGACAATTTTTCTCAGCCGTTCGTTTTCTTCTTCCAGCGCTCTGATATGTACGGACTTGGCCATTAACTCGGCAACCGAAGAAAGCATGGCCAGTTCTTTATCCAGATTTTCAACTTGCTGGGCAACTTTATCGGCAGATAAAACACCAACGACGCGTTCGTCATACATAATCGGAACGCATAAAAATGACAGCTCGGCCCGGTTCAGATGGCGACGCGCACCGGTTCGATCCAGAAAATGTGTCTCCTGTCCCAGATTGGCTACAGCCATCGGACGTCCGGTTTCCGCCACCTTCCCGGTAATACCTTCGCCTGGCTTATACGTTACGTCCAGTCCGTCAATATTGACGTCATGAGCAATGTCCAGCCAGGCTTGCTGTTTATCGCGATCCAGAAGCGAAATCATCCCGCGCTGCATCCCCAGACGTAAACTCATTTCATTGAGAATTTGCTCAAACTGATCACGTAAGTCTCCCGGCTGTGCTAAAATTTTGGCAATTGCATGCAGGGCGGCTAATTCTTCGTAACTGTGAATACTCAATTTAGTCTCTTCATCGGTAGATTGTTTTCTTAAAACTCTGCTCATATCAGGCCCAGAGAACCTTAAAAGTATTTTGTAACAAAATTGTTCTAATAGCAACTATTTTCTTGCCATAAAGCTATAATAATGCAATTAGCAAACCAATTTGATAACAAATTTGTAAGGGAGGGTATTATGAAGATAGCCATTCAAGAACTTGAGACTCTTACACGCAAGGCCATAAAGTCCTATGGTTATATTGACACGGAAATCCAGATCATCACAGATGTTTTACTTTATGCCCAATTACGGGACAACAATCAAGGCGTCGTGAAACTCATCGACAAAGGCATTCCCAAAGACCCGCAAGCGGGGGCAATAGTCATTGAAAAGGAAAGCCCCATTTCTGCGCGGATCAACGGCAACAAAAACCACGCCATGCTGGTTGTTTCAAAAGCAGTGGAAATAGTGAAGGAAAAGGCAAAAAAGTGCGGGTTTGCCATTGCCGGAACATTCAACACCAACACATCGTCCGGAGCCATCGGGTACTACGCTTCCTGTCTGGCTTCCGTTGGGTTGATCGGATTTGCTTTCGGCCGCTCACCCCAGAGAGTTGCCGTTTATGGATCCTACGAGCCGGTCTTCGGCACCAATCCCTTGGCAATTGCAATTCCCAGCGAACAGGACCCGATTATTCTCGATATGTCGACGGCCGCAACTTCATATTTTGGACTGGTCGAGGCTCAGACAGCAGGCAGAAGCATTCCAGCTGATTTTGCCTATGACAGTGACGGCAACCCGACCACCGATCCTCAAAAAGCCATCGCCGGCGCCATCCGCTCCTTCGACCGGAGCTACAAAGGATCAGGTCTTGCTCTGATCGGTGAGATCCTGGCCGGGCCGCTCGTTGGCGCTGCCTTCTGTGGACTCGGCGACAGCAAGGGCAACTGGGGACATCTCATTTTTGCCATTGATCCGGATCTGCTGACAGACCGGAAAACGCTTGCTTCCTCCGTTTCGGAGATCATCAACAAGGTGAAATCTACAAAAAGATTGCCCGGTGTGGACGAAATATTCATGCCGGGAGAAAAAGAAAGTATTTTGGTAAGAACGCGTCGGGACTCCGGGCTGATTGAAGTAGAAGATAACCTGCTTGCCGAACTGCGCAAAGTGTCCGGCGGCAACTAAAAAATGGCGCTGCATAGTTTAACAATAATCAAGAAGAGGATATAAATCATGTTGGAATTCAAGAATGTAACCATCATCAAAAAAGCGAATGTGTACTTTGATGGCAGGGTGACCAGTCGAACGGTGCTTTTTCCGGATGGTTCCAAAAAGACACTGGGCATCATGTCTCCGGGGGATTATGAATTCGGCACAGCAGAGAAAGAGATTATGGAGATTCTCGACGGCAGTCTCGATGTCTTGCTGCCTGGCGGCGCCGGATGGATCACCGTTAAAGGCGGGGAAACCTTCGAAGTACCGGCACAATCCAAATTCAGTTTAAAAGTCAAAAGCCTTACGGACTATTGTTGTTCCTAC
>CAYULE010000240.1:3098-4232 GCA_964445385.1 uncultured Smithella sp.
GAAGCGTTCCTCTAAATCGGCACAATTATGTTTTACCATTTTTAAAACTGTACAAATATGCGCCCTCCGGTATTATCACAATTTACGTAACATACTGTATTTAAAGAGAATACATAATGGCAGGATAATTGCTCTTACGTCACCCCATATATATAGGAGGGATATCAATATAATGGGTACTCAAATCAGTGCGGGCGATACAGCCTGGATATTAGTGTGTTGTTCTCTTGTTCTTTTGATGACGCCGGCCCTGGCGTTTTTTTATGGCGGTATGGTGCGAAGGAAAAACGTTCTCTCCACTTTAACGTTGAGCTACATCTTCATGTCCCTGATCGGTGTTCAGTGGGTGCTCTACGGCTATTCCCTGTCCTTCGGGCCGGATATCGGTGGATTGATCGGAGGTTTAAATTATCTGGGTTTTCAGGGAGTCGGCGCCCAGCCCAATGTCGCTTACGCTAAAACCATCCCTCATCAACTCTTTGCCTCTTTTCAAATGATGTTTGCCGTCATCACGCCCGCCTTGATTACCGGCGCTTTCGTAGAACGAGTGAAATTCAAAAGCTTCCTGCTGTTCAGTCTGCTCTGGGCGACGCTGGTCTATGACCCTCTTTGTCACTGGGTCTGGGGGCAGGGAGGATGGTTGAAACAGATGGGCGTGCTTGATTTTGCCGGCGGGACGGTTGTGCATATCGCCGCTGGTTTTTCTGCTTTGGCGTTTGCCTTGGTCATCGGTCCGCGTAAAGGTCACGGTAGTGTACCGATGGAACCGAACAATATTCCACTGACCGTTTTAGGAACCGGATTGCTGTGGGTCGGCTGGTTCGGCTTTAATGCTGGCAGCGCCCTTGGGGCAAATGGCGTCGCGGTAAACGCTCTGGTGACGACCAACACATCGGCGGCCACCGCTGGTCTGGTCTGGATGATGCTTTCCTGGCTGGATGGCAGACCCAGCACCCTGGGGATTGCCACAGGCATGGTTGTCGGGCTGGCCGCAGTAACACCGGCTTGCGGTTTTGTTACGCCTCTGGCTGCAATGGTTATCGGGGCTGTGGCCGCACCCCTTGCTTATTATGCGATGCGTTTTCGGGAGCGACGCAAACTGGACGAATCCCTGGATGTCTGGGCCTGTCACGG
>CAYULE010000241.1:0-2622 GCA_964445385.1 uncultured Smithella sp.
CTTCTGAAAGTCGGGATCCGTCGTATAACGATTGTGCAGGAACTCGTCGGGAATAGGCAGCTGTTCCACACGCACGGTAACATGCCTTATTTTGCCCGAGACAAACTCCCAGAACGTGACGTCTGGTTTTGGATAGATGATTGTTACATTGACGATGCTTGTCAGATACTTGCCCATGGCCGACAAAACAAACGCGACGCCGCCTGCCTTGGGCAGCAGAAGATGGGAGAACGGGGATTTCTGCCGGGCGTGCTTTTCTTTTGTAAACCTTGTTCCCTCCAAAAAATTCATGATTGAAATGGGATGATACTTGAATTTTTCACAGGCCTGCTGCGTGGTTTCGATATCCTTCCCCTGCAACTCGGGATGCTTTTTTAAAAATTCCTTCGAATAGCGTTTCATGAAGGGGAAATCCATGGCCCACCAGACCTGCCCGGCGATGGGAAGCCAGATTAATTGCTGCTTCAGAAAGAATTTCAGGAAAGGGATTCGGTGATTAAAAACCTTTTGCAGAATCAGAATGTCAGACCATGTCCGGTGATTGGAAATGACAAGATACCAGCCGCCGGGCGTCAAACCTTCAAGTCCCCGGATGTCCCATGTTATTTTTCTTGTCAACCAGATGTTGAATGAATTAATGTCGACCCAGAGCATGCCGATCCAGACCAGCAACTGAGAACAGAAAGCCCGCCAGGTATTGATGGGAATAATCTTCAAAACGGCAACGACGAGGATGATGGTTCCGATAACGACACAATTTGCCACATACATGAACAGTGAAATAAAACCGATTAACCATGAAGGGAGAAAACTCAGCACTGCTTACATCAACCATCCTTAAATGTCTTTAACCTTTTGAACCATAGAGAAGAAACGCATGAACGTCAAGGATAATCCGTCCATCATCTGTATGGTTGATTATAATAGTAAATATTTTAACCGTCTTGTTTAACTTTCGCCATTGAACCTTGAGCAATAAAAAAAAGCACCCCCTTGGTGACGCAGGAGATGCTTTTATTCTTTCGTTTGTAAATTATTTGGATGCTTTTTTAATTTTGTTTTTTGCGTCCACCAGGATACATTTCGGCTTCCATTTCTTTGCCTCTTCATCCTCAACAGCCACATAAGTCGCTATGATGACCAAATCTCCTTTGGCCACTTTGCGGGCCGCCGCGCCATTGAGACAAATTGTTCCCGAGTTGCGTTTTCCCTTGATGATATATGTGGAAAACCTCTCTCCGTTGTCGACATCATATATTTCAACTTGTTCATAAGGTATCATGTTGGCTGCTTCCATAAGATTTTCATCAATTGAAATGCTGCCTTCATAATGTAAATCGGCATCCGTGACCGTGGCTCGATGGATTTTCGATTTCATCATAAATCTTTGCATGGTTTTTGATGTTCTCCTGTCTTTTAATATTACACTTTGAGTTCTTCACCCAAAACGGAATTGTCAATCAATCTGGTTTTCCCTACTTTTACAGCCAGGGCC
Organism: uncultured Smithella sp.; assembly: GCA_964445385.1. Classification (GTDB taxonomy): domain Bacteria; phylum Desulfobacterota; class Syntrophia; order Syntrophales; family Smithellaceae; genus UBA8904. Next base: position 1,496 of record CAYULE010000241.1, read on the forward strand.
ATTACAACCTCGCCCTTGATCTCATTCACATCTTCCAGTGTGGCCGCATCACATATTTTTATATAATCGATATCGGTAAATTCAGCGCTTTTAATGAGTGTTTCCGACTGCTTAATCATCGCCGCCGCATTTCTTTCTCCAGCGGCATAAAGCTTTTGTGCCATTTTGAGCGAGCCGACAAGCGTCAGGGCCGATGTCCGTTCCTCTTTGCTCAGGTAAACATTGCGTGAGCTCATGGCCAGTCCATCCGGCTCCCGAAACGTTTGCAGACCGATAATCTCCAGATCCAGGTTCAGATCGGCAACCATGCGCTTGATCGCCGCCAGTTGCTGAAAGTCTTTTTTACCAAAGATCGCGGTGTGCGGCTTGACAATATTGAATAATTTGCAGCAGATCGTTGTAACACCTCGAAAATGACCCGGTCTGGACATGCCGCACAGATTTTGCGTTACCTTCTCTACATCGACATAGGTTTGATAACCGTCGGGATACATTTCCTGGTTGGAAGGGAAAAAGATAACATCAACGCCGACGCTTTGCGCCATTTGTGCGTCCCGGTCAAAATCACGCGGGTATTTGGAAAAATCTTCTTTAGGGCCAAACTGGGTGGGGTTTACGTAAATACTGGTGACAACAAAATCGGATGTTTTCCGGGCTTCTTTCATCAGAGAGAGATGACCTTCATGGAAATAACCCATGGTTGGAACAAAGGATATTTTCTTGCCGGAGAGCCTTAAACTTTCGCAGTGAGACTGCATTTCTTTGATGGATTCTATAACTCTTATTTTTTCCAATTAGCCACCTCGCATCAAGCTTTGGAGAGTTAACGCTCGTCCCGCAACAGCGGGATAAAAAAAGCCTCCGGTCGCAAGACGAGAGGCTTAACAATCCTTTAAGTTTTCCTTCCGTCCCAGTCCTTTCGGATCCAAGCGTGGGACGAACTTACCAACACCATCATCTTTTGTCAAGATATTCTTACGCCTACTTGTTTCTTTACAAAAACATTAATTCAGAGTATTTTTGATCACCCACCTCGCAGCAGGCTGTCGAGGTATGAAATGAACGTTATCCTATCGCAGCAAGCTGCGAAGAATTAACGCTCGTCCCGCGAAAGCGGGATTAAAACA
>CAYULE010000241.1:2722-4214 GCA_964445385.1 uncultured Smithella sp.
AATGTCATTCTCAAAGATGTATCGCTGACGAACAAACTTTTAAAAGTCGTCAATTCCTCTCTTTATGGTAATTTAAGCGGCAAGGTAACGACGATCTCGCGGGCCGTTTTTCTGCTGGGTGCTGAAAAGGTCAGAATAGCGGCCGCTACATTGATGATCATCGATCACATGCAAAACAAAAGTCAGGCCGCTGATTTAAAAGATGCCGCGCTGATTTCATTTTTCAGTTCTGTCATGGCCAAGGATGTGGCGGAAAAAATGATGTTCCAAGCCACGGAAGAAGTCTTCATCTGCACCTTATTGCACAATTTGGGCAAACACCTGGTTATCTGCTACTTTCCTGAAGAATATGAGGAAATAAAGAAACTTATTGCCGAAACAGGCAACGACGAACAAAGCGCGTCTAAAACCATCCTTGGTGTTTCCTATAGTGAATTAGGCAAAGGCATCAGCAAATCATGGGGTTTCCCTGAAAGCATCATCGACAGCATGGATGTCATCCGGGATAAGGAAGCCAAGGCATCAGAAAATGAAGCTGATGTGCTCAAAAGTATCGCTAATTATGCCAATGAAATTTGCGTCATAGCCACCCAGGCGGATGGAACAAACAAAGACGAAGCCCTGAATGGTATTTTTGAAAAATATAAGCTCTCGGTATCCGTTCCGGCAAGCAGTACAATAGCGTTGATTGAAAGTGCGGCATCTAAAATTGATCAATATGCGGAAATGTTCAAAATCGACAAATCAAGAAGTCCATTGTTACGACGTATTGCAGCTTATTGCGAAAAAAAAGAGCCTCAAAACGCTATACCCGTATCTAATTCATCCGTTAACGCCGTTGAGACACTTAACGCAGAATCAACAAAAAAAATGTCTCAGGCAGAAGAACAAATCGAAATGCTGAAAGGCTGCATTGCGGAAATTAACGAAATGCTTAACAGCAACAGCAGTATCAGCGATGCCATTTACATGATTATGGAAACCATGTATCGCAGTTTTGAATTTAACCGGGTTTTATTTTGCATGGTTGATCAGAACCATACTAAATTGACCGCTCGTTTCGGCTTTGGTGAAAATATTGATACCATCCTGGGACAATTTACATTTCAGATTACGAGGACTTCTGATCTCTTCAATATGGCCGTCATGCGCATGAAGGATTTTATTATCGATGACAGTCACGCCGCGGGCGTCAGAGGAAATCTTCCGGAATGGTATTTGAAAATCATTAACGCTCAATCCTTTTTGATTTATCCATTAATCATCAAAGAACAATGCATCGGTCTTCTTTACGCGGACAAAAAAACACCCAAAATATTGAATAATGATCAAACAGACTATATGAACATCCTGCGCGATAAAGCGATTTGGGCTATTTTGCATAAGCATTAATCAAAATGAGTGACTAACTTTTCCTTCCCCGATTGAGAAATACATCCATACAAAAGCCCCCTCAGTCTGATGGACCTGAGGGGGCTCATATTACACAGAT
>CAYULE010000242.1:0-4214 GCA_964445385.1 uncultured Smithella sp.
TATTTTTTTCAATTTGAATAAGCCATCCGGAGCCCAGTTTATTCATGAAGGCAAATTTGTCGGAAAGCTCCCGAACAACCTTATACCAGAGACCTTCTTCTGAGTTTTCGTTCGTAATATCAAATGACGGGATCATGCTTTCGTGAATGGGCGGGCCGATATCCGTTATTTCAACAGCTACTTTCCTGTCCGCCGTTACCTGAAAGCAAATTTGAATATAAGCCGCTATGCGGCAATCGATGTATTTATTGATAATAAAAGACAGCGATTCCTCGATCAGCAGGGAAATCTGCAGGCTCTCGTTCTTACTGGCCCCGGCTAATAAACTGAGATTTTCGATGAAGTCTTGAGCGATCCTGATAAAACGTTTGTCATAGTTGATTTTAATCAAAGAGGAGAAGAGCAGATCATTGTCAATTTCATCCATACCTTCACCTTTCCATCCCTACGAGCCGTTGTTTTTTCGGTTTGCATTAGAAACGAAAATTACCATTTCTATTACGGTATTCGACCTCGCCAGTGGGCTAGGCTCCGCCCTGTATCCTAACGCTTTTGGCCTTCCATCTCCCGGATCGTTTCTGCAATCTTGCCGCTCACTCCCGCGAGTGCGCGACTGTGCGCCGCGACCAGTTCAGCATAACCGCCGCCTTGTGCAGGTTCGGTAATCTTCGCGCGGTTGCTTACAGACCGTCCATTCTTCCTGGAACTTACTGTCCAGCGGGCATCCAGAATGGCCGCTTTGCCGGGCACCGATTCAAAACGAAGAACGTCGATCACAACGCGATACGATACTTCCGCAGTTGTTAATTGTGGAAACACCGTTGATTGTGATGCGCCAAGTATTGACGCAAGGTTTTCTGCAACAATTCGCGCGATGTCCTGCTTAAGCGGCGCCGCCCATCGGTCAAATTCGGAGATAAAAACCTGATTTGGACCCATCTGCAAAACGATCTGGGACCGGTCAACGACGGCCGGCACAGAGACAGGGCCCACGGATATGGAGTAGCTGGCCGTCGCCGCGGTCTGCGCGGCTGACGGGCTGAGCGTATAGAATTGTGTCGGCCTTGCGGAAGCGCAGCCCGCTATTACCGTGGCAAGCAGGCAAAGCATGATGATAGATCGTCTGTTCATTTTGGCACCTCCTGTGCTTTTCCGCGGATAAGGGCGTCGGGGTTGCGTTCGAGATAGTCGACCAATTCACTGATCGACCGCGCCGCCCGGGCGACTTCCTGCAGGGCCGCCCGCAGCTCCTGCTGTGTCGGTGCGTCTTTTCCGACCAGTGTGTCGTCCGCGCTGGCGAGTGTTTTTCGCAGGTCTCGCAAAGTCGTTTTGATCTCGGGCACCATTTCTGCGTCAATGTGGTTCAGTAACCTGTTGAGCGTTTCAATGGTCTTCCTCGCGTCTTCGCCAATGACGTCCAGTGGCATTTTATCAATCCTGGCAATAATGCCGCTCAGTTTGTTCTCCATGTCCTGCAGACTGCCGGGCATCACGGGAAATTCGTACGGTATCTTGCTATAGTCGAGTTTCTTCACTTTGGCGGCATTCGGAAAATAGTCAAGAGCGATATAGAGCTGCCCCGTCACGAGACTGCTGCTGCGCAGCTGCGCCCGGAGTCCCCGGTCAACCATGCGTTGTACCAGGGCGCCACGCCACTGCTGGCTTGTCGCCTTCTGCGTGGCTGACTCCGACTTCATGTACGCGAGGAAATGAGCCGGATAGAGCACCATATCCACGCGAGGTTGAATATCATCTGTTGCCGGATTAAATTCGAGACCGACCCCGGTAACCTCACCCACCGGCAATCCGGCAAAGGTAACGGGGGCGCCGACGGAGAGACCGCGCAGCGATTCTTTGAAATAGAGAACCGCTTTTGAAACGAGCTCTTCGTGTTTTTTTGTTGCCGTGGCGCGGTCGCCGAAAAGATTGAAGACAGTACCTTCCGCTGCCGGTTTTGATTCCGCAATCGTGGAATCAGGCTCTTCAAAAGCAATGCCGCCGATCAGAATAGATAACACGGACTGGGTTTGCACGGACAACCCGTTTGTCCCCATGGAGATATCAATCCCGCTCGCGTGCCAGAAACGCGTTTGCGTCGTGACATGCCTGTCATAGGGAGCATTGACAAAGACCTTGATTTCAATCGACTTGCCATTCGTTGTCAAATCATAACTGATGACCCGTCCCACGTTCAGTTGACGGTAATACACAGGCGATCCGATGCCAACGGACCCAAGCGTATCCGCCTGGAGAACGAACTGCCGGCCCGGCTGATCGACGGTGATGGACGGCGGCATATCGAGACCGGTAAATTCACGTCTGGCTCTGGAGGACTTTCCGGTTTCCAGTCCGATGTGGTTGCCGGACAACACGGTGCCCATGCCGGAAACCCCGCTCAGAGTGACACGCGGCGATTCAATCCAGAATTTGGCATCCTCAACAATCAGGCCCTCGGCGCTTTTGTCTATTTTTGCGGTCACCACAACTTTGGTGAAATTCTTCGAGAGCTTTACCGTCTGCACCTGACCGATGCTGACATCCTTGTATTTGATATTCGTTTTTCCCGCTTCGACTCCCTCGGCCTTATTAAAGACAATGGTAATGGTCGGGCCTTCATTAAGAATTTTCTGGACGGCAATCCCGAGGCCGACGAGCGCAGCCAATATGGGGATGATCCAGACCACGGAGAGCCGTATTTTCCTTTTCGGTCTTACCGTGGCGTGCGGAATATTGTCGAGTTTTTCAGGGTCGGTCATTTTCGTACTCCTTTTCAGCATTGGAATCCCAGATCAGACGGGGATCGAAATTTTCAGCGGCCAGCAGGGTCAGCACGACAACCGCCGCGAAAAAAAGAACACCGGCGCCCGGTTCCACGGACATGAGCGGTTGAAGCTGTACGAGGGCGACAACAAACGTAACGACAAAGACGTCCAGCATCGACCATCGTCCTACAATTGCTACCAGGCGATAGAGCCGGATCCGCTCTTCCCGGCTCTCCATTTTGCGTAACTGAATCGTGATCAACAGATAGGACAAAGCGATGATCTTGGCCAGCGGAATCATGACGCTGGCAATCAGTACGATCAGGGCCAGCGGCCATGATCCCGTTTTATAAAGCAGAATGACGCCGTTCATGATCGTGTCCTTCGCGGCGTATCCGGGCATCGTGGTGTTCATTACCGGCATCAGGTTTGCCGGGATATAACAGATTGCTGCCGCGATGAGCAGAGCCCAGGTTCGCTGGATCCCATTATGCCGGCGCAACTCGAGTCCCGTGCCGCAGCGCGGGCAGTGACCCGGTTCATCAACGTGGGGAGGCCTCATGAGCAGTCCGCAGGTCTCACACGAGACGAGCCCCATCTGAATACCGGTTATCGTAACGGGTTTGCCCGTCTGGATGGTTTTTTCGTTCGCTTCTTCCGACGATTCATTCGATTGTGCTGCTTTCCCGCCGACCCATTGAATTTTCGACCATACGGCGCGCCGGTCGAAATTGACCGTCATCGATGCAATCAGAACAATGAGCATAAAGACGGCAAACATCCCGAAACCTGGAATAACCGTTGCTACCGTGGCGATTTTTACCAGGGCGACCAGAATGCCGAGCATCATCACCTCAATCATTGCCCAGGTATGACTGAACTCCGATACCCGCAAAAGGACGCCGGCCCAGGAGGGCACGGGCGACTTTCTCACGACAATCAGCACCGTCAGCATGAATGCGACGTAGACGGTCGGGGCAACGATGGTACAGAACGCAACAAGCACAGCAGTGATTTCCTGACCCTGCTGCCACATTTTCAGCACGGCGCCCAGGATGGTTGTGCTCGCGTGACGCCCGGCGGCCGTCAGGCCCAGAAGGGGTGTAACATTGGCGATGATCAGAATAATCGCCGCGGCAATCGTTAAAGCAAGCGTCCGGTTCAGGAAATCGGCTTTGTCGGAAGCGATGGTGTGGCCGCAGCGCGGGCAATGCGCCACCCCTCCGCCGGAAAGAGCGGGAATCCGCTGCAGGAGATCGCAATCGGGGCACGCAGTGATATTTTCGGGAAAAGGTCTCACATTGATCTCTCCAAGCTTACAGGTGGTTGATTTAGCCGGGATGGCTCATCAAACAACTGGATTCGCCAAAACTTTCCCCGCGAATCAGGAACTTACTTTGTTGACAGAACTATATAAGAAAAGTGGTCCTGCATGTCAATGGAATCTTGATC
>CAYULE010000243.1:0-4203 GCA_964445385.1 uncultured Smithella sp.
TCTTCAGGCGCCATCAGCGTGGATAAGGCAATGGATAATCTGGCGAAAGAGCAGGATAGGGTGATGGAACGTATTGAGCGTTCCGGCGTTCAGGGAAATAAGGGTCCCAAACTCAACAAATGTGTTGACGAAAAGACTTACCTGGGAAGACCCGGTGGTATAGCGCCGCAGGCAAAACTGGCCAATGAGAAACCGAAGGGCGAAACAGTTGACTATGATAAACTCATTTCCGCCTGGAAGAAAGGCCGTGCAAAGTGAGCCCGCTATGTTTTTAAGTCAGAAAGAAAGGCATTAAAAATCAGAGAGGTTAACGCCACGGCTTTAACCTCTCTTTTTTAGAAAATTCGGGGGGACATAATTCGGGGGAGACATAACACTTAATTGACGAAATATATTTTGATAAGCTCCAAAAGTTACCGAATTAGTGAGCCAGGCTAGTACAACGGTTCTATTTTTTGCGGGTTATCCCCGAACATCCTGCAAGGCTCGGCGCGCTCAGGGATCGCGCCCTGCATGTCCGCATTGGGCAGTGCAGGGGGACGTCCGCAGACATCCAAGTTTATTTCAGACTGACCAAGCTGTCCTGATGCTCAGGGCAGAAGACTTGAACAGTCCCTGTTCCTTTCCGCTTCTCAATCATAAAGGCCTTCGATCTCGGCCTTGAAATGTTTGATCACCTCGTTGCGCTTTACCTTCAGGGTGGGGGTCATCTCGCCCTCCTCCACCGTCAGCTTTCGTTTCAGGATGGCGTACTTCTTGACGCACTCGTATTCCTCAAGTTCGGCGTTGACCTTCCGGATGTCGGCATCGATGAGGTTTTTGAGTTCGGGTTTGTCGACGAAGTCCTGTCCCACCTGCGTGCAGATCCGTGCGCCATCCGCCTCGGAAAAGATCAGTTTGCTTTTGTCATAGGTGATGCCTTTCTCATCGAAAAGGCGGATGAAGGCGTCGAAGTTTGGCACCACGAGGGCGCCCACGTACTTGCGATTGTCTCCCACGGGCATGACGACTTCGATCCAGGGCGACAACGAGAACCTGGCCTCGATTTTGGCCGACGGCACGTTTTTGCCCGTATCGAGAACCATCAATCCTTTCTTTCGATCAACGATCTTCAGGAAGCCGTCGGCCACCATGACCACGATGTCGCCGGTCTTGAAAAAGCCGTCCGGGGTGAAGGCTTCTTTTGTCGCCTCCGGGTTGTTCCAGTATCCCGCGAAAATGTTCTCCCCCTTGACCTGCCACTCGCCGTCCTCGGCGATCCGGCCCTCGACACCCGGCGCAACGGGCCCAACCGATCCGGGCAGGATCTTATTCACCCGGTTGATGGTAATGGTATTGCAGGTCTCCGTAGACCCGTATCCCTCGTAGATTCGTATCCCCATGGCCAGAAACACTTTGCAGAGGTCCGCGGGCAGGCTGCCGGCGGCGGAAAACGCGAACCGGAAACGGCCGCCCATCATGGCGCGCACCTTCGAGAAGAAGATCTTGTCCACGATGGCGTGCCTGATTTTGAGCGACAGGGGAATTCCTTCGGTGACGTCGACCCCTTCGGCCATATTGATGAATCCGTTGGCGTCAGAGCGGTATTCCACCAGATCCAGGCCGGTTTTCATCGCATACTGGAAGATAGCCTTCTTCACGGGCGAGCTTGCCGTGCGGGACTGCATGGTCATGTAGATGCGCTCGTAGAGCCGGGGGACGGAAACAAAAGCGGTCGGACGGAAGATCTGCAGGTCGTCGACCAGGGATTTGGGGTCGGTGTAGGCGACGGTCACCGCGGAGTGCATGGCGCAACCATGGCCGCACTCGCGCTCATAGGTGTGAGACAAAGGCAAAAACGCCAGGAAGACATCTTCCTGTGTGAAAGGCCGCGCGGAAAATACCGTCAGGTCGCGCCGGCAGGCCGCGTTAACACTGCGGTGGGTATGCACCGCTCCCTTGGGAACACCCGTGGTGCCCGAGGTATAGACGATGGTCATGGGGTCGTCCAGTTTAACAGAGCGCCAGCGCTCCTCGAAGGCATTCGGAGCCCCGGCCAGAAGCGTTCGGCCGAGGGCCTTCAGATCGCTAAGCGATATCACCCGCTCATCTCCGGGAGCATGCCAGTTCCCGATGGTGACAGCTTTTTCCAGTGTGGGCATTTCGTTCCAGACGCTTTTTATCTTAATCAGGTTTTCCTCACTGTCCACAAAGACGAAGCGAGCCCCGGAATCGTTCACGATATGCTTGATCTCGGGAGCCGATACCGAAGGGTAGATGCACACGGTAACGGCCGCGCCGCAGAGGATGGAGTAATCCGCCCATACCCACTCGGGCCGCGTGTTTGCCATGATACAGGCGCGGTCACCTTTGGCAAGACCAAGCTGCATGAGGCCGCCTGAAAGCTCGCGCACCGTTTGCGCCAGTTGCGCATAGGTCAGCGAATCCGTGTTCTTCTCCTGCGTCTTCCACCACTGGGCGCGCCGGTTGCCGTATTGGGTGGCGTTACGGTGGAGAAGTTCGGGAAAAGTCTGAACGGTGATGTACCAGGGGACGGGGTTTTCATTCATGATGGGGCCTCCTTTAATCAGTTGGCTAAATAGCTTAATGAAGTACTTATAATTAAGATACCAGCACAAGTCAAACACTAAGAGGAGGGAACAGAGGGACTTTATTATCCCCGTTTTCGGAAATGGAATGTGCTGTCGTTTTATTTGGAAATAAAGGGGAAGGGAAATAAAGTGGACTGTAGTATTTTTTCGAAGGTTATCCCGAACATCACGCAAGGCTCGGCGCGCTCAGGGGATTACGCCCTACATGTCGGCATTGGGCCGGGGAAAATCGGGGGGCAAATATTTATCCTTGATATTTGGCCGACAACCAGGCGCGATGCCTGAAATTTTCGGGCTGGAGCATTTGGGTTATTCCGCGCTCCTCATTTTTCGATGATTCTTTTTGAAAAGAAAATGTTATGAAAAAATCATCAGCAGTATTATAATACGTTAATAATCGATCTTTCCATAGCACATGGTTTCACGCATTTCTCTTTGTGAAGTGATCCGCTTCGTGGCAGGCAATGTGCGAGCAGCCGGTAGAAAAGAGTCTATGAAAACGATTTAATAATCTTTTATCGAAATGATCAAGAAAGGAAGGAAAAATGATGATGCCATCCAGTTCAAAAATTAGATCAATTCCTGCAATGTTTATTCTGATCATGCTGGCTTTTTGTTGCCAGACGGCACTGGCCGCTAATGGCGGGCCGTGGATTGAAACGGACAAACGGGTATATCAGGGCGATGATATCAGAGTGCGTTTTTACAATGCGCCGGGCTATTCAAGTGATTGGATCTGTATCGTACCGGAAGGCGCGCCGGATACTGAAGCCGGGGACTATAAATACATGCCCGCGGGAGCGCAGCAGGGTGTCCTTCACTTTAGATCTCCACGGCCGGGAAGATATGAGGCACGGGCTTTTTATAATTACAGATCCGGAGGATACGTGGTTTCCGCCCGTTCCCGTTTTGCAGTAGTTTCCCCCGGTCATCATCCACCGGGTCCTGCTTATCAAGAGCCCGGTCCTCCTCCAGGTCCTCCGGGTCCACCTCCCGGTTATTATCGCGGTCATCGTGGCTATTGCGCCGATCGTTGCCTTGAAGATTACCATGCCACTCTGGTTGGATGCAGGGAAGAGTCGCGCTCGAGATACTATCAACGCTGTGAGAGACAGGCCAAGGAACAAGAGCGTCAATGCATTGAGAATTGCCGCTATCGTTAGATTTAGAGCAAATGTTTATTGCCTGTGTATGTATTTTGCTGACTGCTTAAATGTAATTTACTAAGAAGACCCGGTTGGAACTCGGTGCGCGCGAGTTCAAAGGGTGATGCAAAGGGACGTTAGAATAGAGAGTTGGAGATGGAGCTTTCAGCCACTACGACGGCTCTCTATTCTGCCGTCCTTATTTTTATCAGGAGGTTAAGGTAGTTAAAACAAAGTCTGGATGCGTAGTGAGCATAACGGTTTTTATCCAGATCATCGGCTCAGGCCCATCCTGCGTGATTCCTGTACGGCCATAAATGGCGAAGCAATCCTAAGTTCGGGAGGGGCCGCCCTTGCAAAACATTTCTCAGTGTTTGTCTCCACCATGCACATTTTCCCAATGTTTCACCGGCAATCGATTTTTTTCAATGAGCAGAAGCTCGGCGCGCTCAGGGGAGCGCGCCCTA
>CAYULE010000244.1:0-4198 GCA_964445385.1 uncultured Smithella sp.
GCAATGATGTTTTTAGGGAATTTTAAATGGAGTAATTTTAAAATGGTTTTACGTTCCGTGTCTTCAGGGGATTCCATGAATTCGTCGGTTGATGATTTTTTACCAAAGCTGATAATTTCTTCAGGAATGAGATCGGGCGTCAATTCATTCGAGCAGACGATATTCATCATTCGTTCGATGATATTCTGCAATTCCCGAATATTCCCGGGCCAGGGATAATTCAGGAAGGCTGTAATGACATCGGGGTGAATCCGGGTAATTTGCTTGTTTAACGAATGTTCATATTTTCGGACAAAAAGATTCATCAAGAGTAAAATATCATCCGGCCGTTCGTTGAGGGGGATCAGATTAATGGAAAAAACATTGAGCCGGTAATAGAGGTCTTCCCGGAAGGCGCCTTTTCTGATCTCTTCTTTTAAATCCTTGTTCGTTGCGGCAATAATGCGCACATCAACGGGACGTATATTTGTACCCCCGATGCGGGTGACGCTTTTTTCTTCGATGACACGAAGCAGAACGGATTGAAGTTCAAGGGGCATTTCAGCGATTTCATCCAGAAAAATCGTGCCACCGTCCGCCAACTCAAATTTTCCCTGATTCCCGCCTTTCCGGGATCCGGTAAAAGCCCCTTCCGAGTAACCGAAAAATTCACTGGTAATTAAATCCCGGGGGATAGCCGCGCAGTTAATAGCGATATAGGGCCCGTCTTTACGTGGACTGGCGTTGTGGATCGCCTGGGCGAAAAGATCCTTTCCCGTTCCGCTTTTACCGAGAAGAAGTACGGTGGAGGTGCTTTGAGAAATCATCCGGGCCTCTTCCAGCGTTTTAAGAAAGGTCGGGTGTTGGCCGTAAATATCCTCAAAATGAAATTTGGCTTTCGCGCCGATCATGTTGGTAACCAGAGTTCTGGCGCGCTTGATCCCGCTGAGAAAAATTATTTTACCGGTGAAGCTGCCGTCCGGAGAGATGATCGGATTGCAGGTTAGGGTAAAATCACCGCTGCCGTTTCTGGTATACACGCGTAATTCCATGTCGGTTATGGATTCATTATGGTCTAGGATTTCAAGGAAGTGGTGGTTGATGGCGCCCAGAACATCTTTGAGGTGCATTCCTTCCATCGACGGGTTGGAGACGTGAAACATATTCTTCGCATGGTCGTTCATGAAAGAAATGTAATTCTGACTGTTAATCGTAATAATCGCTTCGGGAATATTAGAAATAACGGTTTTTTGATTGTTGCTTGTTTTGTTGACTGCCTCCAGCGCTTCTTGTGAGCGCAGTTCATTTTCAATAGCTTGAGCGGCGGCAATGGCGATACCCAGCGTATGCGGATGCGCGCCAAAATGGTAACCAATGATGGTAATGCCGCCGATCAGCTTGCCTTCCGGATTGAAAATGGGCGCGCTGGAAACGGCGTATTTGTGGTACGCATGGCAATAATGTTGTGATCCGAATATCCGTATCGGTTTTTTATAAAAAATGGCGGTTCCCGCCGCATTGTTTCCCGCAATGCTTTCGGACCATTGGGTGCCGACCACCCAAACGGATGCCAGTGACGTTTCTTCGTATTGCTTGTCTTGCATCACTTCCAGTATCACGCCATCTTTGTCGAACAGGCTGATATTAAAACGTTGGCTCTTTACCAGATGGTAAACCTGATTCATGAATGGACGGCTTGCTGAAATCAGTTTTTTGTTTTTTTTGATCAATATTTGCAGGTCATGCCCTGAAAGAATATTTATTTGGGGAACATCTAACGGATTCACACCCATCGTTTTGCAGCGCGTCCACGATTCAAGAATTTCAGCAGGTACAACTGAGGTGTCGATCTTCATCTCACCGCGGATAAACTGATTCCATTCTTCGAGTGTTCGCTTAAACTTCTTTTCATAGTAATCGACATCAATCTGCTGGGCCTCATCGTGCCAGTGGGGGTGAAGAAGTTTAATGTTGTCGTTTGTCTGCATATCCCTGCTCCGCAGTCTGTGATGCTTGATGATGTTTCATAAGCGTTTCATTATTGTTGTATCTCATGATTCACTACGTGACGCGCATGTTACATAAAATGCAAAAATATTCAACCACCTTCTCTGCCCAAACAAATATTAATAATAATGTTATATACATAGATCATATTTAATAGGATTGGCATGGATGCTGCTAATATGCGTGCAACAGTCCACTCCATAGCGGTATCTGGCTGCAATAGCTCCCGCCATGCACGGAGGCATGGCGGGGCCGCGCTTCTTATTCGTTGGAATCGGGTAGTGGAAGAGAAATTAATATGAAGACTGGTTTCTGGAAATGGCATACGCATCAATTAGCCATTAATGGGAATCATCTTATCATTAATAATAAGCGTGATGGATGAAGTAGCCTTGTTCGAGAATGCCTGTTTTTGAAAAAGGCGGAATATTTTACTCTAGGAAAAGAATTTAGGAGCAAAAATGGATCTGAATGAAATTTATGACAACCCGAACAATCTGGTCGATTTATTTGAGGAGAGTGTGGCCAAGTATCCGAACAACAGACTTTTCGGCACCAAGAATCCGGGTTCGGGACAGTATGAATGGGTAACCTTTCAACAAGTGGCTGACAGAGTCAATAACCTTCGGGCCGCCTTGAAAAAGCTTGGACTTGCCAAGGGCGAAAAAGTCGGCGTTATTCTCAACAACTGCACGGAATGGTTTATTTGCGAGCAGGCTGTTCATGGTCTTGGCGGTGTTTTTGTTCCCATGTACCTGGCGGAACTTCCGAAAGTCATGCAGTACGTCGTCAGCGACGCCGAGATTAAGTTTCTGTTTGCCCGCGATAAAAACATTTATGAAAAAGTCAAGGATTTCAAAAAAGATATTCCCGTCTTGAAAGAAATATTTGTCGTTTACGGTGAAGGCGAGAATTCCATGAGCGCCCTGGAGGAAATGGGCAAGAAAAACACCGCGCCGTCCATCAAACCCGCCTGGTCGGATATGGCCAACATCGTCTATACCTCCGGTACGACCGGCGATCCGAAAGGCGTTGAACTCTCTCACGGCAGTCTTACGTTAAACGCGCGTCTCGGCTTAGACTCATACGGCATCAATGAACACATGCATGTTGTGGCCGTTCTCCCCTGGGCACATGTCTATGGCCTGGCGTGCGATCTGCACCTTTACATCGCTGCCGGCGGCGGCATTGCTTTTGCCGAATCCGTGGAAAAACTGATTCAGAACTTCCAGGAAGTCAAGCCTACAGGACTCTGCGTTGTTCCCAAAATTGTCAACAAAGTCTATGATTCCATTCTGCAGGGCGTTGCCGCTGATCCTACTAAAAAGATGTTTTTTGACGCGGCCGTCGCCGAAGCAATCAAAAACAGAGATCTTCCCGAGAAAACAAAAGAATTTAAAGATTACGACGCGCTGGTTTTCTCCCAGTGCCGCAATATTTTCGGCGGAGCTCTGAAATTTTTCGTGACTGGCAGCGCGATGGTCAAACCGGAAATCGCCATGTTCTTCAAAGACATCGGCCAGCCGACATTCGATGGCTACGGCATGACGGAAGCAGGACCGGTCATTACCTCCAATACTCCCAAATACGGCAATAAGTTGGGAACCGTCGGCAAGGTGGTTAAACATATGCACGTGGTGATTGATAAATCCCGTGTTGGAGAAGACAGCAAGGACGGCGAAATATGCGCTTACGGCGCTCACATCATGATGGGCTACCACAATAAGCCCAAGCAGACAGCGGAAATCATGATGCCGGATAAATGGAACGGTTTCCCCGGCATCCGCACCGGAGACCGCGGCTGGCTTGACGAAGAAGGCTACCTGCATATTACCGGCCGCTTCAAAGATGAATACAAACTGGCCAACGGAAAGTATGTCCATCCGGAAGGTATTGAAAATGAAATTAAATTGATCCGCTACATCCTCAACGTGATGCTTTACGGCGACGGTAAAGACTACAACGTGGCTCTGGTTGTTCCCGACTTTGCCGTGCTGAAAGCCGATCCAAACCTCAAGCCGCTCCTGAAAGACACTTTGGAAGAATCCCTTAAGGACAAAGCGGTAACGGATTATCTGACCAAGGATATCACGGCCCATCTGCGTAAGACATACGGTGGTTATGAAGTGCCGCAGAAGTATCTTTTCGTCGCGGAAGACTTCACCGTGGAAAGCGGTATGCTGACCCAGACGTTTAAGCTCAAACGGCCGCT
>CAYULE010000245.1:0-4186 GCA_964445385.1 uncultured Smithella sp.
TGGTCCGTCGAATTCGCAAAAGAAGATCGACTGCCAGGTTCCTAAAACCAGGCGACCGTTTTCGATGATGACCATTTCGGACGCGCCGACCAGCGATGATTTGACGTGCGCGGCGGAATTTCCCTCCGCGTGCCGGTAGTTCGCGGATAAGGGAATCGCACGGTCCAACGCTGCCAGAATATCCCGGGGAACATCCGGATCGGCATTTTCATTAATCGTCACCGCGGCGGTGGTATGGGGCGTGTAAACCAGGCAAATACCTGAGTCGATTTTTTCCTCGCGTGCCGCTTTTTGGACGGCGTCCGTGATATCAATCATTTCAAAGCGCGCATGCGTTTTTACGGGAATTTCTTTCATAAGGGATTTACCGTCTATGGAGTCCTGGTTTTAACGGCCGCGTAAATATCGCTGATGATCTCACGGGAGATGATCTGCGCAGCCTGGCTTGCGGCCTGACAGTAACCCCGGGGTGATGACTCGCTCAGAGGTTCTTCCCGGGCGTATTTCTTCTGAAGCATCATCCTTTTGCCGATTTCTTTTTCACGGAGGTCCTGTAATGAAATACTGATAGAGATCACTGCCGTTTTGTCGCTTTTATCCATCCGCAGGTAAAATTCTTCAATGCCACCCGAGATGATAAATCGTCCTTCATCTGTTTCCTGCCTAGAAAATACCGCACTGAAAAGACCGCTTTCTCTCATATCACCTATGAGTTTGTCGCCGATCATATCGGCCGGGTTGACTGCCCAGCGGGAGTAATTAAAAGAATCAAAGCGATAGGCATCGCTGCGGAAAATCATGCTGGTGGAATTAAAGGCGGCGGCAATGGAAAGCCGGTTCAATTTTACGGATGCCGCAAGCTTTGCGGATTTGTCCCAATGCGGTGCCGGGTAATTCAATAGATAATTTTCGACGTTATGCTGCGGCTTGCCGCTTGTGGCGCATCCGGTAATCAGGAAGGATGAAATCATCAGGATGAAACATAAGCGGCTGAAGTTTTTTTGAATGAATAATCGCATTGCTTATTCCTTTCGTTACTCCATGGGCTTGCGCGGCGGCGCCGGTTTTGTGAAAATGAGTGCCGACGGATCTCTGTTCAGACTGTCAGATAGCTTTTGCAGATTATCCGAGGTGACCCGAAGATTTTCGGCCGTGTCTTGAAGGCTGCTGGAAATCACTTTTGCTTTTTTGTCGATATCTCCCAGGATAGCATCTGTTCGTTCTGCTTTCTCGCGTAGATTAAGAACGTTGATTTCACCTCTGGCCTGTTCGATCAGTTTCCGGGCATCCGATAAAACACCCAGGGCTTCAGTGACCGCCTGATCCACTTTACCTTCGCCAACGGTCTTGTTGATTTTAGCAATGGTCTGGTCCAGATTTGTTGAGGTGGATTCCAAATTTTCCATGATACGGTTGATGCGCTTGCCTTCCATAAAGCTATTGATCGATTCACTGGTTTTTTTAAGTTGATCGGAAATACCCTTGAAATCGATGGATTTGATGTGATCCAGAATGATGCTTGTGTCCGCCAGAAAGCGGCTGATTTCCGAGCGCCTGGACGGAATAACCGGATAATCCGATACAAAATTAAGCTTCGGCGAACCGGCCAACTCGTCCTCTCTGATCCGGTCGAGCTCAATGAAGACGATTCCTGTAATGCCCGCCGTTTTGAGTGAGGCGATGGTCTGATGCTGCAAATCACCTTCCAGGTCTATTTTCATAATGACTTCAACCAGACGGAAGTCCTTGGCCACGTCGATACTCTGAACCTTGCCGATTTCCACACCGCGGTATTTGATGGCCGAATCCACCTGCAAACCCTGGACGGATTCATCAAAATAGACGGCGTAGAGGGAGCCCTTCATCAGTATTCTGGAAGCGCCCACCCAGATGATGACGGCTGCCAGAATCATCATGCCGAAAATGACAAAAAGACCGATTAAAAATTTTGAGCTTTTAGTCGACATAGAACCTCTGCTCGGCAGGTGCGGCAGGCAGCTGGCGTAAAAAGAAACTTGTTACCCGCGGATCTGTCGCCTGCTTTTTTAATTCCAAAGGCTTACCTTCGGCAATGATTCCCTTTGCCTCTTTATCCAACATTAACACTCTATGAGCTATTTTGTAAATAGATTCCAACTCGTGAGTCACGATAAGCATGGTTGTTCCCAGAGCTTCATTGGTTTTGATGATTAAATCATCAAGCTCCACGGCGGTGACCGGATCAAGACCGGCGGATAATTCGTCCAGGAAAAGCACTCGGGGATCGAGCGCCATGGCCCGTGCAATGCCGGCCCTTTTTCTCATGCCACCGGAAAGTTCCGATGGATTGTGGTTTTCATATCCTGACAGATTGACCATGCCCAGCTTCATTTTGATGATCTGGTTGATGGTGGCGGGATCGAGATCCGTGTACTCCGAAAGCGGCAGCGCGATATTTTCTTTAATCGTCATCGAACTGAACAGGGCGCCGGATTGAAAAAGCACGCCGATATTCTGCCGGTAAAGATTGAGTTCTTTTTCCCCGGCGCGGGTTATATCCATTCCCTGATAAAAAACCTGGCCGGCAAAAGGCTGTTGCAGACCGATCATGATTTTCAGCAGGGTCGATTTACCGCACCCGCTGCCGCCCACGATCACCAGAACTTCACCTTTATAGACCTCAAAGCTGACATCTTCAAAAACGATATTATTTCCGAAGCGGGCGGTCAGGTTTTTTACGATGATCATGGGTTTGTTATCCGGTGTATCCAAAACCAGAACTCCTTCAATTTTTAATATAGTATAGCATAATGGCAAAGATGGAATCGGCCACCACAATCAGAAATATCGCCGCTACAACCGCGGAGGTGGTAAATTTTCCAACATCCTGAGCACCCGCACGTACCTGGAATCCCCGCTGGCAACCGATGGCCGAAATCAGCCAGGCAAACACGGCAGCTTTGATCAAGCTGGTGACGACATCAAACAGCTTAATCGCTTTGATGGACTCTGCGATATAGGTTGTGACGGTCAGGTCCAGACTGGTGATGCCGATCAGCATACCACCCAGAATGCCGAAAAAGTCGGCATAAACGGTCAGGATCGGTACGACAAAGACGGTGGCCAGTACCTTGGGGATTGCCAGAAAGCGAATCGGATCAAAGCCCATCGTCTGCAGGGCGTCCACTTCTTCATTGACCACCATCGTACCGATTTCTGCGGCAAAAGCGGAACCGGAACGTCCCGCGACCAAAATTGCCGTCATAATAGGTCCCAGCTCCTTGATCATGCCGAAGCTGACCAGTGCCGGGACATAAATATTCGCCCCGAGCTGTTTGAGCTGTAAAAAAGACATAAAGGCAATGATCAATCCCAGCAAAAGGCCGATCAGGGCGACAATGGGCAAACCGTCCACACCCGCCCGCTGGATATAAAATAAAACATCCTTTCCCCGCAGCGTTCCCGGATGCTTTAAGGTGTAGTAAAGAGCGGAGAGCAGTTCACCGACAAATGTGACGAAATCAACAAAATCGCGGCCGATTTTGAGCGATTCTTGTCCCAGCTGACTGATAATGCCGGTTTGGGATCCTTCCAGTTTTAAAGGTGGATGGGTCAGAGTTTCCGGATGGATGACGCTGAAAATACCTTTGGCTTCATCATTCAAATTAACCAGTTGACACGGGATATTTTTAGCGATGGAATCCTTTTCGATTTGGACAAGAGCCAGAGCCGAAGCGCTGTCCAGATAGCAAACATCAGAAAAGTCAATTGTAACAGCCTGCGTCTTTTTACTGGCAATCTCTCGTTTGATGTCACCTGTAAAGGCGATCAGATTATGCAGACCAAACTCGCCTGCAAGATAAATGAAAAGATTCAAATCTTCCCATTGAGAAGTAATCTTATAATCAACCCGGCAATCTTTTTGTGTTTTTTTCATCATTACTACATCTTTTCGATTGATGGAGGATTATGAATAAGAGAAAGACATAAATACTGGTGAATATTTAATCCTGTTGCCAAATGCTTGTCAATGAAAATTGAAACCGACTGATGTGAAGTTATCCATGTCGAATCTTCGATTCCCGTGCAATAAAATCACATACCGCTCGTTTGTTGACGTCGCGATATCCTATAGAATGAGCATTGGCTACCAAATCCAGCAGTCTTTTCATATTTCGTTCAAGGCGATTGAACATTCCATTGAAAG
>CAYULE010000246.1:0-1736 GCA_964445385.1 uncultured Smithella sp.
ACCGTCTGTTAACGGGGGCGGCACTTATTCAACGTGGTATGTTCTTTATCACCATCGTTATAGTGAATGAATACCCGTGTACCTGTTTTCTCCGCAATCACACCGGGATACCAGGTACGGCCGTTCTTCCAGCGGCACTCAACATTGGAACCTACTGCCATGCCGCCTCGACCTGACGAACCACCCTTGGCATAGCACATATCGGGATAGGTATGTTCTTTGTCACCATCGTCGTATTGAATGAAGATTTTACCAGCTTCTTTGGCTGCTACCGTTCCGGAATAGTATTTGCCGCCACCCTTCCAGTTGCATTCGACACGATCACCCACATTGAAGTCAGCAAATACCGGACTGGCTGCCAACATAAAGACGCCCAACAGACACATAAGCATTGCTTTCATAGTTCCTCCTGGTTGAATGATATTGTTTTTAAATAAGTGAACCCATACTTCCGCCACTTCTGTTCACTCACGGTATGCGGTTTGCTCGGCAGAGGCAAACAACACAAAAGTGAAGTTTCGATTTTTCTTTTAGAGAATTTTATTAAAAAGGTCAATGGCCAAAGAAAAGCCCTATCTTTTGCCTTGACATAATAATTTCCAATCTTTACAGTCTGAAGCACAGCAATCCAGTACCTTATTAAAAGTAAAGTAAAACAATCATGAATGTCACAAACCTTTTAAGAAAATTGGTCAAAGAGCAAAAGCTCGGCTCCGGTCAGGGTGAGTTTTTAACGGCTTTGCATGACAGGAAAATTTTCTCCGTTCATCGGGAGCTGCGCTTTTTTCTTTATATCGGCATCTTGTTGGTGGTCGCGGGCGCGGGCCTGACGGTTAAACAATACTTTGCCCACCTGGGTGATCTGGCTGTCATTTCCGGGCTGACTTTATGCTGTACTGCTGCTTTCATTTATTGTTTTCTGAAGGGCTACGCTTTCGCGAAGGACGAGGTTGCGTCTCCCAACATCGCTTTCGACTATATTTTGTTTTTCGGCTGTACTTTTTTCGCGATGGACATTGCTTATATAGAAACACAGTTTCACGTATTGGGCGACGGGTGGAAAAATTATCTGCTGATATCGGTGGCTTTATTCTTTTTCCTGTCCTACCGGTTTGACAACCGTCTTGTTTTGTCGCTCGCGCTTTCTTCGCTTGCCGCCTGGTTTGGCTTTACCCTTTCGGCGCACCGACTCTTTTCGTTTTCAGAATATTACCGGCTCTATGCCATGGTGTATGCCTTGATGGTGATGGGAGTGGGGCTCCTTGCCTGGTGGCTGGCCGTTAAAAAACATTTTTTCGATATCTATCTGAATTTCGCCATTCATTTTTTATGCATCGCGCTGCTGGCCGGGGTTACCGAATACAAGATTCTTTCGCTCTATTTTCCGGCGCTGCTTATGACCTGCGCTGCTCTTGCTTTTTATTCCGCCAGGGTCCGCAAATTCATCTATATGCTTTACGCTGTGATCTATGGCTATATCGGTATCAGTATTGTGATGGTTGACTGGCTCCACCGGGAAACCTTTTTGACCTTTGCGTACTTCATTATAACGTCGTTGATTGTGATTGGCTTTATCTTTAAGATGTCGCGGCGTTTCAAGGAGGATTCATGAGCTTCAGCCTGTATTCTCCCCAACAGGAAGAAGATATCTACATCCGCGGGCAGGCGCAGATCTGGCAGCGTTCCGGCCTGATTTCGGAAGAACAACTGCAGGCCGTCCACAAGGCGGCGGATCC
>CAYULE010000246.1:1836-4185 GCA_964445385.1 uncultured Smithella sp.
CGACCATCAAATGAATCATCGAGCGGTTATCATTGTTCACTGTTTGTTATTTTCCCTTATCGCCTGTCTGATTTATCTGCGTTTCGGCTATTTGTATGCTGCACTGATCAGCGTCATCGCCCTCTGTTTTATTCCCTTCCAACTGTCCATTCCGCCCGTCATGGAAAGATTGCTGCTTCTGCTGATCCTTTGCGGGATATTCATTTTCAGCCTGATGGCTGATAAGCCGGATCGTGCAGACTTCCGGAAGGAAAGATATACCATGATACAGGCCTGCCTGCTGATTGCGATATATTTGACCGTCAATTTGCAGATCCTGGGACTGGCGGGATTGCTGACCGGAAATTCCCATAATATTCATTTTTATCCGAAGCTATTTCCGCCTTATCTTTACTGGTCATCTTATATCCTCACGTTTATGATTCCCGCCGCCGGGATTTTCTGGGGCGTCAAAAGCCGCCGGCGTCTGATCCTGAATGCAAGCCTTGTGCTGGCCTGCGCAACACTGGCCACCAATAAAAGCTATCTGGGCATGACCCGTTACGCGTGGGATCCGGCGATTCTGGGCGTGGTCATGATCGGCCTTTCGCTGGGTTTGATCCGCTGGCTGAATGCCGGGCCGGATCAAAAAAGATCCGGTTTTACCGCCCGTGAAATTCTGAAGCCGGAAGACCATGGCATCAACCTGGCAGATGTTGCCGCCGCTTTGACACCCGGCGCAATGGATGCGCAACAACCGCAAGCTCCGCGGGATAATTATTTTGACTCCGGCCGCTCCGGCGGGGGAGGGGCATCAAGAGAATTCTAGGGCAGGATGACCATATGAAAACCTTTCCGTTTAAAAAAATCGATGCTTTTACCAAAGGGGCATCCGGCGGCAATCCCTGTGCCGGTGTATACTTAAACGGCATCTTCGATATTACTGCTGATGAAATGCAGAGGATTGCCAGAGAGCTTGCGGGATTTGTTAATGAAGTCGTCTTCCTGTTTCCTGAAGATCAGTGTTTTCGTCTAATGTATTATTCGGCAGAATGTGAAGTGGATTTCTGCGGGCATGGCACGATTGGCATCATGTATGACTACATCAGCAGCCATCCCGAACTCCTTGCCAAAGAGGTTATCCGTATTCGGGTGAAGGATGAACTTCTTAATGTTTACAACCGAATTCCCGATCAGGACTGTGTGTACATCACAGCGCCTGCACCGGCATATCATTCGGTTCAACCGGGGAAAAATGAAATAGCGGAAGCGCTGAATATTCGGGCCGGAGATATGGATGATCGATTTGATCCGGCTCTGATTAACGCCGGGCTCAATACCCTGGTCGTTCCCGTTGCCGGCCTGGAAATATGTTTGTCCATGCTGCCGGATCAAAAGGTGCTCAGGGATTACTGCCTGAACAACGGTCTGGATATCATCCTTGTTTTTACGGATGAGGTTGCCGATTCCCGTCATCAGTTCCGCACGAGGGTGTTTGCGCCGAAATTCGGTTACCTGGAAGATCCGGCTACCGGTTCCGGAAATTCCGCCTTTGGATACTATCTGTTAAAGAGGGATTTGTGGAACGGCAAAGGGATTCTCATTGAACAGAATAACAACCGCAACAGTCCGAATATTGTTAAACTGGATACGGTTCAATCCGATAGTGAAACAAGAGTTATCTTCGGCGGCGCGGCATCGGTTAAAATTGCGGGCACCTATACAATCTCTGAAATAAGCTGATCAGGAGCAGGTTTTGATTAAGGTATTCTGCTTGAGCAGAAGTATACGGATTTAATAAGACCAACTGGAATAACAATAATAAAGACAGATTTACCCCGTAAAACAATAAGGAGGTCGTCATGAAAAAAGCAGACCGGATCGCATTGACAATTTTGGCAGCCATCATGTTATTGGCTGTAGGGTTTATCCTTTCTCCCGCGGTGGCGCAGGCCAGATCGGTCACCGTTTTGGAAGGCGCAAAGTTTGACACAGCAAGCTCGATTAAAGATAATTTGAAAACCTTCGCCGGCAGGGATGTGGTGGTTCATCTTCGTTCGGGGAAATCTTTTCAGGGACATGTTAAAGCGACAGGCGATCACTTTATTCATCTGGAAAAACTGTCCGGGCGCGATTTTTATGACGCCCTGATCCGCATCGAAGATATCAGTGCCATCGAAGCAAAGTTCCGGGAACTGAAATAGACAAAGGTTAACTGCTGGCGGCAACAATGAAGTGAGACCTGCGAATTGCATAGAACCGGCAACCCGGTCATTCCCACGAGCAGACTGTGTAGTCATCCCTTAATTTTATCGTTCCGGGCAATTTAACTGGAGCTGCGCAATAGGTTATAAATGGACGAAACTTTAA
>CAYULE010000247.1:0-2388 GCA_964445385.1 uncultured Smithella sp.
CTTCCTGCTGCATGATAAAATCATGATAGCCTGCGGCATCCAGAAGATCATCCAGTTGCTCCATATCATCCATTTCAATAACAACCAGCCAGCCTGTATCATGGGGATCGCTATTGATAATACCAATGTCATCGTTAATGTCTTCGTTGACACTGACGATCGTTCCGCTGACTGAAGCAATCAGATCCACAACCGCCTTGGTGGATTCAACTGAACCGAAAGCCTCGTCACGTTCTACATAGGTATCAATTTCAGGAAATTCAATGGACAGAATTTCTCCAAGACTTTCCTGGGCGTAATCCGTAATCCCCAGTGTAGCCATATCTCCGTCGACCCGCACCCAAATATGCTCGCGACTGTAAAGTAGGTCTTCTGGAAATACCTTCATAAAAATAACCTCAAAATTTATTCGATAATGGTAAGTTTTTTATCCATCTTTGTGATGATTTCGCAACCATTATTTTTTACTAAAACCGTGTCTTCAATGCGAATGCCCCACCGTCCGGGATAATAGAGACCGGGTTCAACGGTGACAACCATTCCTGCTCTCAAAACATCCCGTGAATTCGGCGCCAAACGCGGTGCTTCATGAACCTCCAGTCCAACACCATGACCTGTGCCATGAACAAAATAGGGACGGTATTTTACGCCCAATATCCGGCGGACCAAAGCATCCACATCCGTTGCAGCTATTCCCGATCGGATAGAAGCAATCGCTTCATCATGCGCCCGTAGAGCCGCACGATAAGCATTTTTTTGATCACCTGTCAATTCCCCAATTGCGAATGTGCAAGTTTCATCGGAACAGTAACCTTGATACTTTACACCGAAATCAATAATTACGAGATCCCCACAACTGATCTTCCGATTCGAAGGCTTGGCGTGAGGAAGAGCCGCATTCTCTCCGGAAGCGATAATCGTCTCAAACGCAACCTGCTCGGCGCCTGCCCGGCGAGCCAGTATTTCCAATTCCAGAGCCGTTTCCAGTTCCGTCCAGCCGGGTCGTAATTCTCTGGAGAGCGCCGCTATCGCAGTCGATGCAATTGCCGCTGCTTTCTTCATCGAAGCAATTTCATGTTTATCCTTGTGTGCCCGAAGCAATTTCAACTCGTCACCCAGAGGCACAAGTGTAGCATTTTTAAGTCCTTGCTTTAAATCATTATACATTGCCACATTAACAAAAGAAGCTTCAAAACCGATTTTCGTGAGGCCCAATTCTTTGATGACCTGATCGATTCCATGAATTTGATTTTGATACTGAGTAATGGAGACTTGTTGAGCTTCGGCAGCGGCTTGCGTTGTGTAGCGACCGTCGACGAGCAGTCGAGCGCTGTCTGAGCTTAATACCAGAACGCCATCACTTCCTGTAAATCCAGATAGATAGCGTATATTACTCATTGAGGAAAATATTACGCTGTCGACATGATCGTTGATAATTTTTTTCCGAACGGTGTGCATCCTGGAAGAATAACAATCATTAATGACTTGCGGCATGAGTTTTGATCCTGATAATATTGAACAAACATTCCGAGAGGACCTTGATCAGATGACTCATCGAATTGATTAATAAAAACAAAACTGGCTTTTTCGAAAATTGGATATTCATATCAACAAAAATACTTGGATGTGTTTATCAGCAGGAAAGTTAACATAGGGAAAATGCATATTCAATAACATTCTTTAGCGTACCGTTTACCGCAAAGACCGCAAATATTCTTGTGCCTTTAGTCCAAAAGGCGATTGCGGGGCAAGATCAATGACCCGCTGAAAGGATTTCCTTGCGTTCTCGTTGTCGTTAATTTTTAAATAAGTCTCTGCCAGAAAAAAATGAGCGTCATAAAGAGATGGATTCAACTTGACGGATTTTTCAAAATGCTCCTTTGCCCTTAACAGATTAGATTGTTTGATACAAACTAATCCCATATTTTTTTCAATATGTGGTTGTAAGCTGGGAATTGGATCCTGCCTTAAGGCCTGCTGATACCGGGACATGGCCATATTATAATTTTGCAGGTTGTAATAAGCCCATCCGGAATTATAAAGAGCCAACGCCGGTGTAGCATAAAGGTAATTGGCTAAGGCCTTATCAAAAGACTCAACAGCTTTTTGCCATTGTCCCATATCCATGTAAATGACACCAATATAATTATGGGCTTCAGAATAATCCTGCTTCAAGGATACGGCGTTTTGAAAGCGTTCCATGGCCATATTCCTCAACCCCCTGCCCTGATAGGCGATCCCTAAATAGTAATTAATCTCGGGATCATTTGGCGTAGTTTTGTCCGCCTCCAGAAGTTCTTTGAGTGCATTGAGGTATCGTCCTGACTCAAGTAAAGCCGCCCCCGTCTTTTTATGGTTATCCGCTTGAGCTTTTTGCTTAGCCATCAT
>CAYULE010000247.1:2488-4157 GCA_964445385.1 uncultured Smithella sp.
TCAGTTTTGAATAGCCATCCCAGTACCGGGATCTTTTGAACCCATGGAAGGCCACTTACTACTTTATCTTCCTGTTCCCGAGACACACCGCCAATAACCACGGTATCACCATCATGCACACTGATCTTAGATTCTACTTCATTCTTTCTAATGGGCGGATTACCCTGAAGTTTTGCGCCCTGTGCATAATCCGGTGTATCATTGGTCGCTTTGATTTCCATGGAAATCTTGCCTTCTTCCGTAATTTTCGGTTTAACTTCCAACCGCAAAACAGCTTCTTTAAAGGTAACCGTTGCAGGCTGACCAACAGCGCCCGGTGTGACATAGGGAACTTCATCACCTTGCTTGATGACAGCTTTCACATTATCCATTGTTACGACTTTAGGTGATGAAATCACTTTACCTTGAGTGGTCGCTTCCATCGCCTGTAACTGTGCTTCAATGAAACCACGCGATCCACCAAAAACAAGACCGAGGGTTGGACCGAGTACAGCTGCAGGGAGATTGACACCCGCCATTGTTAATGCAGTGGTGGTTCCTACTTGTGTAAATGGGATTTCCGACGGATATGTCATAGCTCCGACGCGGGTTTGTGTCAGCGGATTAGTGCCAGCAGACACACCCAATCCATAAGCTCCGACACCCGCATTTTGCCCTATTCCCCACTGGATACCCAGATTTCTAACAAACTCTTCCGATGCTTCTACAATTTTTGCTTCAATGAGTATTTGGCGCAATTTCCCTTTCTCTACTAAAATTTGCAGCTCTCTTGCCTTACGATCCTCATCCGCTTTATACTGTTTAATTTCAGTATCTTTTGTCATAACTTTGATGACATTGCCCTCTTGTTGTTTTGCCAGACCGTTAACTTCCAGGATGGAGTCCAATGCCTGATCCCAGGGTACATTTTTCATGGCCAACGTAACATTACCCTTAACATCATTGCCGGAAATGATGCTCACATTACCGTATTCAGACATGATTCGTAAAACGCTCTTTATGTCGGCATCCTGAAAATCGAGAGAAACAATTCTTTTATTATCGGAATATCTTTTCTTTATATCACTCCTTACCGGTTTTTTGATCTCATTAACATCGTACTTTCCACCCGCCACAGCATCTCTATATTTTATCGAATCCTGTTTCATGGCGTTTAATTTTGCTTCTACACCGGTAATATTGAAGTCAACCAGAACAACTTTCCCTTCCTGTCTTATGGAATAAGGGACATTTTCTTTTAGACTAACTTTCAAATTCACCCATTGTTTACCTTTAGCAGTCTTTTGTTGAGCCTGCACACCTGTAACATTAAGCAACTGTCCACCACCAAGCATCTCCCGCATGTTGTCGGGTGCAAACATGTTATCCAGTCTGATGAGCAAACTATTATCCGGCTGAATCGAAGGATTTACAATCAAAGGCTGCTGAGAAACAACAAGCTTTACTCTTTCTCGACCGGACAATTTCTCAAATAATATATTTTCCAGATAGCCCACATTAGCTGTTTCATTTTGAGCACTGGTGAGGTTATTATCTGCACTAAAAACATTAACCACTCCAATTGGAGTATATAAAAAAATCCAAAGAACAATGAAAACAGGGATTATTTTGGATAAATATTTTTTCATGATATTACCTCATTATATATTTTTGCGCAGTTTCAAAATAA
>CAYULE010000248.1:0-4092 GCA_964445385.1 uncultured Smithella sp.
CAGCGGTAAAATTTACCGGACCATGTCCATGACCCAAACTTAGCGATTGCTCAATGGCATCCCTATCCCCGACCAGCACATCCGGTATCTGCCCTGCAGCTGCCAAGCCACGGTTGCCGCCGTCACAGCAACTCAACAGTTGATTGCCGATTCGCGCCAGCTTCTTCCTGAAATATTTTACGTCCCATAGACACCCATCACTAACAATGACAATAGTTTGATGCATAGCTGATTCAAAGTCCCCCCAAATAAATAAGCCATACCCTTTCGCCTGAAAAGGATATGGCTTTGATTGGTCTATGAATAATAGCCACTCCCTACGCCGGCATTACCCGGGTCAGGTTCAAAGGGTGTAATCTCAGCCGTATATTCATTCCAGTTTCACATACAATCTGTGTTTGGAAACCAGGATGATCGGCACCCCTGTAAATACTAATTATAATCACGGTCAAAAAAATAAACTTTTTAATGACAGTGATCAATTCATTACGTTCTTTACATCATGTTCAACTTTTATCAATCGTTTTCCTTCACAATCAATATTTAATATTGTTAGAGAAGGATACTCCGACATCTGCCCGAGAAACCGTTTCTTACATGTTGGCAAGTGTTGACATTGACAAAATACGGTCACAATCCAATTGTGTTTGGAGAATATAACGGTATGTCGGGGAATGCATTAACTCAGGTTAAGTAATTAGCTGTTTTTTTCACGGAGACGCTTACGGATTCTGCTCAGCGCTACTGGTGTAATGCCCAGATAAGACGCGATATCGCGTTGCGATACTCTTTCTTCAATATCGGGGTAATTTTTTCTGAAATTTAAATAGCGGGTTGTAACATCAAGAGAAAAAAACTCTCTTTCCCTCTCTTCTTTTTCTACAAACAGAGCTTCCATGTATTTTCTGCTGATATTGCTCCAGCAGGTGTGCTCAGTTATGTGTCTTTTATATATTTTCAGATCGTAACATACAACAATACTTGGTTCAATTGCCTGTATAGCAAACCATGATGGCTCGTTCTCCGCTCTGAAGGAGGATAGAAAATAGTCTTCTTTCCTGAAAACGAGTATCCTTTCATCGCCTTGTTCTGTAATGTAAAAGACCCGGAAAAGGCCAGATAATATAAAACCCATTTTATCGGGAATATCACCGATTCTTACAAAGTACTGACCCTTTTTAAACTTAACGAGTTTAGTTACAACATTAGCGGTGCTTGCCCATTCTGATTCTGATATAGGACCATACTTCAGCAGGCACTGGCGTATGCGATTCCGGTATGAAGCTAAGTCACTCATATTTGAATTTTCTTTCCAGAGCGATTCCATTGTTTGGAATAAATGCTTTTAGTAACTTTTCAATAACATTATAGTAATGTTGAAATTGCATGTCAAAGGATATCTCGAAATTAAGGAATATTAAATACTGTCTTTTTTGTATTTTTGTAAGCACTTACCGAATCAATCGTAGCCGAATCGTGGCCAAATAAAAAAAGGGTCCAAGCCTGAAAAGCCTGAAACCCTTGATATGACTTGGTACCTGGGGAGAGAATTGAACTCTCACAACCACAAGGGTCGAGGGATTTTAAGTCACAATTAACCAAAAGGCGATTTCCCATCATTTTTAAACCTTTACATATCGGCATCTTACACTGAGCAAGTTGGTTTTTGTTGGTTTTTGTTGGTTTACGTTGGCTTATTTTTGGTTAAGACAGCTACATTTTAGTTACAGTACTTTCATCACTAGGATAGCCGGAGAAATTCTGGGATTGCACTGTCGCCATTATCCCATATCCCCTGTCCTAGAAAAAACAACAATAGCGACAGACACATGAACGCAAGCGTCAGGAAGGGTTAATAGATGGACAATGATAATTTAGGCTGGTTGAAGGGCTGGAAAGAAATATCGAAATATTTAGGCCGATCACAGCGAACATTGCAACGATGGGAAAAAACCGGTCTGCCGGTTCTGCGCGACCCAGCAGGCAGGCCTATTGCTAAGAGAGAACACATTGACCACTGGCTGATGAAGCTGAACGAAGAAGAATTCTCACAGCCCGGGGTTGAAGCTGCCCTGGAGATTGAGCGTGAAGCACAGCAAAAGCAGGCGGAATTCGAGGAGAAGGTTATCCATTCCCATCGCTTAAATAGAGGACGCTATTGAGCACAGATTTTATTGACAAAGGTATGCCGTAGATTATTTCGCTATAGTTCTTTATTTTATGCACAGTCGCACGGATGAATGTAATTCATCCAAGACAACAATGGCCTGACAGTATCGGCCACTTTCCTTCCGTCTTTGGGGCAGAGACACTCGTAAATTGCGCTCTTTCCTTTTCCCGGAATTCATAAAAACTACCTTTAAGTCGAAACCGGAAAAAAGTTCTGACCCGTCTCTGTTTTTAGCGTGGCTTGTTGGACACTTGATGGCTTTTATGGCCTCAAGGCTGATGAAATAGCTAAAACAGCCAATCGTGGTTAAAACTTATGGCCAAAATGGCTTTTTGATGGTCTCACCGGAATTGTTATTCTAATTTTTCACCATTTGTTACTTTGGTAACTGTAACTCAAGCAGAACGGGACATAGAACGTGTTATGGATTATCTTTATTGGTAGCCCTTTGATTAAATTCCTTCTCAAAGGCACTTACAACGTCGAGTATTTCATCAAAATCGGGCACAGCGCCAAAAAACATCGCTCCACGCATCGCATTGTAATCCTGCCGCCATCTTAAAAGTTGGTCTTCACGCGGCTGAAGGCAGAGTGAACCCGGCCGAAGCGCACTATAATCCATCCAATTCTGATAGAAAAATACTGCGCGATGCTCAGCGACACCAGTGAAAAGATCGGGATTCTGCATCGCCCGCCCGGCAACGCCTTTTTTGATGAGACACCACAGATCATAGTAGTGCCGCGCAAGACGAGCTTTACTGGTCTTCCGTGGGGGACGAAATCTTTCTTCATGAAGCAGCATAGCCTTTTCCCAAAAAGTTCTTTCCGGGGCAACCGCTTGGACTGGAAACTTGTCGATGGTAAAGATGGCGGGAAATGCATCTGCAAGGTAGGGTTTAATAATGGGCGTTTCCGTTGGCCATGTATCCGACCTGGCCCCAAGTTCAATCTTCACCCGGGGACTCAAATAGGAAGAGCTACCCGAAAGTGTGCCCGGATATTCAAACAACAAGGTCTGTTCATCCGGATCTTCTTCGGGCGAAGCAATGCTCAGAGACCATTGCATACCGGAAGGCAGGGCATCCTTAAAACACTGTTCAAGAGCTGGCTTGAGCTCAGAATGGATGCGCAACCGGCAAGTTTCCTTCAGTTTCTCAAGGCTTTTATTTCGCTTCTTTTTGCTTGGTTCTTTTTCAGGACTTTTTTCTCCGCCAAAACCCAGGAAATCACGATTGATCACGATATCAATGTCTTCGGAAAATCGTTCAATCAGTCCCCAACATTTGGAAAGCGACGTGCCGCCTTTGAAAACCAGATGACTGCCCCATTCCGGAAGAGAAAAAAGCTTCCACAGCGTCCAGGAGACCCAAAAATCCTTCTCGATGCTTGCCGGTGGTAAATTAAGCCGCGATTGCGCCTGTTCAAAATAAAGCCGCAACTCGTCACTGGATTCTTTGATGAAAGTATCCACGATCAAGTCACCACCGGGTTTGATATGTTCCGCATGATATCCGCGATCCAAGCGGGAGCATATTGCTGGTCTTTTATGAGCTGCTTTTTATCGTCGTCACTCAGGCGGCTTTTCAGAGCATGCAAAACTTCATCATCCACATGCCTTTGGCCAAGGTGCCTTAACGCTTGAATGACAAGGCCGCTCGTCCGGCCTGCCGTGGCCATATTACGGGGGGTTGTCCGTTTAAGAATGATTTCCTGCTTGCCCAGCTGAATATGTTTTGATGGACCGTCCGTTAGAAAGACCACCTTCATCGGGACCTGATCGGACAGACCGAGAAGATTAGCGGCATAAGCACCGGAAGGTTGCAAGCGTGTCGCATCACGGCCTTTCAGAGCATTTGCCACGTCATCTATGGAAGGGGACAAAAGCCCTAATTGGTCATGCTTACGGGGGTAATCGTAAAGGC
>CAYULE010000249.1:0-4061 GCA_964445385.1 uncultured Smithella sp.
AAAGCTTCGCAGGACATCAAACGGCTGTATAAAAGAGGACGTTATCCATCATGTTTTCCTGAATCGCCCCGTCGCGTTTGAGTTCCTGGAGATATACATAGGTTTCATTGAGGGCCATGAATTTTTCCCAATCGTCCCAGTTGGCCGCGGCCACGCCGATCATTTCACCACAGATGGTGAAGGTTGTCTTGGGCTCGGTGTTGATGATGGTCAGAAGCGCCTGTTTTTTCAGCGCGTGATGCGTGCGGATTTCCGCTATTCGCTCTTCGATGCCGGTCAAAGCGTTGCCATGTCCCGGATAGAGGGTGGTAATCGGCAGTTTTTCAATGACGGTGAGCGATTCCAGATAGCTTTTGAGCGGCTGGAAGATTTCATCGTAGATATTGGGGCTGAGAGAAGGCGCGATATAGGGCAGGATATGATCGCCGGCCAGCATTAATCCTTCGTCCCGGAAGAAAAAACAGACATGACCCGCGGCGTGCCCCGGTGTGAAAATGACTTCAAAAGAGCGATGACCATGCCTGCGGATTTCATTTTCCCGCAAAAAGGAATTTACTTCCAATCGCGGAATCCGGCCGCGCATATCCTCAATTTCTTCGACGATGGCTTCCACATCGCGGGCGGACATGCCATGCCTGGCGTAAAAGATTCTGGCCTGCGCGATGAGGTATTCCCCCTCCTGAAAATGCGCGTGAACCTGATTGGCAACTTCCGACAGATGAATACGGGCCTTTGATTTTTCCTGGATGGTTCCGGACATGCCGCAGTGATCGGTATGCACGTGGGTCAGATAAATGTCGGTGATGCTTTCTATGGTATGGCCGATACATTGCAAATCTGTTTCCAGTTTTTCAAAAGCACCGGGCATATGCATCCCCGTATCAAAAAGGGCGACATTCCCATGGTCAACAAGCGCGTAGGCGTGGACATGACGCAAACGAAAAGGCATGGGCAGGGTAATTCGGTAAAAGTTTTCAGAAATTTCAGTGATCATAAGGAGAATGCAGTCTCACATGAAGAGTCGGTCAGCAGCGGGCTATGCCGGTTTGCGAAAGACGACCTGAATATCGCCGATGGCCCGTTCACGAAAACCGGCTTCACAGATGGACAGGTAATAAATCCATTTTCGCCGGAAAACTTCATCAAATCCGAGCGCGTTGATTTTGTCCATGTTTCGTGTAAATTTTTCACGCCAATCCTTAAGCGTCCGGGTGTAATTTGTGCCGATATCTTCCAACTGTTCCATCAACAGGTCCGTATGTCTGGTCACGGCCTCGGACATTGCGGTCACAGAGGGCAGATGTCCACCCGGGAAAATATACTTTTGAATCCAGTCCGTCTTGCGCCGGTAACTTTCATAGTTCTGATCAGGGATGGTAATGACCTGAATGACCAGTTTGCCTGCCGGTTTGAGCAGCTTATCACACGTCGCAAAAAACGTCCCCAGGTATTTAT
This sequence comes from uncultured Smithella sp., assembly GCA_964445385.1. Lineage (GTDB taxonomy): Bacteria > Desulfobacterota > Syntrophia > Syntrophales > Smithellaceae > UBA8904. The sequence continues at coordinate 1,456 of CAYULE010000249.1, forward strand.
GGCCGACTGCTTCGAGCATTTCAATGGACACAATCTTGTCAAACAACCCCTCCACCTGCCGGTAGTCTTTAAACAGAATGGTGATTTTGTCCTCGAGGCCGGCCTGTCGAATGCGTTCTTGAGCCAGCTGATACTGTTCTTCGGAAACGGTAATGCCGGTGACGTGGCAGCCTGTCTTTTTCGCCGCTTCCATGGCGAATCCTCCCCAGCCGCAGCCGATTTCCAGAACGTGATCGGCAGGTTCGATATGCGCTTTGTCGATGATACTGAGCAGTTTGCGGCGCTGCGCCTCTTCACAGGTGTCGCCATCGCCTGAGTAAAGGCCGCAGGAATACAGCATGGTCGGATCAAGAAAAGTCTGGAAGAAATCGTTGCTCAGGTCATAGTGCCTGCCAATGTTCCTCTTCGACCCGCCAGGTGTGTTGGCGCGCAGCATGTGCAAAAGGCGGTCTTTCTGGCGCATCAGCCATGCCGTGGTCATGTTCCCGTTGGCCAGCGCCTCGCGATTTTTAATCAGGACACTGAACAACAAGGGAATATCATCCGAATCCCAAAGACCTTTCATGTAAGCCTCGCCCAGACCCATGTCGCCACCCAGAACCGCGTCTTTAAAAAAACAGTAGTCATGGATGGTCATTCGGGCCTGAAGCGGTGAGCTTCTATCGCCGAAATGCCGCTCGCTGTCGTCCGGTAGATAAATAGTAAGACCGCCCGTTTTGATTTTATCAAATAAGGTGATGACTAAATTCATGCAGGATCGTTCAAAGATGGTCAGCGTTTCACTGCGGGCAACATTCTGAGGAGACCTGGAATCTTCTTTCATATCATACCCCTCCCGAAGGTTTACCTTGCCGGTTAATGGATTAACACAAACGAAGTATTTATCGCAATATGCATTTTAACTCACCGGAGTCACAAATGGAAGAGACTTTTCAGAAAGAGATGTCCGTACTAAAGACGAAATACTTCAATAAGATAAGCAACAATCATGGCTGCTCCCGTCAGGCTGTGTACTTTGATCATCGCCAGGTTGGCCGGGGCCATGGCCAGAGGATCATTCAGGTAACGGCTCATGACGGCAAAGGATTTGACGGCGAACGGCAGACTGATCAAGCCCAGAAGAATGAAGGGTGACAGGGCCTGAGACAATGCGGTGATGATCAGCACGCCGTAGGCGATTGTCAAACCGACCCCGTAAAGGACGGCGCCCGTTTTTTTTCCGAACCGGGCGACCAGATTCCATTTTCCGCCGCGCCTGTCCGTTTCGTAGTCGGGGATTTCATTGATAATAATCATCGACCACATCATGAATCCCGGCACCAGCGAAGCTATCAGCGGTTCAAAGGCGAATGTTCGGGCCTGAACATAATAGGAACCCATCACGATGACCGGACCGAAATTAACCAGCAAACCCAGTTCGCCGAACCCACGGTAGCCGAAGCGGATTGGCGGTGTGGTGTAGAAAATGGAGGAGGCCATGCCGAAAAGCCCCAGAATCAGAACGGGCCATCCGCACGCAGAGGTCAGATAAGCGCCGATTGCCGCAGTTGTTATGAAAAACAGACCGGCTGCTTTCAACATGTGCGTATCTTTGAGCAGTCCTTCCGGAAGGACGCCGCTGCCTCCGGTGAAAAAGTTCTTTTCTGCACCTTTTTGCAAGTCAACGGCGTGACGGTAATCCAGCACGTCATCCACCAGATTGAGGCCGAAGTGATTGAGGGTGACGCCGATGACGACGAGAGTAAAATGCAACAGGTGAATCGGGTAGCCCTGGGCCCAGGCCATCACACCGCCCAGCAGCGCCGGAAGAATGCTGGGCAGGACAAAGTAGAGACGTAGCGCGCGCCGCCAGGCGAACCAGACAGGCGGCGTTGTTGTGCCCCGGCTGGCCTTGCTGATCATAGAGTTTTTTGTTCTGATTCTCATGGCTGGCCCTCATGGCTGTTTATGACAGGCTGCACGCTCCCGGAAAATAAAAGAGGGAACGGTCACTTTGTTTTGTTATTCTTAAGCACTTCGAGAATTTGATCATGATACCGCCAGGCAAGAAACAAAACAACAACACCCGCAACCGTGATGAGGGCCAAAAGCATGTACTGCTCGTTGCGGGCGACGTTGCCACTGATGGAAAGCATCATGGTGCCGAAAAAACGGCCGACCGTGGAAACAATAATGAATGTCAATGTTGGAATGCGGCTGACCCCCATGATGTAGCACAGGTAATCTTTGGGAAACCCGGGAATCAAAAAGAGCAGAAAAGAAACTAGAATGCCTTTGTGCTCCATAAAGGCGTCGAATTTCTCGAAGACTTCTTTTTTTACCACTTTTTCCAGAAGCGGCTCACCGAAAAAACGCGCCAGCATAAAGGCCAGCCAGGAACCAATGGTCAATCCGATGGTGGAATAAATCGTTCCCCAGAAAGGGCCGTAAATATAGCCACCGATAAAACCGGATAATTCACCCGGTATCGGCGCGGCGATGACCTGAGCGATCTGGAGCAAAATAAAAACGATTTCATCATAACGGTAGGACTTGATGAATTGTATAATTTGCTGCTTGTCTCTGAAAAATCTGAACAGGTCAAAGTGAATAAACAGATAAACGCC
>CAYULE010000250.1:0-4047 GCA_964445385.1 uncultured Smithella sp.
GATAAAAGAAATTGTGGATGATGAAGCCATTGCCGCAAAGATAGCCGCTTTTGAAAAGCAACTGGCGCTGGTCTGTCCGCTCTGCAAAACAAACACATTGAAAGAAGAAGAAACCGCCGGTGGAAAACTTTTTTATTCCTGCACGTCGGACAAATGCAACTTCATCAGTTGGGGCAGACCGCATCTGATCCCGTGCGCCCGCTGCAAAAATTCATTCATGGTGGAAGTGACCGACAACGCCGGGCAAACCATTCTGAAATGCCCGCGAGCCACCTGTCAGCATCGTCAGCCGTTGACACCCGCAGGCCCGCCCCAGGGACGTCCGACGCCAACAAGTCCGGCCCCGGCAGGCGGCGTCAAAACCATGGTGCGCAAACGCCTCGTGCGGCGCAAAGTATAATGTTATTTTGAAGAACTGATCAGATTGTACGCCGCAAGAAATTTTTCCACTTCTTGAAATACTTCGGGGGCTATTCCGCCGAGAACGATTCCGTGCATGTCGTAATCAATCCAGGCAAAATGCTTTTTATCCGTGCCCAGGCGTTGAAATATGGCTGGACCGCTTTGCGGCGCTACTTTGGGATCATTTTTTGCCTGAATAACCAGCGCCGGAATATCAATTTCAGGAAGCGATCGGCGGACTTTCCGCATGAGCTTTTTGACCTGAACAAAGGCGCTGACCGGGCAGAGCAGATAGTTGATGTGGGGATTGTCCGCGTTGTTTTTCATAAACTCTTTGGTCAGTTGACGCATACCCGTAAAATTGCAGAACTGATTAAATCCATGCAGAAGCTCGGCAAACCGGGATGAAAAGCTTTTGAATTGCAGCGGCGCGCTGACAGCAATCACTGCCTCAAAATCACGGGGTTTCAGGATAACCGATTGCAAAGCAAGACCTGCTCCGGTTGAAAAACCGGCCACCAGGATTTTTTTGCAGCATGTTTTCAGAATAGCATGACCGCGATCAACCGAATCAAGCCAGTCGTGATCATTACGCGTTGAGAGATCTTTAGAGGATGTTCCGTGGCCTGCAAGCCTTGGCGCATAAACGGTCAGACCTTGTGCGTGGAGAAAATCGGCCCACTCCCTGACTTCCGCGGGCGCCGCCATTAATCCGTGAATAAGGAGTACACCGGTGTCAGACAGTGGCGCGTGCAAAAAAAAAGGCATCCCGATATCCGGAGGCTTACTTTCTCCGGCGGAATAATTCTTTTCGTATTCTTTAACAAACAACGCCGATTCGGCCGCCAGAAGTCTGTCTATCTTTTTGCCGGATTTTGTGAACTCAAGAACGGAAGACATGATTTAAGCGCCATACACTCCGTAGATCATGGCATAATGCAGAACTCCGCCAATCAGGACCATCACATGAAAAAGCTCGTGGAAGCTGAAAACACCCGGAATCATTCTGGGCTTTTTTATAGCATATATAATGGCCCCCAGGGTAAAGGCAATACCGCCCGAAACCAGGAGGACCGCCTGGGATGCAGACATATTGGCAAGCATCTGTTTGACGGTGAAAAGCGCCGACCAGCCCATAGATAGATAGATAATCGCGTACAGTTTCCTTGGCGCTCTCGGAAAAAAAATCTGGGAAATCACACCAACGCCCACCAGACTCCACTGGAAGGCAATCATGTACCATTTGTACGGATCCTCCAGGCAGAAATAACATACCGGTGTAAAGGTTCCGGCAATCATGAAAAAGATAGCCAGCCGATCCATTTTTCTCCAGAAGGAAAGCTCATTTTCTTCCTTTTTAAAAGCATGGTACAGCGTGCTTGCCGAAAAAAGAAAAACAGTGGAAATGCCATAAATAAGCGCGGTGACAAGGCTGGACGCCGAATCGCTTGCTGCTATTGCCAGATAGATGGTGCCGATCACGGCGGCAATCATTCCGACAAGATGTGAGTAAAAATTAAAACGCTCCTGAGTCTTGACTTTCATAACGATCTCCTTTGGAGAAAAATAAACTTTTCGATCTCCATCCAAGATTTAATTCACAAATTCATTGGAAAAGCGAGAATAAAAACATGGAAGCTTGCACCTGTTACTGCAAGCACACGCAAAAATAATCTATCAATATGGTTTCACTAAGTATATTTATGATTTTAAATGAACATAGCCCTTCGTGTCAAATTCAGGGATCGGGGAGGAGAGTTAAAGAGATACCATATTATAGCGATTGGCCTACATTAATATTTAAGGTTCTTCTGGAGGAAACCGATATTAATTGTATAAACATACCGGCAGTAAGATACAATTCATAAAAAAGATACGTTTTGTTCCTAAAGCATACATAGTAAGTTGCAGTACTTATTCATTTATTCATTCTTAGCATAGTATCAGAAATCTATGGAGGAGAGAACCCCTATGAAAAGTTTCTTCAATAACCTTAAGCTCATGACTAAAATGCTGATGGCGCCGATGGTCGTTTTGTTTTTTTTGATTCTCCTGGCCATTGTAACGTATCTGGCCATCTCCGCCCAGACGAATTCCATTGACGACATTTACAACAACCGGTTTAAAGGCTATCAACACAGTTCCCAGCTCCTGACCGATATGACCACGGTCCAGGCAAACCTCTACAAAACCATGAACTGGATCGGAGCCAATTATGATAAGAAGCGCATCGACGATTTGGCCAAGAAGACCATCGCTCACAGCGCCGCCACGGTAGAACTCGCTAAAAATATTCTTAGCTCTCCGAACCTGACCGGGGAGGAGAAAAAACTTTACAAAGTTGCCTATGACAACCTGGCGGAATTTCATGACCGGGCAAAGAACACCCTGGAAATTGCCGCCGATGATCCCAGCACGGCCAGCATTACGTTTGTCATGGCAGAACAAAAGTTTGAGGACGTGGATAAAAGCCTCCGGGCTCTGAACGCGCTGGAGGACAAACTCAGCAAGGGGAAATATGAATCATCCGTCAAAATGGCATCCATGGCCTTGAAGGCATTCCTGGTTGTTCTGCTGGTTGCCATTGTTATTTCTCTTCTGGTAAGCTTGTCTGTCACACGCCTCATCCTGCAACCCATCCGGGAAACGATCACGGTGCTGCGCCGCGTTGCTGAAGGTGATCTGACCCACGACATCCAACTGCATTCCAAAGATGAAATCGGTGAGTTGATCCAATCGGTCAATACCATGCGCAGCAAAATGAACGATGCCGTGGGACACGCCCTTAAAGTATCGCACGAGTTGAAAGATTCGGCCGCCGGCCAGGCGGCCGCCATCGAGGAAACGTCCGCATCATTGGATGAAATCTCCTCGATGACCCTGCAAAATGCCGAAAATACCACCCAGGCCAATCAGCTCATGCTATCGGCAAAGGGCGCCATCAAGAAAGCAAACGAATCCATGGCGGGACTGACGGGGTCCATGAAAGATATTACCAAAGCCAGTGAACAGACCCAGAAGATTGTAAAAAGCATCGACGAAATCGCTTTTCAGACCAACCTTCTGGCCTTGAACGCCTCTGTGGAAGCCGCCCGCGCCGGTGAAGCCGGCGCAGGTTTTGCCGTTGTGGCCGATGAAGTCCGGAATCTGGCCATACGCGCCAAAGATTCCGCTCGCGACTCCTCCAATATGATCGACGACATTGTTAAAAAAGTCAAAGGAGGTGAAAATCTGGTCAACATTACCAGCACGGCATTCAGCGAGGTAACGTCCAGCTCCGAAAAGGTTGCTTCCCTGATGGAAGAGATTGCCCTCGCATCGAAAGAGCAGTCACAGGGCATCGGCCAGATCAACAGCGCGATCGCGGATCTGAGCAACACAACCCAACAAAATGCCGGCAACGCGGAAACGCTGACGGACATTATGTCCATATTTACAACAGAAAATGAAAGCGGGCAGGAACCATCAAAGCCCCGCGGCATCACGCCGGATCATGCCCGTCTCGCAGCGGTCAAAAGTAAACCGGGCGCAATTACCGCCCCGGATAAACTTCTTCCTCTGCATGGCAAAGATTCTTTTTAGAAAAGAAGAACCCTGATTCCATCATTATTATAAAGCCGGGAAGGAATAACCATCCCGGCTTTA
>CAYULE010000251.1:0-4040 GCA_964445385.1 uncultured Smithella sp.
CACGGAGACCGTGCAGGATTATCTTGTCTGGGCGATGATCGGCCTGGTTGTCGGAGCAAGGTTCGGTTATGCCCTATTCTACAATTTCAGTTACTACAGTTCCCATCCTCTGGAAATTATCGTCCCGTTTGATTTTTCCAATGGCATCCGGTTTGTGGGTTTGAGTGGCATGTCCTATCATGGCGGCCTGATCGGTGTGGTTTTATCGACCCTTTTATTCTGCCGTAAATACAAGATCAACCCCTGGCAATTCGGTGATTGGATATGCACGGCAGCGCCCCTGGGTTATATGTTCGGCAGATTCGGCAATTTCATCAATGGTGAACTCTGGGGTCGCGTGACCACGGTGCCCTGGGGCATGTATTTCCCGCTGGATGCGACGCAGAGTCTGCGGCATCCGTCGCAGCTTTACGAAGCCCTGTTCGAGGGCCTGTTTCTCTTTATCGTTCTGTGGTTGATTCGCAAGCGTAATCCCTTTGACGGCTTTATGATCGGTCTTTATATTTTCGGTTACGGTCTGGTGCGCTTCATCATTGAGTTTTTCCGCGAACCGGACGCCCATCTGGGCTTTGTTCTGGGATTCAACACGATGGGACAAGTTCTGTGCAGCCTGATGATGATGGCGGGTATTGCTTTCATTTTATGGCGCAGGCAAGCGAAAACCAGTCATTAATGATGCGGAGGTCAATATGGGTAAGCATTTAGTGATTGTCGGCGGCGGCGCGGGTGGATCATCCACGGCGGCCGAAGCCAAACGCAATAATCCTGCTTTAAACGTTACTGTTTTGCAGATGGGCAAATTTGCTGCTTATGCGTCCTGTCCAACCCCCTATTATATTGGCGATATCATCAAGGATGAGCATAAACTTATCGCCCGGACACCGGAAAAATTTCGCGAAAGCGGGATCGACGTGCACCTTCATGCCGAAGTTGTCCGCATCGATTCCAAGGGAGCATTCGTTGAGGTAAAAGACAGTCGTCGCTTCCCTTATGATATTTTGGTGATGGCGACCGGTACGTCCGCGATTATACCCGATATGCCCGGTATCGATCTGCCGGGTGTTTTTTCACTCAGGAATCTTGAAGACGCCATTCATATTAAGACCTGGCTTACGGAGAAAAGTGCCACCCGTGTCGTAATCATTGGCGGCGGTTTTATCGGTTTGGAAATGAGCGAGGCGCTTTCCTCGGCAGGCATTAAAACAACCATCATCCACAAAGACGCGCTGCCCGCTAACCGTTGGGACGCGGCGCTGTCATCCGTAATGCTGGAAGAACTTCAAACTCATAATGTTGAATTTGTTGGCGATGCTACCGCAAAGGCCATTGAAATTGGAGTAAACGCTCCGCTTTGCGTCATGACGGATAAAGGCGCCTATGAAGGCGATCTGGTATTGCTGGCCATTGGCGTCCGGCCCGATGCGCGGCTGGCGAAATCGCTTGGTCTCAATATCGGCAAAACCGGAGCCATTGCCGTCAATTTTGCCCAGCAAACTTCTCTGGATAATGTGTACGCCGCAGGCGATTGCTGCGAATCGTTTCACAAAGTCAGCCGCCAATGGGTGAATATTCCCCTGGGTGATATCGCCAACAAACAGGGCCGTGTCGCCGGACGCAATATCGGCGGTAAATCTCTCACTTTTGACGGCATTGTCGGCGCTCAGTCTTTCCGCCTGTTTAATCTGGAATGCGCGGCCACGGGACTTTCCGAAAAGGAAGCCCTGGCGGCGGGCTTTACACCGGTAAGCAATATCATCTGGGGCAGCGCGATGGCGCCTCCGATGGGGCTGAGCAAAATAGGTCTGAAACTGATTGCCGATAAATCGTCGGGTAAGCTGCTGGGCGCTCAGGCGGTTGGTGCAGCCGGAGCGGTAGGAAGGATCAACGCGCTGTCCGTCGCGCTCTGGGCGGGAATGGATCTCGATCAGATCGGCTGGCTGGATCTGGCTTACGCCCCACCGTTTAGCGCGGCCTGGGACATTATTCATAATGCGGCTCAGGCGCTTAGCCGTTCAATATAACCAGAGGAATTAAGTCAATGATGTGGTGGTGGATATTTTTTGCGGTTTTCATTCTGGCCATGCTGGCTCTTGACCTGGGTGTCTTCAATCGTAAATCTCATATTATTAAAATGAAGGAATCCCTGCTCTGGACCGCCTTCTGGGTGACGCTTGCACTTTTGTTTTGCGCGGGTATTTACTTTTTCTATGGGCACGGCAAGGCGATGGAGTTTTTTGCCGGTTATCTTATTGAATATTCTTTAAGCATCGACAACCTTTTTGTCTTCATGCTGATCTTCCGCTTTTTCAAAGTGCCGCATGCGCATGAACATAAGGCGCTGTTCTGGGGAATATTACTGGCGCTCGTGACGCGCGGCGTCTTTATCTTCGCGGGTGTTGCGATTATTAATACCTTCAGCTGGGTCATGTATATTTTTGGCGCTTTCCTGATTTTCACCGGCATTAAAATGGCATTAAACAAACAGACGGAAGTCCATCCCGATAAGAATATCGCCATAAAACTTTTACGTTATATCATGCCTGTCGATAATAAATTCTCCGGCGACAAATTCTTTGTTGTTAAACGCGGCGTTCGGTATGCCACGCCGATGCTGGCCGTGCTGCTGGCGCTGGAAACAACGGACATCCTCTTTGCGGTTGACTCCATTCCCGCCGTGCTGGCTATTTCCAAGGATCCGTTTATTATTTATACGTCGAATGTCTTCGCCATTTTAGGTCTCCGTTCGCTCTTTTTTGCGATTTCCGGGTTAATGAGATTGTTCCATCTTCTGCATTATGGACTGGCGGCGATCCTGGCCTTTGTCGGCGTGAAGATGCTCATCGAAGATTTTTTCCATGTGCCCGTTGCGGCCTCACTGCTTGTGATTGCCTCTGTTCTGACTGCCTCAATTATATCATCGATGATTTGGCCGGAAAAAGAGGAAGGCGAGGTTCCTCCGGTAACCATGGAGGAGTAACCCGATGATGGAAATCGTTTATCCCTCCGCTTCGCAAAATCAGTTGAAAAAATGGTTAAGACTTACTGACGCCAAATTCCGCCGGGAAGACGGCTTGTTTTTAGCCGAAGGCGTGAAAGTTGTCGAAGAGGCGCTGAAAAGCGATTGGTGGGTAGAAGCGATTCTTGTATTGCCGGAAAAAATCCAATACTGGGAAAAACTGATCAGGCCTGAGCAGAATACGATCCCCGTCTATCAATTGACACGTCCGGAATTGAAAAAGCTGAGCCAGGACAAAGAACCGGAAGGGATTATCGCGATTGTAAAAAACAGAGAGCAACCTTCTCTTTCATCACTCCTCACATCTTCTGCCGGTTACCTGCTAATCCTCCATGAGGTCAATAATCCTGGCAACCTGGGTGCGTTGATGCGCAGCGCTTATTGGTTCGGCTTTGCCGGAATTATTCTCGGGGTAAAGTCTGTGGACTTCACCAATCCCAAGGTTATTCGCGCGTCCATGGGCAGCATTTTTCATTTGACCATTTTATCTGACGTTGATTTAAATACGGTACTTCCTGAAATTAGACAGGATTATGTTCTCATCGGCAGTGATGTGCGTGAAGGTGTTTCACCACACCCGCTGGAGGGGAAAACCGCTCTGCTGCTGGGCAGCGAAAGCCATGGTTTGCCGGATTGCTTATTAGAGCAAACTTCTGAACGCTGGCGTATTCCCGGTGGCAGTCAGGCTGATTCGCTCAGTCTGCCGCAAGCAGCGGCGATTATGATGTATGAGATGAAGAAAAAAGGATAAGGGACCAAGGATAAAGGAGCAAGGCATAAGGATGTCATTTATTCAGGTCATGACGACGACGGAAAGCAAAGAGCAGGCGCAGGCGATTGCCCGCTACCTGGTGGACGAAAAGCTGGCCGCTTGTGTTCAGATCACAGGCGCTATCGAAAGCACTTACCGCTGGAAAGGCAAAGTTGAATGCACCCGGGAATTTCTCTGCCTGATTAAAACCCGCGTGGACTTTTTCCCTCAGGTTGAGGCCGCCATAAAAAAATTGCATTCCTACGAAGTACC
>CAYULE010000252.1:0-4033 GCA_964445385.1 uncultured Smithella sp.
GCAACTTTCGCCGTCATCTTGGTCTCGTTTCCCAGCTTATGGCAGTTGCGGCAGGCGGGCCGGTCTTTTACCTGCTGCTTGGACGTATACGCCTTGCCGTCGCCATGCATTTCAGCTTTTTTATGGCAATCCATGCACAGCATGCCTTTCTGGTAATGAACGTCCGGCGAACCGCCGTATTCACCGACGTATTCCGGATAAACACGGCCGCCGTGACAAAATGCGCAGGTCTTGCCTTCATCTTTTTTTACAAACTTATGTTTTGCGATCAACCCGATGCTGATCCCGCCGACCGGTGCACCCTTGACATGGCAATCCCCGCAGGATGCATGACAGCTCCTGCAGGATTTTTCAAACACCTTCTCGTCAAATGTTTTCAACTCCTCTTTGGAGAAGCGGGGCATAACGCCGTTTCTCTGACCGGCTGTTGTATAATGCAGGGACTTGGCGTAATTGTCCGTAATCTGTTTATGACAAGCCATGCAGGTGCGCAGATTGTCCGACGGTTTTTTTACCACGCCTTTATGCGCTTCTTCTCTTTTTATTTCTTTGGCGTTTCCTTTGTGGCAAAAAACGCAGCCCATTTTGAAATGCGGATCTTTCTTGAGGAGTTCCTTATCGACAACATATCCGAGATACATTTCTTCCGGCCGGACCGGCGGAGGAGCGCCCGCTCACCCCTCGCCTGTGCTTACCGGCAGGGACGGCGGTTTGTGCATCGATTTCATTAGCGATTCATTGGTATGACACATCACACAACTGTTAGCGGGAGCGGCGGCAAAAAGGGGAACGCTCCACAAGATGAGAAAAAAAAGGCAGAGTAAAGCAAAAATCACGTATTTTTTCATTCCAGACCCGTGGTGATTCATATCGTCTTTCGCCTGATATTTAGAGAATGTTGATCGAACACGTTTCATAGACCTGCCACCTGTCCATCAGGAGAGGTCAATAAAACGCATCAGAGCCATCTGAAACTCCTTTTGCGTCATTTTCGGATTTTCCGCGACTTCATCAAGGCACTTATTCATATTATTAACAATGATCACTCCCGCCGTCTTTTTCATGGCCGATGTGACGGCGGACATCTGGGTGATGATATCCACACAGGGGGCGCCGCTTTCCACCAGTCGCTGCAGTCCGCGAATTTGTCCTTCAATTCGCTTCAAACGGTTGAGCACTTTTTCTCTGTCTCTGTTCATATATACCCCTTGGGGTATAATAGGCGATCTGAAGGGTCGCTGTCAAGGTGTTTTTAACTTCATTGAATTACATTTTATCGACGGGTTAAACGGGCAGGAGATCCGGGATCTCCCGCCCGTTGAAAGACTGAAAATGAGTTCGTAAACTTACGGCGTCTTGAAATCATATTTATGACACTGAGCGCAATAATTCTCCGATTTGGCATGCTGGTGATGGCACAGATTGCAATCAAGATCTGTTCCGTAGTGCGGCGATGTATGGGGATTGGTCGGTTTAATATTTTTTGTTTTTTCCGCAAGCTTTGCCGTGGAACCGTGGCAGGCGACGCACTGCTCCATGGTCAGGGCTTCCGGTTTTTTGGTCTTCCCATGGCATTTCACGCAATTGACATCCGCCAGCATATGATGATGACTGTTCGGCAGTTTACCGGTCAGGCTGAGATTATCCTTGTTGTGGCAGGCTTTGCAAGCCTCCCAGTTCATGGTTTTGGTGTCGGCGTGTTTATCGGGCAGCATTTTCTTCTGAACATGGCAGGCGGAGCAATCTCCCCCTTTGACATCCGCCTTGGACATATCCAATTTGGGCGCGGCCCAGAGAAGCTGGACGACCGCAAAGACGATCACCATGCTCAATGAAGCAACAATGCCTCTTATCGTTTTTTTATCAAGATGCTTTTTCATAGGCCTCCAGAATAATCCTTTTAAAAGTCCGGATAACCGGGAGGTAAGAATCATGTCCCCCGGTTATCCTGTATCGTAATCAGCCCCAGGGTTTTTCCGCTGCTGCGCTCTTTCCCGCAATGCGGCCGAAGACAAGACAGTCGGCCACTGCTACGCCGCCCAGGCGCACGGCGCCATGAACACCACCGGTAATCTCACCGGCCGCGTAAAGACCGGAAATAGGTTTCTGGTTGAAGCCGATGACCTGGGCATTCTTATCAATGACCAGGCCGCCCATGGTATGATGAACCTTCGGCCAGAGCCGCGCGGCATAAAAAGGTCCCTGAACGGTCGGTTTGGCGTCTTTGAAGATCATACAGTCAAAATCATCGTCCTTCTTCTTCTCCACAAACGAATTCCAGCGCTTGATTTCCTCCAGAAAGACATTAACCGGCATATTGTAAGCTTTGGCCAGATCTTCGAGCGTATCGAATTTCTTGATGGCGCCGCCCTCCATGCCTTTTTGCAGGGCATTGGGAAACACCTGTTTGGGAACAGCATAGGAGTCTCCCATAATGATGACCGGATCACCGACCAGAAGAATCGCGTCCGCTCTTTCTTTGCGGTTTCCTGTTTCCTTGAAAAAACGCTTGCCCGTCTTAGGATTGATCATGGGACCGTAACCCACCAGCCGTTCGCAAAAGAGCGGAACATGGCCGAAACCTTTTTCGTCCGGGCTGGTCCAGGGACCAAGCTGAATCCAGTCCATCTGGACATCCATGGCGCCGATCTGGCAGGCCGCCAAAAGGGCTTCACCGGTCGCACCCGGATGATTGGTGGAAAATAATTTGTCGTTGAGGCGGGGGTCATGAATCTGACGAAGCGCGATATCCTGGGAGAAGCCGCCGGAACTCAGGACAACGGCCTTCCTTGCTTTGATAAAAGCGGGTTTTCCTGATTTGTCATCGGGGAATCTGTATCCCTTGAGGACCTCCATGCCGACGATCCGTCCCTCATTGTTGGACAGGAACTTGACCAGTTTGGTTCGAGTCAGCAGCTTCACCCCAAGCTCTTTGGCCTTAGCCAGTTCCTTGTTGACGATTTCTGAACCGGATGCATTGATTGTCTGATTGGCTCTCTTGACAGAATGACCGCCATGAAAATTCAGCCGCGCATATTTAACACCAAGGTAAGATTCGGTCCACTCCAAAGCATCTTTGGCGTTAAAAGCGACAATCCTGGCCAGTTCGGGATGATTGATATAAGCGCCCGCCCTGAGCATATCCTTCAGCATCAGTTCGGGAGAATCTTCCACGCCGTTTTCCTTCTGCAATCTTGTCACCGGAGCGCAGAAATCACCGCCGTTGATAATGGAGTTGCCGCCATGCACCGCCATTTTTTCCAGAATCGCAACGTCTCTGGCTCCGCCGTTTTTGGCTTCAATAGCGGCTGCCAGTCCCGCAAACCCGCTGCCGATGACGACCACGTCATACGTCTCGTCCCATTTTTTCGGAAGAGGAACACAGGCCGCCTGCGCCTGGCCGGTCATTAAAGGAATACCGGTTGAGGCCAGCCCGGCAATAGCCGCCGTACTTCCTGCTACCTTCAAAAAATTTCGTCTGCTGATGGTCTTATTTTCAACATCATCATTTTTCATATTAATCCTCCTGTATGATTTTCATTTCGAAATATACACAAACGCACTTCGCTGAAAAAAAGGATTTAAAGAAAGTTACCCATTAACATAGACCCTACATTTGAATACAAAACAGCATTGAAAGAAAGTGATTAGAAACAAACCTTACTTTACAGTACTTTACAGTTATGAGTACACCTTCTCCACAATTCGTGTCAATAGTAAATATTCAAAACGGAAAGACGGGAGGCATCGCCGGGGATTTCTTAAACTTCTTTCACACTGTCCGCTTATACCTTTTATTAGTATCTCCATTACCGGCCTAGGGCAATCCGGAAGGGTCCAGCACAACGAGGCTTTGTTTAATCCTGCCCTCCATGATCAGCTCTCCTGCGATCCTGGCTGCCGTGCCGGCGGGAAGACGGCATTTTTTTATGGCATCGGCTTTTACGAATTCCATTCCCTCTTTGGGATCGGTGAGCTTGAAACTGCGCCCGAAGATCTGATGTTGAACGTCACGGCAATTGCACCCGCCCAG
>CAYULE010000253.1:0-3986 GCA_964445385.1 uncultured Smithella sp.
CATGAGAGTCGTGTATGACCCTGGAAAAAGCAATTATTGACTTAAAGAAGGGAAATGTTGCGCCCTGTTATCTCCTTTATGGTGAAGAAGAATATCTGATCAATGAAACGCTCCATCAAATCCTGGACATCATCATGCCGGAATCCGATCGTGATTTCGGCCTTTTTTTTCTTGACGGCGAAAATACGGATTTTGAACTCCTGAAGGATCATCTTCTTGCACCGTCGCTTTTAGGCGGTCGGAAAGTTGTTGTAGTAAAAAATACAACTATTTTTCAATCCCGTGAAAATCTCAGCGATCTGATCCAAAAAATTCGCAACAATATTGATGAGCACCCCGATAAAGCTGCTAAATATTTTTTGACCTTCTTGAAAATATCCGGCTTTGCCTGGGAAGACATGCAGGGCGCCGGATGGCAGAAGATCACAGATGAGCAATGGCGAAAGGCTGTGGAGGAAGATTCAGGAGATGACCGGAGCAAATGGTTGCCCCGAATCATTGAAATTTGTACCAGCAGGGGATGGACATCCGGCAGCGTTACCGATCCCTCCGAGCAATTCGAAGCACTCCTTATGCAGGGTCTTCCGGCCGGGAATTGTTTGATTTTGACCGCCGAGGCCGTTGATAAAAGAAAAAAGATATTCAAAGTGATGGATAAAGCGGGTGTTACTTTACACTTCGGGGAGATTAAGGGGGAAGCTGCCACAAGAGAAACGCTCAAGCTCGAAGCGCAGAAATTGCTGGGCCGTAGCGGCAAAAGTCTGGTGCCGGCAGCCTGGATTGCGCTCGGAAAAAAGACAGGATTTCAGTTGCGCTCCTCATTAAACGAACTGCAGAAACTCATATCATTTACCGGTGATCGGTCTGTTATTGAAGAAAAGGATGTCGAAGCCGTCGTTGGTAAAACCCGGGAAGATTCAATTTTTGATTTGACAACGGCGCTTGCCGAAAAAAATGCGACCGCCGCGCTCTCGTCTCTGAAAGCTTTGTTGGATCAAGGGACGCATCATTTGATGATTCTGACGATGATCAGCCGCGAAATCCGCCTGCTTTTGCAGGCATCCATTCTGGTTCGTTCAGGAAAACTGCCCAAACTGACTCCGAATATGGAATATGGCTCGTTTCAAAAAAATGTCTATCCCGCTGTGACCGGACTAACGCCGGATGTATCCCGCAAAGATGATTTGCTGGTCAATAAACATCCTTTTGTTGTTTACAACGCGTTGCGTAATTGCAGCCGGTTTTCTTATCCGGTTTTGCTCAATTATCTTGATGATTTGCTGGATATGGACCGCGCCATGAAATCTTCCACTACCGATCCTCATTTGCTTCTGGAGCGTTTCCTGATCAAGGCCTGTGCTAAAGCTTTCTGATTTTGGACTGCGCCTGCTTTTGCGCCCGCGAAAGCCTGCGCGAGGGTCCTTTTTTATGACCGGAGCGGTTTTCTTCTTCGTCATCCTCTTTCATATCCGCAAGGTCGTCATCGGCCGGCTCCGCCAGCTGCCTGTCCACAATGGATTCAAATTCCGGCGATGATAGTGCGGCTTTCCCTCTGCGCGTTGCGTAAGAGGCAATTTCACGATCGGAAGAAACCACAAGGATTTCCTCATCGCAGGAAGCAGTGATTCTTTTCAGAACGTCATCGGCTTTTACCCCCCGGCTCGAGTAGATGATGTGAATGCCTGCGGAATAATCGCGTTCTTCCTGGGCGGGACCGCTGATCCAGCCGTCAAAAACGATGGTTATGCGGTGATTTTTCCTGCTGTGGTATTGTGAAAGCCAGGCAATCAGCGCTTTACGTCCCGCTTCGAGACTCTGTCTCTCGAAGCGCCGTAGACGGATGGACTGCCGGATCAGGTTGTAACCGTCAATTAAAATATGCATGACTGATTTTGGCACATTGACGCCGTGGGTTCAATAAAAAAGTCTTGGTATTTTTCTTGACTTGGCGGATGTCAGTCTGTTACCGTCCCCTGTCTCTGGTAAGTTTAAAGCGCGAACAGTATGCTTTGCAATAAATAATGGGGAGGGTTTTTATGGAAATAAAAAAAATATGTGTATTAGGCGCAGGCTTGATGGGCAACGGTATCGCACAGGTGTGCGCTGCAGCGGGCTTCGATGTCACTCTCAGAGACATTGAACAAAGATTCATCGATGGCGGCATGAATACCATCAAAAAGAATCTGAGCCGTGATGCCGAAAAGGGTAAGATCACCAAAGAGCAGATGGATGCGATTCTGGGACGGATCAAGCCGACGCTGGATTTAAAAGAAGCCGCGGCCGATGCCGATGTCGTAGTCGAAGTGGTCATTGAGTTGATGGATCTGAAGAAAAAGGTCTATGCGGAACTCGAAGCGGTCGTCCCTTCACATTGTCTGTTTTTCACCAACACCTCGGGCCTAAGCATCACGGAAATGGCCGCGATTACCAAAAGGCCGGAACGCTTTATCGGCACGCACTTTTTCAATCCCGTTCCGGTGATGCGTCTTCTGGAGATCATTCGCGGTCAGCAAACATCGGATGAGACGGTAGAAATCGCCAAAGCCTGGGGAAAGAAAATCGGGAAAGAAGTGGTCATGGTCAAGGAAGCGCCCGCGTTTGTTGTCAACCGCATTTTGTGCTCCATGATCAATGAAGCCTTTTTTGTCCTCGATGAGGGCCTGGCCACGCCAGAGGACATTGACAAAGCCATGCAACTGGGCTGCAATCATCCCATCGGCCCCCTGGCGCTGGGCGACCTGATCGGGCTCGACACGCAGCTGAGAATCTGTGAAGGCATGCACCGGGAGTTAGGTGATAAATACCGCCCCTCGCCGCTGCTTCGGAAACTGGTTCGTGCCGGCAATTTGGGCCGCAAATCGGGTCGTGGCGTTTATGACTATAGTAAGAAGTAATTAACACGGAATCAATTTTGCGGCGGCCTTCACTGAAACGGGGCCGCCGCTTTTTGTTGATATTTGAGCAATAGAATCAGGCTATGTTGGCCGCGGCTTTGAGCGCGGTAATGGTTTGTGAATAATTTTCAGTGCCGAAAACCGCCGCGCCCGCTACCAGGACGTCCGCTCCGGCCAAAGCAATAGAGGAAATATTCGACAGGTTGACGCCTCCATCGACTTCCAGGAGTGGCTTTTGCGGCAATTGGGCCAGCATTGAACTGGCCCGCTTAATTTTTGTCAGGGAGTTCTTGATAAATTGCTGTCCTCCGAATCCGGGGTTGACCGACATGATCAAAAGCAGGTCGATATCAGAGAGAATTTCTTCAATGGCACTAAGCGGCGTTGCCGGATTCAAAGAAACGCCGGCCTTTTTCCCCGCTTTTTTGATAAGCTGAATCGTGCGATGCAGATGATTGGCCGCTTCCACATGGACGGTGATGTAGTCAGCGCCTGCGGCAGCGAAGGATTCGACATAGCTGTCCGGATTCTTAATCATTAAATGAACATCGAAAGTCAGTTTGGTGGTCTTGCGCAAGGCGGAGATGATGGCGGGCCCCATCGTAATGTTGGGGACAAAGTGTCCGTCCATAACGTCTACGTGAATCCAGTCCGCGCCGGCTTTCTCTACTGCCGCAATTTCCTCACTCAGCCTTCCGCCGTCGGCGGAAAGAATTGAAGGGGCAATGAGTTTCATGAAGTTTTCTCCTTATTGTTAAGTCATCAAATATACTAAAGCATTGCGCCTGTCAACCCTAACAGGTTGATAGGCTGTAGACTATTAGCCTGTTAGGATAAAGGAACGGGCGCTCGCGCTACCCGCAGGGGTGGTTTTGCCCCTCAATCCAAATCTATCAGCCTAACAGTCTACAGTCTATCAGCCTACGTTCGCCTTTCTGCTTGACACAAACGCTGAAAAAATTAAGTATGCGGGCATGAGAGTTCTCTACAACATCCTGCTGTGGATTGTCGCAATACCGGGGCTTTTGTTTTTCTTACTCAAGATGCTCATCACGGGTAAATATCGCCACAGTTTTCTGCAAAAGCTTGGCG
>CAYULE010000254.1:0-3970 GCA_964445385.1 uncultured Smithella sp.
ATAACAAGTTGAGCAATGATTTTCTTGTTATCAACAAGCTCACATTGACGTTCTAGGAGAGAAGGGTGTTGTCTAACTGCTAATTTATTAGCCCCGGGGGATCAATATAATCTCCCGGGTTTTTTTATTAACACTCAGGGATTTTTCAAGATCATAAACAAATGCAGCGTTAAATGAATTAGATCAAAAAGCACTAGTATCATCACGAAAGAAAGGTAATTATTTGACTTCGGCAAATTTGTAGCCGAATCCTCTGACGGTTAAAATGTAACGTGGATTTTCCACATCTTGTTCGATCTGACTGCGCAGGCGGCGGATATGAACATCGACAGCACGATCAGTGATAAATGTATCATCACCCCAAACATGATCCAGAATCTGTTTTCTGGAATAGACCCGACCGGGATTACGGGTGAAAAAGAAAAGAAGCTTCAGTTCCGTGGGACTCAGATTTATTAATTGCCCCTGCCCCCGGACAACACAGGATTTATAATTAATAGTGAGACCATCATATTCGAATGTTTCTTTAGCCGATGTTTTTTCTCTCTCCTGGAAACGGCGAAGAATCGTTCTAACCCGGGCGATGAGTTCTTTGATACTGAAAGGTTTGGTGATGTAATCATCCGCTCCTATTTCCAGGCCGATAATTTTATCCACCTCGTCACCTTTGGCGGTAAGCATGATCACCGGCACATGGGCCATTTCAGGATTGGCGCGAATGCTTTTACAGATGTCCAATCCGTTCATACCGGGAAGCATCAAATCCAGAATAATCAGATCCGGTTTCTGTGATTTAACGATAGCGAGAACCTTGCCACCATCAAACGCTTTTATCGTAGAAAAGCCTTCCCGCTCCAGATTGTAGGATACTAGGTCAGCAATATCTTTTTCATCATCGACAATCAGGATTTTCGCCATGTTCACAAGCCATTTTCAAGATTATTTCGCAAAGTTCACCATCCACAGCATGATGAGCTGCCGTCCCTTAAAGATTAAACAATGCAACAATTAATCCGCTATGATTTTAAATACCTCATCGCCAGGGCGCACACGATCCGATACTTTGAGTCCGATGGAATCGCCGGCGACAGCTTTTTGAACCGTTTTATTATCTACTTCCATGGATTCAATAACATCGGTAAATTCAGTCGTATGACCGGAAAATTTAATGCTGTCACCAACCTGCAATTCACCTTCCGTTATATGAACAGCGGCAACCGAAGGCTTTGCAAAGAATTTGACCACTTCGCCGATTTTTTTCTCTGCCATAAAGCATCCTCCATATTCTGAATTTACTGAACTTGGTATTGTAAGGATAAATTATTACCATCTTGCAAATATTCAACCTCACTGAATCAATAATTTCAGTTCCGGTTATTTATCATAAAATACATTTTTTATTTCTTAAAAACAACCACAAAAAAAGGCAGGGTTTCCACCCTGCCTTTTTATTGCTCAATATAATTAATTACTCAGCTTTCTTTTCCTTTGCTTTTCTCTTCGGTTTTGCCTTTTCTTTCTTCTTCTCATCCGGAAGATATTCCAGAATGGAAACAGGCGCGTTATCGCCAAAGCGATAACCGACTTTGACAATGCGCGTGTAACCTCCCGCACGATTTCTGAATCGTTCGGTTAGCTCTCCGAAAAGTTTACCAACCATGTCTTTATCCCGGACAACTGATAACGCCTGACGTCGCGCGTGAAGGTCGCCCCTCTTACCCAGCGTAATCATTTTATCCGCAAGCTTACGCACTTCCTTGGCCATTGTATCCGTCGTTCGAATACTTTCATGTTTTATAATCGACGTCACCATATTGCGAAACATGGCTTCCCGATGGCTGGACGTTCGTCCTAATTTTCTGCCCGCCTTACCATGATACATTGCTAAATTTTCCTTTCCTCTCTGTCAAATCCTGCTTTTCTCTACGTCACTTGATTCATATCGCTGTCTTTTACGGATTGATATCCAGCCTCATTCCAAAAACAAGACCATATTCGTTGAGAATATCCTTTATTTCGGAGAGTGACTTGCGACCGAAATTTTTTGTTTTAAGCATATCCGCTTCTGTCTTCTGCACCAATTCTCCGATCGTATTTATCCCCGCATTTTTCAAGCAATTGGCCGAACGCACGGAAAGTTCCAGATCCTCAACAGACCTCGTCAGAATTTCGTTGACGTTTCCTTTTTCATCTTCTTTTTCCGGCAAAATCTCTTCTTCGACTTCTTCGAAGTTAATGAAGACATCCAGCTGCTGTTTTAATATTTTAGCTGCATAGGCCATGGCATCGCCGGGATTAAGACTACCGTCGGTCCAGACTTCCATCACCAATTTATCATAATCCGTGATCTGTCCAACACGAGCATGCGAAACAACATAGTTCACTTTCTTAATCGGCGAATAAATAGCGTCTATATTAATGGTTCCTTCCGGCTGATCGGGCTCCAGTTCCTTTTTCGCAGCGGTATATCCTTTGCCCATTTTTACGACCATTTCCGCCTTAAATGATCCGCCACCCGACAGTGTTGCAATGTAATGATCGGTATTTAATACCTCAATGGTTCCATCCGTGATAATGTCGCCGGCCGTAATAACACCTGCGTTGGTCACATTAAATCTTACGATTTTTGTATCGGCCGCTCCCAGTTTAAAGCGAACGCCCTTCAGATTTAAAATAACATCAGTAACGTCTTCCTTGATTCCGGGAATCGTCGAAAATTCGTGTAAGACACCATCAATCTTTATAGAAGTAATCGCTGCTCCCTGAATGGAAGATAATAATACCCTTCTTAAGGCGTTGCCCAGCGTTATTCCAAATCCTCTTTCCAAAGGCTGAATTGTAAATTCTCCATAGAACCGTGTATGCGTTGCTTCATCAACATCAACACGTTTGGGACGAATCAAACTCGACCAGTTTCTCTGCATAATTAACCCCACCCTTAAGCTGGTTTATTTAATATTTTATTTGCTTACTTCGAATAAAGTTCGACAACAAGCTGTTCCTGCACCGGCAT
Organism: uncultured Smithella sp.; assembly: GCA_964445385.1. Taxonomy (GTDB): domain Bacteria; phylum Desulfobacterota; class Syntrophia; order Syntrophales; family Smithellaceae; genus UBA8904. The sequence continues at coordinate 3,014 of CAYULE010000254.1, forward strand.
GGTTAAATCTTCACGAACCGGCAGCATTTTGATCGTCGCTTTAAAGTTATCTTTATCCAATCCCAGCCAATGTGGCACACCGCGCCTCGCGACGGTTTCCATTGCTTCCAGTATACGATTAATCTTACGAGAACCTTCTTTAATCGTGACTTCATCTCCTGCTTTCAGCAGGTAAGAAGGTATGTTGACTGCTTTGCCATTGATCAAAAAATGACTGTGGCTGATCAATTGTCTTGCTTCAACTCTTGAATTGGCGAAACCAAGGCGAAACACCATGTTATCCAACCTGCGCTCCAGAAGCACCAGCAAATTGGTACCCGTGATGCCCTTCTGCCGATCAGCTTTCTCAAAGTAGCCGTGAAACTGTTTCTCTAAAAGCCCGTACATTCTTTTAAGCTTTTGTTTTTCGCGCAGCTGAGTACCATAGTCCGACTGCTGTTTCTTGTGGGACTGACCATGATCTCCCGGAGCGTAGCCTCTTCTTTCAAAGGAACATTTCTCCGAATAACAACGATCGCCTTTCAAAAAAAGCTTTAAGCCTTCACGGCGACACAACCTGCATGAGGAATCCGTATATCTTGCCAAAAAACGCCTCCCTTTAATCTCAAATCATTCTTAAAATAAATTATCTGTTTATACCCTGCGTCGCTTCGGCGGCCTACAGCCGTTATGCGGAACAGGCGTGACGTCGCGGATCATGGTAATGGTCAATCCGGCCAGTTGTAAAGAACGCAAAGCCGACTCTCGTCCGGCACCCGGACCTTTTATATATACTTGAACACGACGCATACCTTGATCTTTGGCTTTGCGCACTGCGTCTTCCGCAGCCATCTGTGCCGCAAAAGGCGTACTCTTTCGTGAACCCTTGAAACCCTGTAATCCGGCAGATGACCAGGAGATAACATTTCCGGTCATGTCCGTAATCGTAATAATGGTATTATTGAAAGTGGATTGAAT
>CAYULE010000255.1:0-3928 GCA_964445385.1 uncultured Smithella sp.
GGGGCTTTTAAGGAGAGCCGGGCCATTAAACTTCAGGACGAACGAAAAAATTTCTTTCGGGTAGGCACCGGCAATCTACGCCCTAAAGCACTCAATCTGCTGATATCCGAAGGACTTGTTTGCAAAACCGGTGATCGCAAATATTATCTGGATAAAGCGAAACTGGCTGAAATGAAAAGCACGCTTGGCCGCTCCTGATTACGGGCTTTTCGGGGAACAGGTCCTGCAAGAAATGATAATCTTTGATTGACTTTACCTCGTCTTTTTTCTATATGCCAGATGAAATTTCATGATCGAATTATGAGGGTAGAGGCACCATGCGTCATGCCCCTGCCTGGGAGATAGATTTTGCAATTTAACCCGTGCATGAAACATAAACTGATCCGCAATTCCACGCGGCATTTCGCCGAAACGGAACTGGCGCCCATTGCCGCGGAGATTGATCAGCAGAGAAGATTTCCGCGCGATATTATCGCCAAGATGAGAGACCTCAACTATTTCGGTCTGCAAGCTCCCAAAGAGTACGGCGGTGCGGCTCTGGATTCCATCAGCGCCGCTATTGTGGTGGAAGAGATCTCCCGTGTCTGCGCGGCGGTGGGTTTGTGCGTCACGGTCCACAACGGCGTGGCCGTGTATCCTTTTTTACAATTTGCCAACCAGGATCAGAAAGAAAAATATCTGCCGCAACTGGCCGCGGGAAACACGATAGGCGCGTTCAGTCTGACGGAAGCCAACGCCGGTTCCGACGCGGGCAGTGTGGAAACCACAGCGGTCAAAAAAGGTTCGGATTACATTTTAAACGGCACAAAAATTTTTGTCACCAACGGCGGGGTCTGCGACGTCGCTTTAATTTTTGCCTTAACGTCATCACCCGATCATAAGCTGCAAAGCAGCGTTTTCATCGTTGAGAGTAAATTTCCTGGATTTTTGCGCGGCGAACTGGAAGATCTTTGCGGCATGCGTGCCAATCCCGTCTCGTCGCTGTTTTTTGAAGACTGTCCTGTGCCGGAAAAGAACCTCCTGGGAAAACTCGGCGACGGCATGAAGATCGGTCTGACGACATTGGATAATGGCCGGATCGGCGTGGCCGCTCAGGCGCTGGGCATCGCGCAGGGCGCAATGGAAGCGGCGGTCAAATATGCCAAGGAAAGACAACAGTTCAAAAAGCCCATCGCCTCCCAGCAGACCATTCAAAATTATATTGCCGACATGGCCACGGAAATCATGGCCGCGCGCCTGCTGCTCTATCGCGCCTGCGAGCTTAAAGACACGGGGGCTGCATTCGGCTGTGAGGCGTCAATGGCCAAACTGTATTGCAGCACGGTGGCAGCCAAAGTGACGTCGCTGGCTGTCCAGATTCACGGTGGTTACGGTTACAGCAAGGAATATGATGTGGAACGATACTTCCGGGACGCCAAGGTTACGGAAATTTACGAAGGCACGAGCGAAATCCAGCGCATGGTCATCGCCCGCGCTATACTTTCTCAACCGGTCATGTGAACCTTTATGCTGAAGATTTTGGTGTGTATTAAACAGGTGCCGATGGTCACCGAACTGCCCTGGGATGAAAAAACCGGTTCGCTGAGGCGTGACCTGGCGGCGGGGATGATGAACCCGGCCTGCAAGCGCGCGGTGGAAGCGGCGCTGCAAATCAAGGAAAAAGAAGGCGCGTTGATCACGGTGATGACCATGGGGCCGCCTGCGGCTGAAGAAGTTCTGCGCGAAGCCCTTGCCATGGGCGCGGATCACGGCATCTTACTGTGTGACCGGATTTTTGCCGGTTCCGATACATACGCCACCTCTTCCATCCTGGCTGCGGCGATTTCGCAAGAAGTTCCCGGTTGTGATCTGATTCTATGCGGCGCTTATACGTCGGACAGCGAAACCGCTCAGGTCGGTCCGCAACTGGCGGAAGAGTTGAACCTGCCGGCGGCGGCTTACGTGGAAAACCTGGACATTTCCGGACGGACGTTGCGAGTGCGCCGTCTGGTCGACAATTTCCGCGAAACGCTGGAAATGGAATTTCCGGCGCTGGTTACCATTTCCATGGAGAGATATGAACCGCGTTACGTTTCATTTGCCGGTCTGGAAAAGGCTTTTACCCAGGCGGGTATTTCCGTACTCAATGCGGACAAGCTGGGCGTCACGCCCGCAGGCCTGGCCGGAAGGGGCTCCCGCACCAAAGTACGCAAAGTGTTTATTCGTAAAGCGCAAAAGGAAAATGTGGTGATCACGGGTGCGGCGGCGAATGCCGCAGGCGAATTTCTCGACAAGTATCAAAGAATAATCGGCGCGGCCATCGGCAAATCCATTGAGGCCAAAAAGTAAATACAGCATCAGGCACGGATGATTCGGATATGAGTAAAAAACAAAAAAGCATCTGGGTTTTCGGCGATTACCGCAACTATTATCAAAATCGCGTTACGCTGCAACTGATTTCCAAAGCGGTGGATCTGGCACAAACGCTGAAAGCGGAAGTCTGCGCGGTCGTGTTCGGTCATGATATTGAAGAATGGATTATGGAATATACCGCGCACGGCGCGGATCGCGTACTGGCGATTGACCATCCGTCGCTGACCAGTTACAGCACGGAGAATTTTCTGGCGCTGATTGAAATACTGGCCAAAGAAAGAGACCCCGACATTATCCTGATCGGCGCGACGGATTTCGGCCGGGAATTTGCGCCCAGGCTGGCCAAACGCCTGAAGACAGGGCTTTCCGCCGATTGCGTTGGCCTGGATATGACCCCTGAAGGACTGCTGGTTCAAATTGCGCCTTCGTTCGGGGGCAACATGCTTGCGGAAATCGTCACGGAAAAACACCGCCCGCAGATGGCCACCGTGCGTCCCGGCACTTTCAAGGAAATACCGCACAATTATGAAAGAACCGCGATAGTGGAGCGTCTGCCGCTGCCGGCCAATCTGCCTGTGCCCAGGGTTCGTCTGGTGGAGTATGAAAGGGCGGCGCAAAAAGGGCACACCATTGAAAATGCAACGGTGATTGTATGCGGGGGGCGCGGTATGGGCAATAAAAACAATTTCAAAAAGCTTGACGAACTGGCCAGACTTTTAGGCGGTGATGTCGGCGCGACGCGCCCGGTGGTTTACGCGGGATGGGCGAATCACGACGCTCTGGTCGGGCAGGCGGGAAAACATATCAAACCGAAAATTCTATTTTCCTTCGGCATCAGCGGGGCGATTCAGCACACGGCGGGCCTGGGCGATGCGAATTTTATTGTTGCGGTCAATAAAAATCCCCAGGCGACCATGATGAAAATGGCCGACGTCGCCATCGCGGCCGACGCCGGCGATCTGCTTAATCATTTAATCAAAGAACTCAAGAAACGTATCCGGGAGTAATTGCGGCGCATCATCACGGAGGCCTTCATGAAGGATTTTCAAAATGTATTATACGCGATTGATCTCAACGATGAGAATATTACATCCATCGTTTACGCTCTGGAATTCGCAAAGATGTTTAACAGCCGGATTCACATCGTCTATATCAATGATCCGCAGGCCGGTTATCGTCATCCAACGGACCGGGAAGACGCGGTTGCCTTGAAAGTCAAGGAAACCGTACCCGAATCCTTATTGGAAAACCTGGACATTATCTACGCCATTTCCAGAGGGAACACAGCGGAAGAAATTGTCCGTTATGCTCAGGAACATCAAATCGATCTGATTATGGTTGGACATAAACACCGCGGTAAGCTTTATTCAGCGGTGTTTGACAGCGAAGACGTGAATATCATTGATGAGGCGCTGCTGCCTGTTTTAGTTATTCCAGAACAGTAAATCATTGCTTATCGATTGAGCGATCCCGGAAAATTCGCAAATTAAATTAATGATGAACATGACATGAACAGGAAAAGATGATGGGTTTTTTAGAAGAAGTCTATCTGGGGAACACCTTGCAGAGCTGGCTT
>CAYULE010000256.1:0-3903 GCA_964445385.1 uncultured Smithella sp.
GGGTAGGGGAGATTTTATTCAAGGCTGCACCGTAAAAATCCCCCTCAGTCCCCCTTTATTAAGGGGGAAGAAGAAATCGTGGAGAGCTTTGAAAATGCCTTTTTTCCCGTCATTCCCGCTTCCGCGGGAATGACAATATTGTTTGTTTTATGTAGTTATGCAAAGGGCTCACTTCGTTCGCAATGACAGACCAGAATTGCTGTACACCCTCCTGAGAAACTTCAATGCCAGCAAAGGTTTCGTTGGTGGTATATATTTAATTCCCCTCTTTTTAAATCACCTGAAGGTGACGCGAGAGGGGGTAGGGGAGATTTTATTCCAGGTTGCACCGTAAAAATCCCCCTCAGTCCCCCTTTATTAAGGGGGAAGAAAAACTATGGACGTATGGTTTAGTTTCTTTCATTAATAACCAGTTTGAAGAATGGGTAAATTGTTTGCTATGTGGAAAATACGGATATTCAAACCTCTGCGAATGGATTGGTGGGTGGTCTTGAGACAGCTCCGCTCCCTGAATTACAGAGCACTTGCACAATCAAGTTTTACATTCAGTATGATCACAATTGCTGACAAATGCCTGTTCACGGTAATCGTGATTATGTGCCGAATATTACAGAGCACTTTGCTTTTATCTGAACATCTTTTTGTTTGCAACATCTTTTTGTTTTTTATGCCTGTTTTCGCTTTTTATATTGTTTGAGCTTTCACTGAATTAAACGCTTCCTGTTTTTCTTGTTGCGTCGAGTAGCTTTTCCCACATCCCGCTTAGCCGGAACAGCTCAGTAAAGATTTTGCAAAAGTGACAAAGCCTGGGCGGCGCAGGCACACAAAAGCCATGCGTCGAGCAGTCCATAAGATCGCCGGCGATGGGTGCGTCTGATATGAAATTGTGACGGGTTAGCCCCGGGTAAGGTATTCTGCAATCGCTGTCGGGCGATCAATGAGATACCCCTGTATGCCATCCACGTTAAACTCTTTAAGGAGTTTACACTGATCTTCCGTCTCCACTCCCACTGCGATCACCTTGATATCAATGCTGTGGGCGACGTTGCCAAGAGAGCTGAAGTAAAATCGGCTGTCGCTTGCCGCATCTTTCAGTTCTTCCGTGTATGCGCGATCAATTTTTACAAAATCCGGACGAAGTGACCGCAGATAGCCAAGTTTGGAAAGACTCTGCCCGTAATGATCGAGCGATATGGCGTGGCCCCATGGTTTGATGGAATCCCGGAACGCCTTGATCGAATCCAGATTGCGGATGGCTCCGAATTCGGTGAATTCAAAGGTAAGACGAGGAGCTGATGGAGGAAGAGCCTTTAGTGCCTCATCTATCCATTTCCGGAAGGTTGGGTCGTTCGGAGAGCTCGAAGATATATTGACGGCCACGGTGTCAACGCCGAGCTGACGGCGATCGAGGCGCATGACTTCTTCCAGAACGATGCGGTCCAGGAGAGGCACAAGCCCTAAACGCTCGGCAAAGGGTAAAAAGATTTCCGCGCGAAATTCCCTGCCATCTTCCCGCATAATCTTCGAAAAGATCTCCAGGTGAAGGATTTCCTTCCTGTCTGCGGTTCTTGTTACGGGCTGAACTTCAAGCCGGATTCTCCGAGCTTTTAAGGCATCTTCAAGGATGATTTTCCATTGCTGTTCTCCATCGGGCAGTTTCTCCGTCTCTTCCGTGATCGCCCGGACGTGCCATCCATTGGGCCCTGTCTGTTGCGCTGTTCGCAATGCCAGATCGGACTCAGCCAGCAAAGAGCCAAGGGGCGTGGGAATACTATAGGTGACGGCGCCGATATGGGCTACATTATCCGCGTTGGCTATCTTTTGCGCGGCAAGCAGGCTTAAGGCGTTTGCCATATCTGCCGCAATCTGTTTTGCATCCCAGGCCGGTGTGTTGGGGAGAAAAACACCGAAATCTCCCCCGGTGAGGCGGGCGAGAACATGGTGGGCATAGGGTTGTGCTATCTCAGTTAAGACGCGTGCTGCTGTTTTTAATAATTCATCACCGGCCTGCAGTCCTCTGCGCTGGTTAAGCTGTTGCAGATCATGGATCTGGACCAGGAAAAGGATTCCTCCCGTGATGACGTCACGCTGCTCCTGCCATGCCCGTATTTGAGCCTCAAAATAGCGGCGGTTTCCCAAACCGGTCAATGAATCGTGATAAGCGCGCTCCCGGAATCCCTCGGCGAAAACGACCTGTTCGTTGATCATCTCTTCTACTTTTTTCGTCATCCTGTTCATGGCGATAACCACTTGCCGAAGCTCCGTTGTCCGCGGCAGGTGCTCTTGCGTTTCATACTCTTTTCTGCAGATCGCGTCTGCCTGCTGCTGCACAAGCTTCAGTGGCCGCAAAAGTATACGCAGTCCAAACCCTCCGACCAGGAGGACGAAAATACCGCAGGCAAAAAACCACAGGGTCATCCTGACGCTGTCCTGCCACAGGGCATGATAGGCGTATCCGGAATGACTTTTTACGTGAATGGTTCCAACCTGACGCCATCCATCCATGACATTTGCGTTTGCCACCGGGGCGACCAGGGGGGGCATCACATCAACAAACCAGGACGGTACGTTTTCGACGGTGACAGCGAGAGTGCGCTCGGCAATGACCTTTCCGTCTATGCTGGTGAATTTGATCGTTTGATAATATCCACGATCGAAAACCGCGTCGACCATGCTTGCCATACTGGCCTGGTCATTTTTGGCCGCGTATTGCGAAATCGCAATTCCCAGTGATGTTGCCGTGTCTTGCGCGTGTGATTCCAGCTGATTGATCAGGAAAGAACGGGTGCTTTCAAACGTGACCAGCCATGTCCCGGTAAAGAGGACAAGGAACAGGGCCAAAGTAAAAATAATAAGCTGACGATATAGAGTCATTTTCTGTATCCTTATATTTTATTTCAAAATTTGTTTCCCGACATTTTTTTGAGGAGGTTATCCCATTTCTTGAGCCGCATACCGGAGGTGGACTTCTCCCGCCCGCGTTGCTGAGCCATCCAGAGTCCGCTGCCATTGAAACTGAATATGGGCACTAAATCTTTCCGTTGCGAAGCGGGCTTTATCAAACTGGTAAGATTGTCAAGGATCAGCGGTTCATCTCCGGGGGTACTGTAATAGGCGAGCACCATATGAGGTTGATTCAGCCGGATGGATTTTACATAGGCGATTTTCAATTTCTTGTCCGGGACCCCTGTGGCTTTCAAGGTAAAATATTTGGCAATGGCATACTCTTCACAATCCCCGGCCCCTTTGCAAAGAAACTCTATCGGCGTCGCCCAGTAATCTTTTACGCCCCAGAGTCTGATATCATCCACATAGAAAAGTCTGTTGAAAAATATATTGACCCTGTTGAGCTTTTCCAGGTCCGTTTTACCCTGTTCCTCCTGCACGAGATTTTGCCAGGCTATCATTCGCGCCGGTGCATTTTTGTCGCATTTTTCCTCAGCTATTTTTAAGACCTCTTCATCAATACGCAGGATATTATCCGCCATTGTGGATCGGACAATGACCAGCCCGCAGAGTATACACAAAATCAACAAGCTGAATCCTGCTTTGTTTAAAATCGCGGCCACTGTTCTTGCGATGGCTGCCGGCGCACTCATCCACAAATCCAGGATGCTGACTGGGTCTGCAATCGTCCCATGACATGGGTAAGTATTTGAATTATTTTAGATTTAATTACGGGCATGTTCCTCGCCAATCCGCGCGGGAATGACAATATTGTTGGTTTTATGTAGCTTTGTAAAGCTCGCTAATCCTCCCTGCGTCTGCTTATCGCTTTAAAGAAGCCTTCTTCTTATATACTCTTCGGAGCCCGATCAATACAACCAGACCACTGCCGAGGAGCCCGGCCGTGGCGCCAATAGGTGTAGGCGTGGGTGGCGGCGGTGGCGGTGGCGGTGGTGG
>CAYULE010000257.1:0-3879 GCA_964445385.1 uncultured Smithella sp.
CCGGGCAGCCCTCTATATAATATTCCTCAGGCATTTCGGATGAGCGGTGACTTAAACGTGGCGGCTTTACACCAAGCCTTTGAGGCCATCATCTCCCGCCACGAATCACTGCGTACGACTTTTCCCATGGTGGAGGAAAATCCAATGCAGTGCATTGCGGAAACGGGATCGATCTCTCTGCCCGTGATCGATCTCACTGGCCTCCCGGAGACGGCTCGCGAGGGTGAGGCCGGCCGCCTGATGGCAGAAGAATCCCGAAAGCCATTTGATCTGGCACGAGGTCCATTGCTGCGGGTTAACCTGCTGCGCTTAAGCGATAAAGAACACATCCTGCTCTTGACTCTGCACCACATCATCACGGATGGTTGGTCCAGCGGAATACTCGTACAGGAAATAGCGTCGTCTTATGAGGCCTTTGCGCAGGGTACCGTCCCTTCGCTTCCGGAACTTCCCATTCAGTATGCAGACTTTGCGGAATGGCAGCGGGAATGGTTACAAGGTGAGGTGTTAGAGTCTCAGCTTTCCTACTGGAAGGAGCAGCTTGGGGGAGATATTCCCATTCTGGAATTGCCGACGGATCATCCACGGCCAGCGGTTCAAACCTACCGGGGAAAGAGACAAACACGGGTTTTATCCAAGTCTCTGAATCAAGCGATCAAAGCATTGAGCCAACGAGAAGGCGTCACGCTGTTCATGACGCTTTTGGCAGCCTTTCAGACCCTGCTGAGTCGCTATACAGGCCAGGAGGACATCATCGTTGGTTCGGCTAACGCCAATCGTAATCGAGCCGAGATAGAAGGATTGATCGGTTTTTTTGTAAACACGCTGGTTTTGCGTACCGATTTGTCTGGCGATCCCACATTTCGGGAACTGCTGAAACGGGTGCGGGAAGTAGCTTTGGGCGCCTCTGCTCATCCGGACCTGCCGTTTGATAAGTTAGTCGAAGAACTTCAGGTGTCCCGGGATCTGAGTTATAACCCATTGTTTCAGGTCATGTTTGTCTTCCAGAATACTCACACGGAGACTTTACAGCTTCCCGGGTTAACGATTCGTCCCCTGGAGGCCGAAACGGATACGGCCAAATTTGATTTGACCCTGGAGATTACAGAAGGCCCCGAGGGCCTTACCAATTCTATTGAATACAATACCGATTTGTTTGACGGCGATACTATCAAACGTATGTTCGGGCATTTTCAGACTTTATTACAGGGTATCATTGCCAATCCGGATGCACGACTGTCCGAGCTGCCAATCCTTACCGAACCCGAGCACCATCAGCTTCTGGTTGAGTGGAATGCCACACAGACAAATTATCCCCGGAACAAATGCATCCATGAGTTGTTTGAGGAACAGGTGGAGCGGACCCCGGATGCTATAGCCATGACCTTTGAGGATCAGCGGCTGACTTACAGAGAACTCAACCGCAGATCAAACCAGTTGGCCCGTTATCTGAAAAAGCTTGGTGTGGGCCCCGAGGTACTGGTAGGGATCTGCATGGAACGCTCCATGGAAATGGTGGTGGGGCTCTTGGGGATACTCAAGGCCGGCGGGGCGTACGCGCCGCTGGATGCATCGTACCCGAAAGAGCGTCTCGCTTTCATGGTGGAAGACACCGATATATCGGTATTGCTGACACAAAGCAGGATGATTTCAGCCCTTCCGGCTTTTCCTCTGAAAATGCTGTGCCTGGATACGGAATGGGCGACGATTGCCGGAGAAAGTGACCAGAACGTTCCGGTTTGCTCTTCGGCGGATAGCCTGGCCTATGTGATGTATACCTCGGGGTCTACCGGGACACCCAAAGGGGTTGAAGTCCTTCAGCGCGGTGTGGTGCGCCTGGTTATCAACACGAATTACGCAAGGCTGAATGAAAAGGAAACCTTCCTTCTAATGGCGCCGATATCCTTTGACGCGTCCACATTTGAATTGTGGGCGGCACTGTTGAACGGCGCTATGTGTGTCATCTACCCCGCGGGTGTGCCGAGCGCCGATAAGCTTGCGGGCATCATTCGCCGGCACTCCGTCACTACCTTGTGGCTCACCTCCTCACTGTTCAACGCGGTTATCGATGAAGATCCTCAGGCCTTGCGGGGAATCTCTCAATTGTTGATCGGAGGGGAACAGTTGTCGGCGCCCCACGTACTGCGGGCACAGGAGGCATTGCCCGGAACACAGATCATCAATGGTTACGGTCCGACGGAAAACACCACCTTCACCTGTTGCTACCCCATCCCGCAAGGCTTGCCCCGGGATACGAAAACGATCCCCATCGGACGGCCCATCGCCAACACGGAGGTATACATTCTGGACAAGCATCTCCAGCCGGTTCCTGTTGGTGTGCCGGGGGAACTTTATACGGGGGGCGACGGCCTGGCGCGGGGCTACCGGAACAGACCCGACCTGACAAAAGAGATGTTTATTCCACAGCCCTTCGGCACGCAATCGGGGGCCCGCTTATACAAGACAGGAGACTTGGTTTGCTGCTTCCCTGACGGGAAAATCGAATTTCTCAACCGCGTCGACCATCAGGTAAAGATCCGGGGATTCCGGATCGAGCTTGGCGAGATCGAATCCGTGCTGGGTGGACACGACGCCGTGCGCGATGTTGTCGTCATGGCCCGGGAAGATGTTCCCGGGGACAAGCGGCTGGTGGCCTACATCATACCGGAAGGAGAGCAAACACCTTCTGTCAGCGAATTGCGCCAGTATCTCAAGGAAAAGCTGCCAGACTATATGGTCCCTAACACATACGTGATGATGGAAAAATTTCCTCTCACAGCGAATGGCAAAGCGGATCGACGCGCCCTTCCCGCACCGGAACATTCCAGGCCCAGGCTGGAGGTGACGTATGTTGCGCCAAAGACACCGGTTGAACAAACACTGGCGGCAATATGGGCCGATGTGTTGCGCGTGGAACGAGTTGGCATTGACGATAATTTTTTCGAGTTGGGCGGATATTCGCTCCTGGCGGTGCGGCTCTTCGTGCGCATCCGCAAATGGTCCGGGATTGACTTACCCCTGGCGACTCTTTTCAAGTCACCAACCGTTCGGGCCCTTGCAGAACTTATTGATCCCGGCGCCGGCCAAGCCGCCCTTTCACAAGAGGCGATGTCCGCTGTTTCTTCGCAGGTTCAGCAATGGCGGAGCCTCGTCCCAATGCAGCCGGCGGGCAACCGCACACCCTTTTTTCTTATTCATGCAATTGGCGGCAATGTGCTCAATTATCTCCCTCTGCTCCGTCACCTGGGGCCGGATCAGCCGGTTTATGGTCTTCAGGCCAGGGGGCTTGATGGGATTCTTTCTCCGCATTCTTCCATGGAGGAAATGGCCAGTCACTATATTGCCGAAATCCGTTCTGTTCAATCTTCCGGCCCATATTTTCTTGGCGGGGCATCTTTCGGCGGTACGATCGCCTTAGAAATTGCACAGCAGCTAACTGAACAGGGTGAAAAGGTAGCTTTGCTTGTCCTGTTCGATTCTGTTGGGCCCGGCGCACACGGATATCGTTACTGGAGGACGTCATTGAGGAGTCGTCTAAGAGGAGTGGCAACACAAAAAACGCCTTTGCCTCTATATTTTTCGAAACGGGTATTCCAATATTTCACTAATCGGTTTCGGAACCTTTCGGTTAGTGTTTTCCGGCTGATGAAGCGTCCGATTCCCCTGGAATTGCGGGAGAGGGAACTATTAAAATACCATAATAAGTGCCTGAATTCTTATATACCGCGTCCTTACTTCAGCCCCATCACTCTCTTTCGTGGACCGGCAGGAAATGTCTGGCCCTATAATGATCCGGTGCTTGGTTGGAAAGACATCGCTAAAGGAGAGCTTAAGACCATCATCATTGACGCCCACCATCTTGAATTTATGGAACCTGCG
>CAYULE010000258.1:0-3873 GCA_964445385.1 uncultured Smithella sp.
TTCCACAAAGATAGCAAAGCTGCCCTCGGACATCAGCAGGGATCGGCGCAGGTTGACTTCAAACATGGGACCGAGGACAAAGCCCAGGATCAAAGGCGCGGCTTCGTAGTCGAATTTTTTCAACAGATAACCGACCACACCGAAAAGCAGCATGACGCCGATGTCGAAGACACTGTTGTTGATGCTGTACGCACCAACCAGACAAAAAAGGATGATGAGGGGATAGAGAATCTTGTCCGGAATCCTGAGCACTTGCACCCACAGCGGTATCAGGGGCAGATTCAAAATGAGCAGAATGACATTTCCCAGATACATGCTGGCGATCACGCCCCAGAATATTTCCGGATGCTGCGTCATCATCATCGGCCCCGGCGTCACGCCGTGAATCATGAACGCGCCGAACAGCACAGCCAGCACCACGTTGGGTGGAATGCCCAGCGTCATCAGTGGAATAAATGAAGTGGATGCGGCGGCATTGTTGGCGGATTCCGGCGCGGCCACGCCTTCAATGGCTCCCTGGCCGAATTTTTCCGGTGTTTTCGACACCCTCCTTTCCACGCCATAAGCAATAAACGTGGAGAGCACGGGACCGCCGCCCGGCAAGATGCCCATAAAAAAACCAATCACCGTACCGCGCACAATCGCCCATTTGGCTTGCAGCCATTGGCTTTTGCGGGGAAACATATTTTTGATTTTAACATTCAATATTTTGACCGACGCGGTTTTCTCCAGATTGGCGAACACCTCCGCCAGGCCGAACAATCCGATCGCCAGCGGTACAACACTGAGGCCTTCAAATAAATGAATATTCCCGAAAGTGAATCTCTGTTGAGCGGTAATGGGATCCAGGCCGATCAGACTGAGCGTAATGCCGATCAGTGCCATGAGTACGGCCTTGATCATGGAACGCTGCGCCAGATAAACAATGAACGTAAATCCCAGCAGGATGATGGCAAAGTATTCGGGCGGCCCGAACTTCAAGGCCAGCGTGGAGAGCGGCACGGCAACCCATTGCAGACCGATCAGTCCCACGGTGCCGGCAATAAACGAGCCGAAAACGGCAATACCCAGCGCGGCGCCGGCCTGCCCCTGACGCGCCATCGCGTATCCGTCCAGACAGGTAACCACCGATGCCGCCTCTCCCGGCACATTGATCAATATGGAGGTTGTGGAACCGCCGTACATGGCGCCGTTATAAATGCCTGCCAGCATAAAGATCGCGCCCGCGGGCGGCAGTTGAAAGGTCAACGGCAGCAGAATGGAAATGGCGCCAACCGGCCCCAGGCCGGGTAAAACGCCAACCAGTGTGCCCAGCAGACAGCCGGCAAAAATAAACAACAGATTATGAAATTCGAAGGCCACGGACAGGCCGTAGAATAATCCGTTTAACGCGTCCAAACCATTCTCCGTTACAGAAAAGATTAAAATCCCCAAATGCTTCGGGGCAGCGGTGTTTTCAGAAGGAAGTAAAACAGTCCATACGTGAAACCTACCGACAAAATAGCGCCAAGCAAGGCTGTCCATGTTTTCATGGCGCCCAGTTTAAACAGGATCAGCATTAAAACACCTGTCGCGATCAGGTAACCGGCCAGGGGTAGAAACAGGATATAAAGAAGCACGGCGGTCACAGCCACAAGATTTATTTTCCAGTGGATTTGATGCCACAAATCTTTCCAGCGCACCCTGACCGATCGATGAATATACGCGATGCCAAAAAGGATCAGACTGAAAATGATGATCAGCACGCTGATCCAGAAGGGCATAAAACCGGGCTGGGGATTGTTCAAAGAACCGATCCCCAGCCCGAGTGATGTCATCAGGACACAAGTACCCAACAAAAAGAAAAATATGCTGCTGATCAGATTGCGCTGGTCCATGCTGAATGTTCCTATCTGTTACTCTGGTTTGGTCGCCGCTTCTTTGATGGCGCCGCTGGCGATCATATGCTTGTTGATGATTTTCCAGTGCGTTCTTAAAAATACGTTAAACGCCTTGCCGTCATAATAAACGGGAATCATGTTGATCTTATCGAGTGTTTCCAGATATTCTTTGGTTTTTGCCGCTGCGGCAAAAGCGTCAGCCAGCTTTTTGGCAATGGCCGGGTCGATATCGGATGGAGCCACAATGGCGAAGACGGCGTCATTGGCAAAGTCATAGCCCAGTTCTTTCATGGTGGGAACGGACGGATATTTCGGCGATCTTTTTTCGCTGATCACGGCCAGTAGCCTGATCTGTCCTGCTTTCACCGCAGGAATCAGCTCCGAGGTCAGCGATGCAAACTCGACATGCCCGCCCAAAAGCGCGGTCAGGGCCTCCATGCTGCCTTTATAGGGGACATGAATCAGTTTCAGTTTGTCCTTTCCGGCGATTTCTTCCACGGCTGCGTTTGTGGTGCTGCCCACACCGGTCGTTGCGTATTTGATTTTGCCGGGATGTTTTGCCGCATCCGTCGTTAGATCCTTGAGTGTTTTCCAGGGCGCGTCGTTTTTAACGACAATGCCCAACTGCGGTTCGGTAAAACCGATGATGGGGCGAAAGCTGGTAAACGGCTTGAACGGTACCTGCTGCTGCTGACTCACGCGGATTAAAACCGAACTGGGCGTGCCGCACAGCGTGTAGCCGTCATGCTTCTGGGAAAGCAGCGCGGCCAGCGCCACGGTTCCCGTACCGCCGGTTTTGTTTTCAACAACCACCGGCTGCCCCAGAATCTTTTCCGCCGATTTGGCCAGAGCCCTGGCGCTTAAATCCATACTGCCTCCCGGAGCAAATCCGACTAAAATCGTAATGGCTCGATCCGGATAGGCCGCCCGAACTTCTCCGGCCAGAACAAAAGGCATCACCCCCAACAGCAGCGCGGCGACAGCCGCAATCAACCAGCGATTATTCTTCATATGTCGATCTCCTGAATTAAAAATATTTAAAGCGGCGGGAAGTATAGGAAGCTTCCGGATGGTTGTCAATGACTTTATCCTTTGTTTTTACTCTGTAATTGATCTTGATATTATTTCCTTGACTAAAGCTTTCAACCGCATTATAACATTAAAGCTCAACTTTAATGTTTGGAATGCAATGATGAAACTGAAAATCGGTGAAATAGCAAAACGAAGCCGCGTTCCGGCCTCGACCATCCGCTACTATGTCGGAGAAGGGCTTTTACCCAGGCCCGAAAAAGTCAATGAAAAAATGGCCTACTACGACGAGTCCTGCGTTGACAGACTGCGCGCCATTCAGGAGCTTAAAGGAAAGCGTTACTTTCCTCTTTATCTGATCAAAAACATTTTACGCCGTATGGACGAAGGGCTCAGTCTATTGGAAGCGGAAACAGTCGAAAACGCCGTTTTCAGATTGGATGACCCCACCGGCCACGGATTGCTTGACCGGCAGGCTTTTTTGAAAGCAACGGGCATGACGGAAAAAGAGTTAAAAAAAGCGGAGAAACTGGGCGTTCTTATTCCTTTCACAACCGGCACAGATGAACCGCTTTATAATGAGGACGACGTTCGTGTGGGCAGAGACGGCATCCGGAAGCTCACGAAATTAGGCATGGAACAGGGCGAGCTCTCTTTCTGGGGTGAGCTGGGCAAGAAAATTGTCGAAAAAGAAATGGCCCTGCGCCGTAAAATTGTTGCCGGTAAATCCACACGAGAAAACATCCTTATCACCGCCGAACTGACCCGCATCGGCGAATTCTATCGAGACTACATCTTAAGGCGTCTTTTCCAGAAACAGGTTGAGCAAAACATTCAAAAAAGTTTGGAAAAACGAAAAAAAACGGAAACAAAGAATAAATGTTAAAAATATGAAGGAGGCTTTTATGTTCAAAACAGCAATTACGGAAATGTTCGGCGTGAAGTACCCGATTATCTGCGGAGC
>CAYULE010000259.1:0-3864 GCA_964445385.1 uncultured Smithella sp.
ATTTCGGCAATGCCCTTGTTGTATTCGGAAGCAACGTCATACAGAACCGCCGCCTTTTTCAGTTTGAGATTATCCAGAACAAATTTGGCGAGCACCCTTCCCTGAAACGGATCAATAAAGCACGAACGGAAAACAAATTTTTTGGAAGCGCCCGTCTTGGAATCCAGCGTGGCTTTCGGCGCGGTGGACCACGGGGTGATCAATACTACTTTGCTGGTTTCGGCGATTTCCGCGGCCGGTAAGGCGTAGCGGCTGGCGTTGGGGCCGACAATCGCAAGAACTTTATTTTGAGTAATCAGCTTTTGCGCGGAGGACGCCGATTGATCGGCTTTCCCCGCGTTGTCTTCGATAATTAATTTGATTTTATATTTCTTGTCACCCAGCTGGATGCCGCCGGCGTCGTTAACTTCAGCCGCGGCCATTTCCGCCGCGTTTTTACAGGACGCGCCGACCGCGGGAATATCGCCGGTCAGTTCGGCAATGACACCGATTTTAATCTGGGAAGAATCCTCTTTGCTGCAACCGCAAATACCCAGTGAGAAAATCACCAAAAGGACAATTAAAACTGCATATTTCTTCATATGGAGGCTCCTTGTTCGGCTCGACATTTTGCCAACAGGTTATAGGGGATGCTCCCAGATGTGTCAATAAAAAAGAGTTCCAGGCAAACAAGTTCTAAGTTCAGCAAATTGAAGCGCTTCGCGCGTCTGCTGTCCAACGTAGAACATTGAACATAGAACCTAGAACAAATCATAACATCTTCCGGACAAACCGGGCAATCGCGGGCGAGGCCGTCAGGCCGGGTGATTCGATTCCGACCAGATTGATAAAGCCCGGCGCGTCTTCTTGAATGACAAAGTCATGGAATCCGTCATTCGGCCCCTGAAGCTTCGGGCGGATGCCGGCCATGTCCGGGTAAACATTTTCGGGTTGCAGAAAGGGCAGGTATCTTCGGGCCTGTTCATAAAAAAGAGCGGCCTTTTCAGGCGCCACACGGTAATCTTCCACGCGGTCGATGTATGTCGCATCCGGCCCCAGCTTCAGCCGTCCGTTTAAATCCATGGTCAGATGCACACCCAATCCCACATGATTCTTAAGCGGCGCCGGATAGATCAACCGCCCGACCAGCCCCGGTTTTACACCGGTAATGCCGCAGTAATCGCCCTTGCAATAATGAAGGTGATAGTTTTTCCCCATCAGGCCGGCAATGGCATCAGAGGAAAGTCCCGCGGCGTTGATGACCACAGAGGAAGAAAATCTAAAATCCTCCCCTCGGTCGTTTTCAGCCGAGATCATCCAGCTTTCTCCGGCCTTCTCGATATTTACAACCCGCGTATGGCAGACCAGATGCGCCTTATTTTCCTGTGCCCTTACCAGAAAGAAATTCATCAGATCATGGGCGCTGATGATGCCCGTTTCGGGGGAGTAAAGGGCTGTTTCGCCCTGAATATTCGGTTCCATGCGGGTAATTTTATTTTTGCTGATCATAGACAGAGAGGCTGCGCCGTTTTTACGGCCCTGCGATAAGAGGCGCTCCAGCTCTTCCACTTCATCCGGCCGGGTCGCAACAATCAGTTTGCCGATTTTCCGGTGGGGGATGCCGTTTTGGATGGCCAGCTCATAGAGCAAACGGTTGCCTTCCACGCACAGCGAGGCCTTGAGCGATCCCTCGGGATAATAAATTCCCGCGTGAATCACTTCGCTGTTGCGGGAACTGATCCCGTAGCCGTGCGCCTGATTTTTTTCCATGATAAAAACGCTCAAATCGGGACGCGCCAGTTCAGCGGCAATCGCAAGGCCAATAACGCCGGCTCCGATAATAGTGATGTCTGTTTTTTCCATTTTCAATTTCAATTACCCGTTTCTGCTTCCACCCTGATAAAGGAGAAGTTAATGTGGTGTGTCATAAATACCTTTCTGTCATTCCGGGCTTGACCCGGAATCCAGGAACCTGAGCCAACACTGGATTCCCGCCTGCGCGGGAATGACAAAATTCTGGTCTTACGATTTCTGCACAGGTTTCTTTATGTAAAGAAGCGTTAGACGCATTACATTAGGGGAGATTTTTCAGCCATTAAATCCTCCTAACTCTCTCCCGAAAACTTATACACGATTTCACCACCTGCCGCAAAAAATCTTGAGCATAATCGCAGGGCATGGTAGGAAATACCAATAATTTCTGAAAGGTTTTGCCGAAATTTGAAGATTGCCACGTACAATGTCAATTCCATCCGCTCCCGTCTGCATATTGTGCTGCCCTGGCTGCAAAACAATCAGCCGGACATTTTCTGCATGCAGGAGACGAAAGTTGAAGACGCCAAGTTTCCCGCGGCGGATCTCGAATCGCTGGGCTACACGGTGAGCTATCGCGGCAATAAGCAATATAATGGCGTGGCCATCGCCTCAAAACAAAAACCGCAAAAGTTGTCCTTTGGGCTATCCGAAGATCCGGCTGATCCGGACCGCCTCGCCGTCGCTTCCTTTAATGATCTGGTCATTTTAAACGCCTATGTGCCTCAGGGGCAGGATGTCGATAAACCTCAGTTTGCCTATAAACTCGCGTGGCTCGGCCGCCTGAAAAATTATCTGCAAAAGAATTTCAAGCCGGATCAGAAAATCATTCTCTGTGGCGATTTTAACGTCGCGCCCCAGAACATCGACGTCCATGACCCCAAGAGAATCATGGGGCATGTTTCTTTTAACCCGGAAGTCTGGAAAGCCTATGAAGATGTCCTCTCCTGGGGTTTGACGGATGTTTTCCGCAGACATCATCCCGATGAACCGGGGCAGTATACTTTTTTTGACTACCGCGTCCGCGATTCCGTTGGCCGCAATCTGGGCTGGCGCGTTGATCATATTCTGGCTACAAAGGTACTGGCAGCAAAATCCGCGGAATGCACCATTGATCTGGCGACAAGGCTTGCCGAAAAGCCGTCCGATCATGCAGTGATTTACGCCCGATGGGAAGGGAGAAGTCCATGAGTAACGAAGAAGACATGAAGGGCATCAACGATATCATTGCCATGCGTTTCAAAAAAATAGAAGAATGTATTGTGTCATCGGAAAGCATTGCGGAACTCTTTGAAATTCTCCTGGAGGGTGTTGAAACAGAATTTTCCGTACCCTTTGTATGGTTGACACTCATTGATCATGAAAACGCCACGCCAGTGATCAACGAGTTAGAATTATCGAATATTTTGAAAAGCAGATTTTCCGTCATCTCGCAGGAAGGGTTTGAAAACATTCTCCCCACGGGCATGAAACCCGTTCTCGCCAATAAGGATTTGCAGCCTTTCTACCGGTTGCTGCCGCGCAGCCGGAAATTTTTTGTTAAATCCATTGCCGTTGTCCCATTTGCGATTGACGGACAGATCATCGGGACCTGGAATAACGGCGACGCGGACGCCAATCGTTACGCGCCGGACATGAAGACCGATTTGCTCGAAGCATTAGCCGCGCAGATTTCCCTGAAGCTGTCCCGACTGATCACGGATAAAAACAGCGCGTCCGGTCAGAGCCACAACAACAATTAACCCGGAGGTATTTCATGATTGATCAATGGATTTCGGAAATCAAAAAATCATGTCCACCCGACCAGCTCGGCATGATTCTGGTCCACAACGGCATTGTGCGCGCCACATCGAAAAAGGGTGAACACGTCGGGGGAATGAAGCTTTCTTTTGACCAGGCGGCGCTGGATCAAGCCGTAAGCCGTTTTAAAAACACGGAAGGAATTGTGGACATCCGGGCCTGGATCAATGAGGGAACGCTGAAACTCGGCGATGACATCATGTACGTCTGTGTGGCCGGAAGGTTCCGCACGGATGTTCTGCCGGTTTTTCAGGAACTGATTACCTTGATTAA
>CAYULE010000260.1:0-2632 GCA_964445385.1 uncultured Smithella sp.
GCGCCGGCGCGCTTCTGACGTCTACGGAGATGGTTTTGTTTGAACTCCTGCGCACAGCGGCAGATCCGAAGGCGAAAGAAATATTCAGTATTGTAAAATAAAGGACTGCGTATGCTCAATATCGAACAGTTTCACTACGGAGACAACCTGGGTTATCTTCTTTACGGCAAGACGGAAGCTATGGCCATCGATGGTGGTGCATGGCAGGAAATCCTGACGTTTCTCAAATCATACAATCTGACGCTCCGGTATGTCACCAACACCCACCGGCATTACGATCATACCCCGGGCGACGATCACCTGCTTGCAAAAACAAAAGCCGGGTTTCTGGATTGCGCGAAGCTTATCGATAACGAGACGATCCTGATTGACAACGAACCCGTTGTTGTTTACCGGACGCCGGGGCATTCCGAAGACTCCATTTGTTTTCACGCAGGCCATAACCTGATTACCGGTGACACGCTGTTTAACGCGACGATTGGTAATTGTTTTACCGGCAACCTGAAAGGATTTTTTGAATCCATCAAGCGCCTGATGAGCCTGCCGGATGATACGCGTATTTTTGCGGGACATGACTATGTCCGCGATTCGCTGGCTTTCGCCCGGCATCTGGAGCCGCAAAATCAGGATATCGAGCGGTTCCGGCAAAATTATGAACCGGATTTTATCTATTCTACACTGGCTGATGAACGCCGGATCAATCCTTATCTGAGATTCAATGAAGAACGGATCGTAAAACTGATTATCGACCGCGGCCTGCCGCACGCAACCGAGTGGGAACGCTGGCAATCACTGATGTCGATAGAGTAAGGTTGAAGACCAACCTCCTCTTCTGACCTGAAGGTCACTCGAGAGAACGCCAGCCTGATGCTGAAGTAAAAGCTTCGCCACTGCGTTCATTTAAAAATCTTGACATCAATCATCAACCGCCATTATAGTGTACGTACTATCGAAAATTTGTTTCTGGCTTTCGTAAGATTAATCTTGTCCGACCTTTACAATAAACAGTCGTTTTAAACAGACATGCTTAAATACTGGAGGACACCATGATCAACACTTTATTAAAACCGATTAAGATTGGCCGAATGGAGCTTCCCAACCGGATTTTTATGTCCCCCATGACGCGCAGCCGCGCGGATAACCCCGAAAACAAAGCCACGCCGCTGATTGCCGAATACTATACCCAGCGCGCTTCCGCCGGCCTGATCATCACGGAAGGATCACAGGTTTCCCAGGAAGCCGTGGGCTACATCAACACACCGGGAATTTACAGCCCCGCACAAGTGGAAGGGTGGAAACTGGTTACAAAAGCCGTCCATCAGGAAGGTGGCCACATTTTTTGTCAACTCTGGCATGTGGGCCGGATATCCCATCCCGATTTTCATGACGGCAAGCCGCCGGTGGCGCCCTCGGCGATCAATCCGCATGATAAAGCCTTTACTGCGCAGGGCTTCAAGGAAACGGTAGAGCCCCGCGCTCTGACGGTTGCCGAAATTCATAACACCGAGCAGGATTTCCGTCGGGCGGCCCAAAATGCCATCACCGCGGGATTCGATGGTGTGGAAATTCATTCCGCCAACGGATATCTGTTCCATCAGTTTTTCGTCAACTGCGCCAACGTCCGCACCGATGAATACGGCGGGTCACATGAGAACAAGGCGCGTTTCTTTTTCGAAACATTGCGCGAAGTGGGTCAGGCCATCGGTTTCGACCGGGTCGGCGTCCGGCTCAATCCCTCCGCGCACGGATTTTTCGGCATCACGATGGATAAAGACACCATCCCTACATTTGAACATATTGTTGAGCGGCTTAATGATTATTCCAATCTGGCTTATGTCCACTTTACGGAACCCCTGGCGCCGGTGGACAATGTTCCCTACGCGGTGAAGGAAGTGGCCAAACATTTTCGTCCCCGCTACAAAGGCACACTGATTATTAACTGCGGCTTCCGGGCCGAAAGCGGCAAACAGGTCATTCTGGATGGTCTTGCCGACGCTGTGGCTTTCGGGAAACCCTATCTGGCCAATCCCGATCTGGTCGAACGAATCGCTGCCGGCGCCTCGTGGAATAAATGGGATACCGCCACCTTCTATACGCCGGGACCCAAAGGCTATACGGATTATCCGGTGATGACCGGGTAATGTTCCGCAGGGAACGGTCTTGCCACCCGCAGGAGTGGTTAAAACCGCTCCCTGCATGCAATAACCCCAAATGCGCGGTTTGACGCAAACTATAAAGCAAAAAGGAGAATCGTATGACCAGAATTAAAGTCGGAGATACATTTGGCGATTTTTCGTTAAAAAGCCACACGGAAGCATTGATTGATACAGCCGCACTGACAGACAGAAAAATTCTGTTGTCTTTTCATCCACTGGCCTGGACGGAAGTTTGCGCCAAGCAGATGCAGTCGCTGGAAACCAACTTTGAAACCTTCCAGTCGTGTGGCACCGTGCCCCTGGGATTTTCGGTGGATTCCGTGCCCTGTAAAAAAGCCTGGGCCAAAAGTCTCGGCATTGAGAAAGTTGATTTACTGGCCGACTTCTGGCCGCACGGCGGCATGGCCGCAAGGCTGGGTCTTTTCATTGACAAGTTCGGTTTCTCGGAACGCGCCAACGTCATTCTCGACGAGCAG
>CAYULE010000260.1:2732-3842 GCA_964445385.1 uncultured Smithella sp.
CAGCAGAGAGCCTGGTTTCTGTACATATTCAATTTCTGTTCTTTATTCATGTTTATCGTCTTAGGTCTTCTTCTTTTCTCTTCAGATATGGATAAGTTTAAAAAAGCCGTTGTTCCTCTGACGGTTATCGAAGTTCTCGCGATTACCTCCATCATCCTGATCAGGGCCGGGAAATATAAAGTGGCCGCCAATAGCATGCTGGTTGTCCAAGCTCTCTCTACCACTGCCGGATTCCTGATCAAATACAACGGACCGGTTATCTATGAAGGCTTTGTCAGCTATGTCCATTTTATGTATATAGCCATCGTTTTTGCCACTCTCTTCTGCGAACGCAAGGCCATCGTGGCGACAGGCGTCTGGTATCTGATCGTTTTCTTCGCTTACTTCTTTGCCGTTAAAGATCAAGTCAGTGGTGAAGCCTTAAGCCTGGTCACGAGCAGTTTCGCCGACGGCCTCATCGGGATTGTCCTTTGCACTGTCCTGTCGCTGCTCATCATTACCGCCATGCGCCGGGCCAATACGCAGCTTGTGGATTCCGTCGTCGAAGTCCGGGAAGCCTCGGTAAAACTGTCGGAAATATCAGGAACCATCGACGCTTCCAGCCAGAACATTGCTCAAGGCGCAACGGAACAGGCGGCATCCATGGAAGAAACCTCCGCCATGCTGAAAGAAATCTCGGAAAAGACCAGAAAGAACGCCGGGATCGTGGCCGATGCTGAAACACTCATGCAGGATACAACCCGGATTGTGACAACCACGAACACTTCGCTGAAGAGCCTGAGATCCTCCATGGATGAAGTCAATGAGGCCAGTGTCAAAACCGCCCGTATTGTCCAGACCATCGATTCCATTGCTTTCCAGACAAACCTGCTTGCTCTCAACGCTGCCGTTGAAGCGGCCCGTGCCGGAGAAGCCGGCGTGGGATTTGCCGTTGTTGCCGATGAAGTGCGTAATCTGGCCCGCAAATCAGCGGAAGCCTCGAAGAACACTCAGGACATTATCTCGAGCAGTATCGATAATATCAAGAAAAGTACAGCATTGGCCGTCAGTTCCGATGAGGCATTTAACACTTTTGTTACGATATCCGGTCAGCTCGCCCGGCAGCTGAAG
>CAYULE010000261.1:0-3812 GCA_964445385.1 uncultured Smithella sp.
AACTGAAGAAAGACATGAAAGACTACCTGGGCATCACCGCCAAAATCAAACTGGTCGAACCCAAGACCATCCAGCGCTCCGAAGGCAAAGCAAGCCGGGTCATTGATAAGAGAAGGCTGTAGGCTTTCAGGCTCGCAAGCTGGATCTTTTTTATTTCAGGCGCGGTAAACCCCGGTTTTTTCGAAGCTGATCAACAAAAGCACCCTTCTTCAGGTATCGAAAAAAGAAGGATAAACGGGAGGGCATGATTCCAAACAGCAGTCCCGCTCTTTTTATCAAAACGACAAGCAGACGATACAAAGCAAACGTTATGCTTAAAGAATCTTTAATATTTTTTTTCTCATAGGAATAACACAAAGAGGATAGCCACTCTTCCCTGATACGGGGATTAGACTTTATTGCGTCGAAGTAAAATTGGTTTTCTTCATAAAGGCGTTTACTATAGGACGAAATACAAAATCCGGAATGAATGATGACGCCTGTAAGCAGACCGGTCAGCTTGATTTTTTTTCCCATCTTCCATGCCCTGATCATGATATCCAGAGACGGTGGAATACGCAGGGTACGATAAAAATACCATCCACCGGTTTCTTCCAAGACTTCTCTTTTGATCAGCCATAATGTCGCATTGATACCTTTCGCATATCGGGGGCTGAATTGATCATCCGGCATAACCCCGCAAAGATACCTGTCTTCATGATTGCCATGCAAGGCGATACCCGCCGCGCAGACCCAGTCAGCATCCGTGTCCCGGATGGTTTGCAGCAATGTCTCCAGATGATCCGGAAACCACAGGTCATCCTGGTTGAGATAAGCAATGTAGCGACCCCGTGCATTTTTAAATCCGATATTGTTGGGACCGGATTGCTCTCCGATATTCTCTTCCAGTCTGATATACCGGATACGCGGATCGGCGAATGACGCGACAACCGCCTTGGTATCGTCCGTAGATGCATCATCGACAACGATAAGTTCCCAGGCGGTAAAGGTTTGCCAGATCACACTGGAAATCGCATAGATTAAGACATTGCTGCGGTTATAGGCGGCGGTAATCACCGAGACAACGGGTTGCGGTTCTGTAACGTCATGGACTACCATCCGTAATACCTCCCACAGCATCTGTAGCAGGTGGGAAAATAGCCTGTCCGTTTTAATTCCCTGCGAAAAGCTTGATAGCGTTCACCACCCCATATCTCGCCAAAAGGTTGTAGATGAATATTACCGGCTTTATATTCAAAACACCGGTTATTGATAATCACATCGCCATTGGCGACAATGGTTGCTGATTTCCAGGGAACCTTACATTTTTTTTGGAAAACAAGCTGATCAGGCTTTTTAAAAAATAAATCCATTTCCTTTTTACTGGCAAAATCCGGTTTAAAAATAACCCTGTCTGCCGGATATTTTTTTTTAACATCCTCGATCAGGCTCCACAAAACATCCGTATTAATTCCAGCAGGGTCAATGACTTTTATATTGACCGGAGAGGATTTTCCCAGAGAGCAATATTGACGGTTGTGTTGCTTGCTTGCCTGCTCGGAAACGAAAGACAAGTGCAACAAATTGATGAAGTCAACCTGTTCGTCGACAAGCATGGTATCGGCATATTCTTTCAGACAATCATAATTCCAATCACTGATGGTGAAATTCGTGGCAATCCTGATATGCTTTCTTTGGAGTTCACCGCGCCAATACCGCAAAAGCCGGACACCTTCAATCGCCTTGTCGTAAACACCACTGCCCCTTATTTGGTCATGAACGGGTTTCGGGCCATCGATGGAAACCGCGATCAAATCAACCCCGAGTTCAATTAAATCTCTTGCCTTCGGCGCAAGCAAAATACCATTGGTAATCAGGAAAACATAAAGTTTTTCTTGTTTCATGATCGAAATCAGATCCAGAATATTTTTGTTTAACAGAGGCTCAAGACCGTGGATATGGATCTGGGGGTTATAACTTTTCACTTCCTGTATCAGACGCCTGCAATCATCAATCGATAAAAGAGCGCGCTCATTCCCTTCAACCTGTTGAGAAAAAACGGATTCACGATTTCTCTGGCCGACATCGCACATGATGCACTTTGCATTGCAATTGGAATTTACATATAATTTGATAACCAACGGGTTCATGGCCCCTGAAGCATCACCGTAATAATAGGACATCGCCCTCGCCTGCTTTTTCAGGTAAGGAATAATTTTTGAGGGCGTTCTGACGCCTTTCATGATTTTACCAAATGCCTTTTTTACCATGGCGGCTTTTCCCGTGTTTGTTGCTCTGACGATATTGTTACAATATGTGCGGAAAAAGAAACTCATCCTCTTTTGCGCCCGCATCCATAGGGTTCATAGCGTTTGGATTCTTTATTATTTTTTCGATGTAATCATTGTAAAGCACACCCCGGTGACGGCTTTTTAACGCAGAATACGTAACACTGTTAATGGCGGCGATTTTTTTCAGTCTTTCCTCCTGATGTAAAAAATCACTTTGCCAGTTTCCCGCGACATCCGCCAGAGCAAACCTGTCCTGATATTTTACTTCAGCGCCCAGATAGTTTTTACCGTCCGCACCGATGACCAGCAGAAAATGAGCGGCGTGATACCCGTCAAATGCAATATCATTATCTTCATATCGTGACGGGCAAACATATACGTCAAAATGGTTGCCCCTCGTTTCCCGATAATTCTGAATCACCTCCAGCACCCCGGATTGATCAAAGGGTACTAGTTTCGCGTTACTCCAACCTGTGCACATAGGGTGATAATAAATCCAGTGCGCTCCGGCACTACGGACGGCATCGGCAACTTCGCCGAGCCGTGGATTCAAATCACGGAATGTCAAAGCACTGATCCCAATTTTCAGTTCGCTTCCTTCACGGTCAATCATTTTTCGCAATCCCTCGATGCGGCGCAACGTTGGTTCGATACCGTGACAGGTATCTTTATCCCAGTCATACATGGAAAGACGAATGGTTGACGCGTGTTCGAGCAGCGCCTCAGCGACAGTTGTTTTGTCCAGAAGGGTCCCGTTGGTAACGACCGCGATATCCTTAAACCCTTTTTTTCGGGCCAGCGCCAAGGTATCCGGGAATAGAGGAGACATCGTCGCCTCACCGCCGGTTAAAAGAAGTCCCCGCGTCTGACCTTCCAGCGAGTGAAAAAGATTGGTTATAAAATCAAAGGACAGGGATTGCTGAAATGAGCTGCGCGAGCTCGGGCAATCCTGACAGGACCGGGTACACTTGCTGGTAATATCCAGTTCCAGCGTAACCGGGAAAATGGGTTCATTACGCAAATAGGCGGCCAGTTTTTCCTGATGGTAACCAACTTTAAGGGGTGAAGCAACTTTTTTCATGGATGACGTCCTTTATGCCGATTCTTTATTGTTCCGATACCACGCGACAAATTTTTTGAGACCTTCTTCAAGAGAAATCCTGGGCGCATAGTGCAGCATTTCTCTCGCTTTTTGAATATTCGCGTTGAATGCCCGGGAGATTCCTTCCGGAACCGGAATATATTTTACATTTGCTTTTTTACCAAGATATTTTTCCAGAAGCGCAATCAATTCATTGAGCGTTGTTGTTTTTTGTTCTCCGACATTAAAGATCTCAAAGTTAAAAGATAAATATTGAGCACGAAGAATAGCATCAATGCAGTTATCAATATAAAGGTAATCCCTCATGGCCGATCCATCACCATAAATTCCAATAGGTTCATCACCATCCATCAGCCGCACAAATTTATGGATGGCCATTTCAGACCTCTGACGCGGGCCGTAAACCGTAGAAAGACGAAGAATCGTGGCATTCAATCCGC
>CAYULE010000262.1:0-3779 GCA_964445385.1 uncultured Smithella sp.
ATGCGGATGGATTTCTTTGCAGCGTATTCTGGTTTTATGCTTCATGTTGTTCCAATCGTATTCAGCAACTATTTCTTTTCGGGCAAAAACGGCCGGAAGCCATTCTTGGTAATTTGATTCACGGCTAACGTTAGGCCGTTGAGCGACATTTTCTTTGTCTGATGATTGATATGTGTTACGTGCCGCTGCAAGTCTAGAAAATTGCCAATGCCGAAAAATTAGCTACAAGGGATCTGCCCCCGACAGACCAGGATAAGACCGAAGACTTCCAAAAGCTGGTGGTCGATTTCCTGAACAACAATATTGAACCTATGCCGACCTTGTATCCGGGGAGGGATAAGAAGTATTAGTATGAAGGACAGGTATTGTCGGTGATTGCTGCACTTCGCTTAGAGCAAGGGGTGGCAACCACCCATTCGGGTGGCAAGACCCCTGGTTCTGATGCATGGTGCCCTGAACTTGTACAAAGGAATTTACGAGGCACTACACTAGTGTTAAGTCACGCTACCTCTGTTATTTCGAAATGACAGTGCGTGATTGACACAGCATTAGCCTATTAGATCATTATCTGTCAGGCTGCAATCTATCCAGCTTGTTCTGAAATTGTTAAGAGCAAAGATCTGATTCTGATTTTTCAGCAGGTACTTAATGCTTACGGGTGCCTTTTATAGGGCTATCCAGCACCTCGCGCACCTTGGCGGCCAGATTCTGTATGGTAAATGGCTTTTGGATGAAATTTATATTACTGTCTAATACGCCGTGCTGTGCTATGACATCGGCCGTGTATCCCGAGATGAACAAACACTTCAGATTCGGGTTGAGAAATAGCAACTTACGGGCCAGTTCCCGGCCGTTCATTTCAGGCATGATGACATCGGTAATGAGCAGATTGATTTTTCCGACGTATTCCTCGGCCAACCTGACCGCATTGCCGGTGGTTACCGATGGCAATACAGTATATCCAAGATGTTCCAGTATCAAAGTGGTCATTTCCAGGATTGCCGGCTCATCTTCGACCAGAAGTATTGTTTCGCTTTCGCGAGCGCCGGGCACGGTCAGGTCTTTCTGCTGCCGCTGCTGAATCAACCCCTGATGGCAGGGCAGGTAGATATTAAAGGTGCTGCCATAACCGGGTTTACTGTTGACGTTGATAAACCCGTTATTCTGTTTGACGATGCCATAGACCGTGGCCAGCCCCAGACCAGTGCCTTTTCCCGTTTCCTTGGTGGTGAAGAACGGTTCAAACAGTTTATTCAGAGTCTCTGAGTCCATGCCGCAGCCGTTGTCGGTCACGGAGAGCAATACGTAGTCGCCGGGAACAACGCCTGCGTGATCTGAACAAAACGTTTCATTAACGGAGATGTTTGCGGTTGCTATGATTACCTTACCGACACCGGAAATAGCATCCCGGGCATTCACACACAGATTGGCCATGATCTGGTCGATCTGACTGGGGTCTATCTTAACCGGCAATAAATCTATACCCGGAAGCCAGAGCAGATCAATGTCCTCGCCAATAAGCCGCCGTAGCATCTTAAGCATTCCTTCCACGGTGTTGTTCAGGTCAAGCAAACTGGGAGCGACCGTCTGCTTGCGGGCAAAAGCCAGTAACTGGCGGGTCAGTTCGGCGGAGCGTTCGGCGGCCTTCTTGATTTCATTCAGGCTCTGGTAAAGCAGGTGCGATGCGTCCATTCCCATCAGGGCTAATTCTAAACGCCCCAGAATAACCCCCAGCATATTGTTGAAATCATGGGCTACTCCGCCTGCCAGCCGTCCTACCGAATCCATCTTCTGCGCCTGGTG
This sequence comes from uncultured Smithella sp., assembly GCA_964445385.1. Lineage (GTDB taxonomy): Bacteria > Desulfobacterota > Syntrophia > Syntrophales > Smithellaceae > UBA8904. Next base: position 1,804 of record CAYULE010000262.1, read on the forward strand.
TAATTGCGCCTGCAGTTTCTCCGATTCCTGCTAGATGGCTATGCGCTCGCTGATATCTCTCGTGATCCCGACAAAGCCTGTTATCTTTCCACGTTCATCTCTTATTGTGGAAACTTTTAATTCCACCGGAAAAATTGTTCCGTCTTTTTTTATCTGCTCCAGTTGCAGGACGGCAGATTTGCCCGGATCGGACATTCCCGTTTTTTCAAGTTCCATCTCTTCCCGATAAACCTTGATTATTTTGCCGTACGACTCCGGAGTGTTCCATCTTTTGGGAGGGAGCTTCATCGCTTCATCAACAGTATATCCATACATACGGTTAACGGACGGGCTGACAAATGTAAAAAAAAGCTTCACATCCGCCGACCAGATCAGGTCATTCACGCTATCGGCCATCAACCGGTAGCGTTCTTCACTCTCTTTGAGCTTCTCACTGTTCTTCTGTATTTCAAAAGTTCTTTCCGCTACAATATCCTCCAGATGATCACGATGTCTGCGCAACTCGATCTCGATTTGCTCTTTCATCGCCATTTCTTCTTTCAAAAGGCGGTTTGTTCTTTCCGCTTCCTCTTTTGCCTGAGACAGTTTTTCTTTTTCCAGGAAGAGATTATTCTTTTCGGACTCCATGGCCAGTTTATATTTTTGCCGGGACATTTCGTAACTATATGTAAAAATGACGATTATGATATACGTTGGAATAAAACGGGATGTAAAATGGGAACTGTATATATAATCGGACAGAAAAGCGCCGGGATTTATCAGAAGAGCAATCATAATGAGCATGAAAAGAGACGTCCAGAGAAGCCCTTCTTTTTTCCCGAGGAGAAAGAATGCAAAAAGGGGAGTGACCATGGACCATATACTTCCGAAGCCGTAAGCCGTTCCCGATATAATGTAGTAAAACAGTGTCAGTGAACAAAAGATTATAACAACCCGGTAAATCGGCTTTACGTCTTCAAGTCTTCGAAACAGGAAGACGATTAGCGTCATGATCAGCGCGATAAAAAGATCTAAACCCGCAACCACATAAGAACCATTGATGAGGTGCAGTATTCCGTAAATAATGTTCGCTGGAATAATCATTAACAGGAAGACGACCAGAAGTTTTCGTCTTCCTGTTTCTCCTATGCTCAGGGGGTGTCCGGAGATCAGGAAATTCAAAAAGGTATTAATATGATCAATAATCAGTCTCATGTAAGTAGTATATCCCTTTTTTCTAAAAGCAAGAAATATCAATGTTCTTTATTGATCTAAAGCAAAAAGGGAAACAATGGGGGGACGTCTTGAGCCCCAATATGCTTACTCACTGCGGTGCTGCTGATAGATTGCCATGATGGAACTGAACATATCCTTTTCCGAGATGAACTCCTTTTCTTTTTCCTTGCGGTAAACTTTTGCGATTGATATTGATAAAAACATACTTTTAATTGAAGACAGTATAGGAAAAGTGGTCTTGTATGTCAAGAAAATCAAGGCTAATGTCCAGGCTAACAAAAAATCTTGGCCACAAAACATGAGATACAGCAACGATGAACCCTTTTGAAACATATTCCGACATCCATCTATTGGAGAAATCTGTTCATCTTGTGGCCGGTGCATCTGTGTTCCGATATCGACAGGACCCGGGAAAAGTGTAAAAAAAGAAAGCGGTAAAATTTATATAGACGGCTTCAGATTCAGGGGCAAGATCACAGGGGGAAATCTAAGATTTCTCAGTCGTGAAGACTCCTTCGAAAAGACAGAGGTAGTGTTACTTAACACTAGTCCCTCTGCCCAAGCAACGCTGCTAATTACGAACTGTGCATGAGACAAAAAACCCGGAGATGCGATCTCCGGGGTCATTGTGTCTGGACTTGTGTCCGGGACGCGTTTCTGCTACAAAAAAAATCGAGGGGCATGGTTTTAACCCCTCGATTATATATTTGGCGTCCCCATGGGGAGTCGAACCCCAGTTACAGGCGTGAAAGGCCCGTGTC
>CAYULE010000263.1:0-3777 GCA_964445385.1 uncultured Smithella sp.
TCCAAATCATATTTTCCGCGGTTTTGAGTTCATCCGCATGATGAAATTCCGATGACAGGCTGAGCAATATGGAATTGAGCGGCGAAATTTCCCTGCCGAATTTTTCATAAGGGATATGGCTGATCATATACTGCGATCCGTCAAAATAATATTTGCCCAGCCGGTTGGCCTCCATTGATCGGAAAGGCCAGGTCGTCTTCCAGTGGAGATATTCCAGGACAACATCTTTCAGCGTTTGATGGTCAAACACCTCCGGCTTAAGCTCCTGTCCGATGCGGTCGGCAATCAGGCGGAAATACGTGACCACCAGATCGATGTCCGTCAGGCACAAACCGTAAAGATACCAGTCATCAATGATTTTCAGCAAAATGAGCTGCTGGGAACGGGGAATAAAATGATGACTCGGACACAGATGGCCGGCGCAGACGTCCCGCCCGTAAAATGAAACCGTTCGCATATCGACGCCGTTATTCTGCATGGGATGCACGAGGCACCCGACTTTTTTTTCGCCGGGATCCAGAAAACCAAGGTATTCGCAGCAGTAAATCACCTCGTATCTTTTGGTGAAATCTTCTGCGGCAAAGGTTGCTTCCGCGTAGCGGGGGAGATCATCCGGCGCTTTGACCAGTTCGCGGTAGCGTTTTGTACGCGCGCGGAGTCTTTGCGTCAGCGCATCGCGCGAGCTGTCCACATAATTATAAAGACCGCAACAGGCCCCGCAGGACTTGCCGGTGTCCGGTTGACACAAAACCATTATTTCCGAAGGCGAAGACATGGGCAGCTTTATAGAAGGATTAGCATTGCAGGTCAAGAATAAAAATGTTAAGCACGCCTCAAGAAAATTAAAAAGCAGGAAACAGACAACCTATGGAATTAATTGAAACCATCAATCTGCCTAATGGCTTGACCTTAACCGTTACGGATTCGTCCCGGCGCATCGCCGCGGATACGATAAAAGTCGAGCTGACTTTTCAAACAAAAATAGAGGTTCTGGAAACTTATTTTGCTTCGACTGACGATTATCTGAAAGTAAAAAATGCCATGGGCAATGAGTTGACCTATGAACACAAAATGGAGAGATCCTTTGTTAACGACAAGGATGAAGAATCGGTCCGCGCCGAGCTCCTCGATACTTTCAAGAATAACTCTCTTGCCTACCTTTCCTCACTGAATTTCGCAAAAAAAATGGCATTGTCCCAGCTCAGAGACATCAAACTCAATCCCTTCAAGTATCAGGTTTACCCCTATCCCGAACGAGCGGAATAACCAGGACGGCACAAACCCAATACGGAAAGTAAATATGACCCAGGACATTCTCGATGCGCTGTTAGCCGGCGCTGAAAAACCCAGCCGCTACATCGGCGCGGAAGTCAATTCCATTCACAAGACAAAGCCCGAGGTGCGCTTTTTACTGGCTTTTCCCGATACCTATGAAGTGGGCATGTCCCATCTGGGGTTGCAGATCCTGTATGCGGTTTTAAACGCGCTTCCTGATGTAGCCGCCGAACGCTGTTTTGCTCCCTGGCCGGATCGGGAGCAGCAGATGCGTTCCCATCACATCCCGCTGACGTCGCTTGAATCCGTAAGTCCGATGACCGCTTTCGACATCATCGGTTTTTCGTTGCAGTATGAATTATCCTATACCAACATGCTCAATATGCTGGATATGGGAGAAATACCGCTTCGCGCAGGCGAGCGCCTGGAGCATCATCCCCTGATCATTGCGGGCGGCCCCTGCGCGTTTAACCCCGCGCCGCTTGGCGCTTTTATCGATGCCTTTGTCATCGGCGAGGGCGAAGAAGTGGTCGCGGAAATAACCAACGCTGTCGCCGCCGGAAAAAAACAAAAAATCGGAAGAGAAGCCCTCCTCGAAAAGCTTGCGGGTCTTGACGGCGTTTATGTTCCCCGTGTGCATGGCAAAAATACAATTGTCAAAAAGCGGAAAGCCATTGATCTTAACGCCTGGCCTCATCCCGTCGCGCCGGTTGTGCCGCTCATGCAAACCGTCCATGACCGCATCGTCCTGGAAATCGCCCGGGGCTGCACAAGGGGTTGCCGGTTCTGTCAGGCGGGCATGCTCTGGCGTCCTTACCGGGAAAGAAACGCTTCGCTGATCGTGGACATGGCCGATCAGGCTCTCCAGGCAACCGGTCACGACGAAGTATCGCTTTTAGCGCTCAGTTCCGGTGATTACAGTTGCATTGAGCCGCTGATCCAGAATCTCATGCAAAAACATTATGCCGAAAGAGTGGCGCTGGCACTGCCGTCGCTGCGTGTCGAGTCGCTCAGCGAGACGCTGATTGAAGAGATTAAGCGCACGCGCAAAACCAGTTTCACGCTGGCGCCGGAAGCGGGAACAGACAAAATGCGTCAGGTGATTAATAAAGGTAACACCGCCGGAGATTTACTCGCTTCTGTCGATAAAGTTTTTGCCGCCGGCTGGAAATCCATCAAACTTTATTTCATGATCGGTCTTCCGCATGAAGAAGAAAGCGATCTGGAAGGTATTATTGAACTGGGCTATCAGGCGCTGCGCGCTGCCCGTCGCCGCGGCCAGGTCACCATCAGCCTGTCAACCTTCGTGCCGAAACCGCACACCCCCTTCCAGTGGGAAAAACAGCTATCGCTCGAGGAAACTCACGCCCGGCAGAATTTTATCCGTCAAAGGATGAATAACCGCAATATCACCGTCAAATGGCATGACGCCCGGATGAGCCTCCTGGAAGGACTGTTTTCCAGAGGGGATGAAAAAATCGGGGACCTGCTTTTGTGCGCTTACCGGAAAGGCTGCCGGTTTGACGGCTGGGGCGAACTCCTGCGCTTTGATCTTTGGCAGGAAGCCATCCGGGAAACAGGGATCAACATTGACGATTATTTGCGTGAACGCGCGACAACAGAGACACTGCCCTGGGACAATATCGACTGTGGCGTGAGCCGCGAATTTCTCATTGCGGAAAGGCAAAAAGCCGATGAACAAAAAGCCACGCCGGATTGCCGCTACGACGATTGTCAGAACTGCGGGGTCTGCGATTTTAAAGACACCCAAAATATTTTTTCGGATCAAGATCAGGGTAACAAAGCAGAAGAAATAAAAAACAGGCAAGGAATGGCTATTGAAAAAGTTTATCGACTGAGCTTCACCAAAACCGACCGCGCCCGCTTTTTATCTCATCTGGAGCTGGCCATGGCGCTTACCCGCGCCCTGCGTCGCAGTTCTCTTTCGCTTTGCTACTCGGCGGGCTTTCATCCTCATCCGAAAATATCCTTTGCCACCGCCACGTCGGTGGGGATGGCCAGCCGGGAGGAATATCTGGACGTCACCGCCTTCGAGTATCCGAAGGAGCTGTCTTTGTTGAAAAACGAAATCAATGCCGCATTGCCCTCAGGCATGGTGATCACGGACGCGCAATTGCTTCCCTACGTTGCAAAGGACCTGGCCCAATCGCTTTATGGTTTTGACTATGACCTTACTTTGTCTGCGGATGTGAACGAAGAAAAAATGAAAAACATTGCAGAAAATATCGAAAAATTTCTAGCAGCAAAGTCGTTTCCGATCACACGGCAATCCAAGGGAAAAACCGTCACCCGGGATATCCGTCCCTTTGTTGAAGCGCTGACGATAAACGCCCCGGAGAAAAAAGTGGTCATGACCCTGCGCCATGCCCAGGCTGGCTCCGTCCGACCCATCGACATCATCCAGCACATCCTGGGCTTTCCCGCCGATCAGACGCAGCAGGTTTATGTGATCAAAACCAGAACGATCCTGGCCTGAAATGT
>CAYULE010000264.1:0-3762 GCA_964445385.1 uncultured Smithella sp.
TGCGCAATGCGGAGTGCCAGCTCCACCGAGGGAATGAATTTATTATTTTCGATGGAGTTGATGGTCTGGCGAGAGCAGCCTGCTTTTTGGGCTACTTCCGCCTGCGTCAGATTTCCGTTCGTCACCCGGGCAATTTTGAGCTTGTTTTCAATCATGGTTGACATGTAATGCATACTTGATAATATGTCAAGTATATTTTACATTATGTCCTGTTTGGATGACATTAATTAGGGGATATGTATTGGTGAATAGTCGGTTTTTTAATCTGAGATACACGATCAGGACTTCTTTAAAATCAGGGCGAGTTTCTTGCCAGTCGTAATGCCGATGTATCCGTTTTACTAATGGTCTACAGCCTAAAAGCCTTCAGCCTTTTCAATAAATTCCCATCGCGCAGCCGCCGGCAAGTGTCCCACCGAGTTCACGGCATTGTTCCAGGATTTCTTCGGTGATTTTTCCTTTAGAGATGACGGGGGTGAAAACGGTTTTGAATTTGTAGCCCAGGGCGATTCGTTCGATGGCCCTGAGCGCGCCCGTGCCATCATTGCCCGCGCTGATAAAAACAACGAAGGGTTTGCGGAAAACTTTGTCCTGTGCCTCACCGTACGTCCGGTCAAAAAAATCTTTGATCATGCCGGACATGTAGCCGAAGTTTTCCGGCGTGCCGCAGGCGAATCCGTCGCAGCTGAGCAGGTCATCAAGGGTTGCTTCGACGGCTTTTTTTAAAATGACTTCGACGCCGTCAATGGCTTTTGCGCCTTCAAAGACAGCATCGGCCATTTGTTTGGTATGGCCGGTTTGGGAATGATAAACGATTAGTATTTTGGTCATCTTATTTATTCCCCTCTTTGACTTGTGCCCTTCAGGGTATAAAGAGGGGCTAGGGGAGATTTTGTCAGCTGAAAAATCCCCCTCAATCCCCCTCTCACCACCTTTAGGTGGTTAAATAAAGGGGGATGATTTTAGGGTTAGATGTTTGCAAGGGCAGCGGCAAATTTGTTACGGCATTTTGGAAATAATGCCTAAAAAACCATCCGGTTTCAAAGATGCGCCGCCAACCAGCGCGCCGTCGATGTCATCCATGCCGATTAGCTCGCTGATATTTTCTTTCGTGACGCTGCCGCCGTAAAGGATACGAATCTCCTGTGCCGCAGCGCTATACAATTCCTTGAGAATACCGCGAATGAAGGCGTGTACTTCCTCGGCTTGCGCGGATGTGGCCACCTTGCCGGTTCCGATGGCCCAGACCGGCTCATAGGCGATGACGACATTGTTGATGTTATCGATTCCGGCCAGCGCGCCTCTGACCTGCCGGTCAACGACGGACCGGGTGATTCCGTTTACCCTTTCATCATCTGTTTCGCCGACACAGACAATCGGCTTCAGTCCGGACGCGAGAGCTTTTTTAACTTTGACATTAACGCTTTCATCGGTTTCAGAAAAATATTTCCGGCGCTCGGAATGGCCGATAATGACGTAAGTGCAGCCGACATCCTTAAGCATCAATGGAGAAACTTCACCGGTAAAAGCGCCCTTGTCTTCAAAATACATGTTTTGCGCCGCAAGCGATACACAGGAGCCCTTGACGGCTTCGCCAACGCTAAACAAAGCGGTGAACGGCGGAGCCACAACAACTTCGCCGTTTTTCAGGCCGCTTGTTCCTTCTTTGATTGCTAAAGCCAGCGCAACGGATTCGGTAAGGGTATTGTGCATCTTCCAGTTGCCGGCAACGATCCATTTTCTCATTTGTTTCCTCCGTTTTTAGCCGAGCGCGGCCACCGCCGGCAGGGTCTTGCCTTCCAGAAGTTCCAGAAACGCGCCGCCACCGGTGGAGATGTAGGATATTTTATCGCTCTGACCGGTCTTGTGAATCGCAGTATCGGTATCGCCGCCGCCGACAATCGTCAGCGCGCCGGAAGCGACAACCGCGTCCACCAGTTTAAAGGTTCCTGATGAAAAAGGAAGGAGTTCAAACATACCCAGCGGGCCGTTCCAGACAATGGTCTTCGCGGTTTTCACGGCGTCGGAAAACGCCGCGATACTTGCGGGGCCGATGTCCAGCCCCATCCAGCCGTCAGGAATTTCTTTGACGGCAACAATATTTCTCTCAGCGTCCGCGGATGGTTCCTGGGCAATGACGGTATCTACCGGCAGCAGGAACTGCACATTTTTGGCTTTCGCCTTATCCATAATCTTTACGGCTAAATCCAGCATCTCTGTTTCGCACAGGGATTTGCCAACGTTATAACCCTGAGCTTTCAGGAAGGTAAAGGCCATACCGCCGCCCACGATCAGGCAATCCACTTTATCAATGACATTTTCCAGAACCTTGATTTTGTCGGATACCTTGGCTCCACCAATAATGGCGACGAGTGGCCGGGCAGGGTTGCCCATGGCCTTGTTGAAATATTCAATTTCATTTTTTAGAAGGAATCCGGCGGCGCACACGGGCACAAACTTCGTGATGGCGGTATTGGATGCCGCCGCGCGGTGCGACACGGCAAACGCGTCGTTGACATACACGTCGCAAAGTTTGGCGAGTTCCTGGGCAAACGCGTCATCGTTTTTATCTTCTCCCGGATAGAAGCGCAGGTTTTCCAGCAGAATCACATCGCCTGCATTCATCGCGGCCACGGCCTGCAGAGCCTTTTCGCCTATGCAGTCGTCGATGAAGGGTATAACAATCTTCAACAGTCCGGCAAGAATCGGCGCGACGGGCTTCAAAGAAAATTCGGGAACCGGTTTTCCTTTGGGCCGTCCGAGGTGAGACGCGACAATAACTCTGGCGCCCTTTTCCCGGATAAAATTGATCGTGGCTAAACTTGCTCTGACACGAGTGTCGTCAGTGACTTTGCCTGACTTGTCCATCGGCACGTTGAAATCCACCCGCACCAAAACCTTTTTCCCGCTGACATCAATCTGGTCTAAGTACTTCATGCATATTACCTCTCTATTATATTTTAGATTGTCATTTCGATCAAAGGGAGAAATCCATGTCCTGAGCGTAGCACGGGATCTTCTGGATTCCTCACCCCGATGAATCGGGACTCGGAATGACAAAGACTATAAAATTTAATTTTTTCGTCAGCTTACTTATTTATCTCACTTCATGATAAACAACAGGAGCTCCAGCATACGATTGGAGAAGCCCCATTCGTTGTCATACCATGAAAGTATTTTTACCATTTTGCCGCCGATGACGGTGGTATTGGGCAAATCCACAATCGACGAATAGGGATTGCCGTTGAAATCGCGTGACACCAGCTCTTCTTCCGAGCACAACAAAATGCCCTTCATCGATTTCTGCGAATATTCTTTGAGTTTTTCGTTGATTTCCTGCTTGCTGGTTTCGCGCGAGAGCGTTGCCACAAAATCGACGAGCGAGACATTGGGCGTGGGGACGCGGATCGCCAGGCCGTCGAGCTTACCCTTCATCTCTGGAATGACTTCGGCAATGGCCCGGGCTGCTCCCGTTGTGGTCGGAATCATGGAAAGGGCGGCGGCGCGCGCACGGCGCAAATCTTTATGCGCTTCGTCGATCACGACCTGATCGTTGGTATAGGAATGAATGGTTGTCATCAGGCCGTATTCCACGCCGAATTCCTCATGCAGAATTCTGACAATCGGCGCCAGGCAATTGGTGGTGCAGGATCCCATGGAGATGATGTGATGCTTCGATTTATCATAGTCCTGCGGATTGACGCCGAAAACAACCGTTACGTCCGGCGCTTTGGCGGGCGCGGAGATCACCACTTTTTTGGC
>CAYULE010000265.1:0-1234 GCA_964445385.1 uncultured Smithella sp.
TGGCGAAAACTGTTTTTCTGATTCCAAGGAGAATGGAATCATTTTTATTTTGGAAAGTTGATCATGATCCGTCCGGCAAAAATCTTATTTTACATCATCGAATTCATCAATTGCTACGCCGCCGTTTACTATTCCAATTTTCTCTTTTTTTACCTCAGGCGCACATTCGGTTTCGGTGAGGCGGAGAATCTGCTGACGGCAGCCCTGGGCGGCTTTGTTTATATTTTCGCGGCGTGGCAGGGCGGCAGACTGGCCCAGCGCTACGGAAGTATCCGGGTGCTTTGCCTGGGTATCTGCGGCGTCATTGTGTCTCTGATTATGGGGATGATCTTTCCTTCCGCAACGGCACAGGTTATGGTTTATTGTTTGTGGACCGTAGGGGTTTGCTTGATCTGGCCGGCCCTGGAAACACTTGTCAGTGAGCGGTCCGGCGCGTCGCTGCCGAAGATGGTCGGTATCTATAATGTTACCTGGGCCGCCGGCGCTGCGATCGGATACTTCACGGCGGGCATGCTGATTGAGGTATTGGGCATGGCCAGCTTGTTCTGGCTTCCCCTCGGGCTGACAGCCGTCGAACTTGCCATCCTGCCCTGCGCGGCAAGATGGCTGAAAAAAGAAAATGATCTGCCATTCCATGAGGCGCCCCTGACCTCGGCCGTCCATCCGGCCGACACCAAACGATTTCTGCGAATGGCCTGGATTGCCAACCCTTTTTCCTATGTGGCGATCAACACCGTCATTCCGCTGATTCCTTCCATTGCGGAAAAACTTGACCTTTCAACAGGCATGGCGGGGATGGTCTGTTCGCTCTGGATGTTTGCCAGGCTGGTTGCTTTTGCGATCTTCTGGCAATGGACGGGCTGGCATTACCGTTTCCGGTGGCTGGCAGGGGCCTGCTTATTAATGATTATCTGTTTTTTTGGATTTCTCATGACGCAATCGCTGGGATGGCTTCTGGTCGCGCAAATCGGTTTTGGCCTGTCCATCGGCCTCATCTACTATTCATCCCTTTACTATTCCATGAACGTGACGGAGAATCAGGCTTCCAACGCCGGCCTGCATGAGGCGATGATCGGCGCGGGCCTGTTTATCGGACCGGCCTTCGGCGCCGCCACCCTGTACCTGGCTCCCGCCGCCAGCGGCATCGGCGCCTGGTCCGTGGGCGGTCTGCTTTGCGTCGGATTTTCCGGCTTAATCTTTGTGAGACATTACCGGAAAAAGTCATAAAGCAGGA
>CAYULE010000265.1:1334-3752 GCA_964445385.1 uncultured Smithella sp.
TGAAATGACTGATCAAAAAATATATTTCAAACTGAATCAGGCACAGCATCTGCTTTCCAAACGTGTGGACGCTGAATTGGCCAGTACTCTTGGCATTAAAACCGTGCAGCTGGGCGCGGTGTTTTTCCTGCTTGAACACGACGGTTGCATGCTGAAGGAACTGAGCACCGGGCTTGGGCTAAACAACTCCGCCATCACCACGCTGGTTATCCGTATGGAAGCCGGTGGTTTATTGACCCGCGAATCCTGTTCTGTCGATGGACGATCCTGTCGATTGTATTTAACAAAGAAAGCAAAATCAATAGGACAAAAGGCAGTTCCTCTGGCTAAAAAGCTCAATGCAAGACTAGCCCGGGGATTTAGCGATAAGGAAATTGACACGGTTGTCCGTTTTCTGGATTCCATCACGGCGATTGCCAGAGGGGCATGAAGAATCGGAAAGGGTATGTAATCATATGCCGGCTGCGCTACGCCGGTAATAAACGATAAGGAGAATAGGATGAGCATTGCATATGACACGTTCCAATCTGTCGGGAGTGAAAAATACGGAAAACTTCTTTGTGAGTTTGCGCCCTACTTCAGTACTATCGATCCGCAGTTTGTGGATATGAAGCCGGGCTATGTGGAGGTTTGCATCAGAAATCGGAAGGAAGTTCAAAATCATCTGGGATCGATCCATGCCGCCGCCATGTGTAATTTGGCCGAACTGGCCGGTGGAACTTTAACAGAAATCTCTCTCCCCGAAGGAAAACGCTGGATTCCCAGGGCCATGAATGTCGAGTATCTGGCCAAGGCGAAAACAGATCTAAGGGCCGTTGCGGACGGATCAGGCATTGATTGGACAACGCCGGACGCACTGACTGTTCCGGTGACCTTATTTGATACCAGCGGGAATAAGGTATTTGCCGCAGAGATTTTCATGAACATCAAGAACGTGAAGTAAATAGGATGATCTGCTGTCTCAAAGGAGCTCTTCCGATACAGGGCTTACCACAACAGGAGACAGTTCAAATTATTTTCGCACCTGGTGTTTTATAGAAAAATACAATTATGCGCGTTATGATATTTATTATCCTCATTATTGAACCAGTAAAATAAGATTGAACGTCCCCACGCTGATTTTCATGAAGCCCTCCTTATCTTGTTTTTCCGGTCAGGCATTATCATTCTATTTTGCGGCAGGACTGTTTTCTTTTTGAAACAGCTGCATCATGAGCGCCAGATCACCGCTGACCGTGTATTTCTGTTCCATCAGCATCTTCGCTCCGTCAGCCTTGCGCGTGATGATATCCATCCAGACATCAAAGGGTGCTTCAATGGTCAGACTGGGATTTTCACAAATGCCGGCCGTCGCGCTGACTTTACCCCCTGCGATGGTGAAGTAGCAGGGTTCTTCCACCTTCCCGGAAAATTTAAATTGCACAAAGACTTTTGAGTCGCCTGCCGCTTGCGCATTGAGCCCGTAGACAAAAATCAGCATAAAATCATCCAGTGTGCCGGGGCGCGGGATCATTTTTCGTTCGTCGAACACCTTCGGCGTGATGCCTTCCGCAATACAGGTTTTCCAGTAAATATTTCCCATTTTGCAAAACAGCTGCGGGCTTCCCATCGATTGTGTGATCTGTGTCATTGTTTCGGGCGAGATTTTCATGGAGGTGACTAATTCCCGTCCGGCCTGCCGGGTGGCGTCCAACACTTCTTTGGCCTTGGCCTGAAGAAACGGACTCGTCAAAAGGGAAGCACCGGAGCGGCAAATCGTTGCCAGAACATCTGAACCCTTATGCCGTGTGCTGTTTATAAACTGCTTAAGCGCGTCGAATTCGGACAGCTCGGGAAATCCGCAAACCGTTAGAATAACGCTTGGAGGAATTTTAGTGCGTGTGGGATGGCAGGTTTTTCCGTCCTCGCCTTCTTCAAAGAAGGGCATAATTGCGGGAAGCGTGCGCTCCATGAAGGTACTCATATTGGCGTTGACGGTGTGATAGTAAAGAGGCGTAGCGTATACGGCCAGGTCGCATGCCAGCCATTTGGGAAAAATTTCCCGGCTCATGTCGTCCTGATGAAGGCACTGGCCGGGGGTTTTCGTCCAGCAGGTGAAGCAGCCGCTGCAATATTTTATTTTTTTCTCGCGCAGGTTGATGATTTCAACATCGGCTCCCGACTCGCGCATGCCTTCGACCAGGCAATTGAGCATCATCACGGTGTAACTTTCTTTTGCACTGCGCGGGCTGGAGTTAATGGCAAGCACTTTCATAGAGCCTCCTGATATTTGAATGATAAGCGATTGGGTGAAACTGCCCATGACGGGCCGTTATCATGGTTTTTGTGACTGCTGAATCATACCCCAATTATCCGGTTTGTCAATATTGTCAGAGAATGTAGAAGAGGTTAAGAGGCTCTGAAACGCTGCATCGAAAC
>CAYULE010000266.1:0-3733 GCA_964445385.1 uncultured Smithella sp.
TGTGGCCAAAGCCGAACACATCTTCAAAAATATCACCGAAGTTGGAGAAAACATCGTCAAAACCGCTAAAACCTTGAAAACCGGTGTTGCTCAAACCAGCATGGCCGTATTGGTCATAGATTTCCCGTTTTTGCTTGTCGCTCAAGACCTCATAGGCTTCCGCAGCTTCTTTGAATTTATCTTCAGACTGTTTGTCTCCCGGATTCTTATCCGGATGACATTGCATGGCTATTTTCCGGTAATTTTTTTTGAGTTCTTCGTCGGAGGCCGTTTTGGAGACGCCCAGAATTTCGTAATAATCCTTCTTGGTCATGCGCTTTGTTTTGCTTCCTCCGCTTTCATCTTAGTTTTCAGCGCGTTTAACAATTCCGCGTTATTGGTTTTTTCCAAAGCATGCCTTGCAAAAAAATATTTACCAAGCTCCGTGGCTTTTTGCGCAATATCCTGCCAGTCTGCATCGCGAAGTTCATGCCCCAGTGCCTTGGCCGCGCTTTGGAAAAGGAAGGTGTCACCGGTTGCAAGCGCAATATCTTTAATTTTTTGCACGCCGGCAAGATGTCCGGCTTTGGCATAGAAATCCAGAGCGTCGGAAAGCGCTCCTGCTTCCAGATACAAATCCCCGTAACTGATCAGTGATGAGGCGGATGTCTTGTCAATATATAATATTTTTTGTTTTAATCGGTAATCCGGCAGTTTTCTTATACCCAAAGTGTTCCTCCTGAAAAAAATTACGCCGTGCGGATAAACACGGCGTAATGTAATAACGGTTTAGCTTCTGTCAATAGCCCGAGAAATATTATTTTACCAGGCGGGAGAATGCCTCATTATATTTTGCGCTGGTTTTTTCAATAATGTCCGGTGGTAATTCGGGCGCGGGCGGTTTCTGGTTCCAGTGAATGGAAAGTAGATAATCACGCAAAAACTGTTTATCAAAACTTCTTTGTGCCCGGCCTTCTTCATATTCATCGGCCGGCCAGAAGCGGGACGAATCGGGTGTCAGTAATTCATCAATCAGAATTAATTCCTGGCCGAGCAAGCCAAATTCCATTTTTGTGTCGGCGATGATAATGCCGGCTTTTAAAGCGATGGATGCCGCCCTTTCATAGATAGCCAGGGATTTTTTGATCACTTGGTCGGTGAGTTCCACCCCGATAACATCTTCCATTTCAGAACGGGTGATCGGTGCGTCGTGGTCGCCTTCCGGGGCTTTGGTGGTCGGTGTGAAAAGCGTGTGGGGCAGTTTACAGGATTCCTTCAGTCCCTCCGGCAGTTTGATGCCGGAAATCGACTGGCTGTGTCGGTAGTCTTTCCAGCCGGAGCCGGACAGATAACCCCGCACGATACATTCCACCGGTAGCGGCGTTGCCTTTTTGACCAGCATACTGCGGCCTTCCAGACTTTCAAAATAAGGGGCGCATTCCGGAGGGAAATCAGCCGCGTCCGTTGAGATAATGTGGTTGCCGATAATATCTTCCATCTGTTTAAACCAGAAAGCGGACATTTTGTTGAGAATCACGCCTTTGCCCGGGATTGGATTGGGCATAATGACATCGAAGGCAGAAATCCGGTCGGTGGCGACAAGGAGCAAAAAATCTTTCACGGCATATAGATCGCGCACTTTGCCACGGTTGAGGAATTTTAATTTCGGAAAGTTCGTCTGTGAAATGCTTTTGGTCATAGGTCATCTGCTCCTTTAGCGAACTGAGGGATTATACTTTTTTTCGTGGCCGATGGTGGATGTCGGTGTCCTGCCGTAATTGTGACCAGGCATGACTTTGGTTTCATCCGGCAGTGTGAAAAGCTTTGTCTTGATCGCATTATACATGGTTTGCCAGGAACCGCCGGGCAGATCGGTACGACCTACCGCTTCCACAAAAAGTGTGTCGCCGGTAAAGACATGACCGGTTGAATAAAGGCACATGCCGCCGGGGGAGTGGCCGGGTGTATGAATCACTTGCAGTTCAACATTCCCTACAGAAATGGTCTGCCCATCTTTAACAAGAATGTCCGGAGGCGGTGATTGTTTTGCGCCGAACATTTTCAGCATCATCGCCGGTGTGGAGGTAAGCATGATCGCGTCGTCTTCATGCACAATAATTTTAGCGCCCGTGAGTTTTTTCATTTCCGCGTTTCCGCCGATATGGTCAACGTGGCCGTGTGTATTGACGATGTAGTTGATTCTTAAATTATTTTTCGCCGCAATAGCGAGAATCCCATGAACGTTATCTGCAGGATCAATAACCAGTGCATCACCCGTGACAGCATCCCCGACAAGATAGGCAAAAACAGCCATCTGGCCGACCTGCATCTGCTGAATGAACATAACCACTCCTTATAAAAATATGGAGTGTACGCTAGCATTATTTTGTTTAATTCGTCAATTTAAATCCGGCGTCTTAAAACGGCCCCGAAGAAACCATCCATGTTCTGCCGGTGCGGGTATGTCCTTAAAAAACAATAGCTATCCAGCAGTTTTTCTAAAATTGCCAGAGGGGGCGTGCAATCCGAAAATTGAGGATTATCCATTAAGAATTGCCGGATCATGTCATCATTTTCAGCAGGCAGGATGGAACAGGTGCAATAAATCAGGGAACCGCCCTTTTTAACGGCACTGGAGGCGTTGTACAATATGACTTTCTGAGTTTTTGATAAAGCATTCAGATCGGTAGCGGTGAGGCGCCACTTGATTTCGGGATTGCGTCTGAGCGTGCCTGTGCCGGAGCAGGGTGCGTCCACCAGAACGTGATCAAATTTTTCGACGTATTGTGCGGGCAGGGGACGGTTCAGGTCAGTCTGCACGGGTTCGATGATGGAAACCCCCATCCTTAACGCATCTTTTCTTAATTGTGCGATTTTTTCCGCATCATGGTCCATCGCTACAATCCGGCCCTTGTTTTCCATGATTGCCGCAAGATGCGTTGTTTTGCCGCCGCTGCCCGCGCAAACATCCAGGATATTTTCGCCGCTTCGTGGATTAACGAGATATGATATCAGCTGTGCCGCTTCATCCTGGAGACGCAAGAGACCCTCTTTGAAGAAAATCGTTTTTTGAACGGGACGGGGAGGATCGGGAAGGATGATGCCATCGGGTGAAAGGCTTGTCGGTTCGCAACAGAAATCTTCTTGGATTAGTTTTGCTGTCAGCTCTTTGCGTGAAATTTTCAAGGTATTGGCCCGCAAGGTAAGAGGCGGTAATTCATTATTGGCACGGCACAGCGCCATGGTTTCATCCTGGCCGAAAATATCCAGCCACACTTTCACCAGCCACAGTGGATGGGAGTAAAATGCCGCAATATGTTCCGCCGGGCTTTTCTCCAAAGAGGGGAAATCAATTTTATCGGTGTTTCGCAGATAGCTTCTCAAAATGGCATTCGTCAATCCATCAACAGCCGGAGCGATTCTTTTGGCGATCTTGACGGCTTCATCCACCACGGCAAAGGCCGGTAACCGGTCGCTGAATTTGAGTTGATAAAGCCCTGTACGCAGGATATTTTTAACACGGTTTTCCATCTTTGTGTAATCGCCGCGATATAGCCGGGTAATCATCCAGTCCAGGTGCCCCTGCATGCGCAGGACGCCATACACCAGATGTGTGAGCAGACGTCCGTCCGCCGTGCCGGAAAGAGACTGCTGTTCCATGGTTGTATCCAGCAGGTCTCCGGCAAATGCCTGACCCTGCGAGACCGAATTCAAAATATCCACGGCCTGATGACGAATAGATTTTTTCATATTT
>CAYULE010000267.1:0-3712 GCA_964445385.1 uncultured Smithella sp.
CCCTGGTGATTGTCCATGATTTTTCTAACCGTATCCGGGAGACCCAGCTTTTCAAATGTGGGAATTTCATAAGGAATGATGCGAAAGGACGCGCTAAGCCCCGCCTGATGCCGCATCGCACTGCCCCGGAATCTGGCCACCCCAGGTATTTCATAAGCAAAGTCGAGCTGGAGTTGCACATTCAGCGTCTCTTTTTGTTCATCGTCCAGCAGCTCATCAATAAGCCGCTCGCATATTTCACGGGTCAGGGAGGGGGTTTGAATCTTTCTCAGGCGGCCGAACCGTCGGATAATAAACGGTTCTCCGGGCGACAGATGAAGATCCGAGGCCCTGGCGTTTGTCGCCGCTTGAAATACCTTATCCAACTCAGCCATTAAAAAAAGTCTCCATTACGAATTAGATTCACATTTGTGGATGAAAGTATAGGAAACACGTTTTTGTATGTCAAGGTAATCTTGCCCAGGTGTCTTGCCCAGGTAGAGCAGTAAAGCAACCATAGAACAGGATTGGCAAGATCCGATCAAACTCATTCCGGGAAAAGTTCATCCGTCCCTGGCTGCGGATGATCAGACACCGCGGTCAGCGAATGATTCTGATGGTAGAAAGAAAAATCGGAGAAGGAAGAAAACCTGGAACAAAAACCATCCCTCAGCGCGGGATAAACGATGATCATACGCAGAAGATATTCAACATCGCCGCGGCTTTAACGTTATTTAACAAAATATCCCCGGCGAATGACTCTGACCTTTAAACCAACCCAGAGATATCGTAAATACATGTACGGTTTCAACTGCGATTTTCCTTCCGATCGCGCCTTCCAACCGCAGGCCATTTCCAAAACATCAACCTCAAGACGCAGCGGTTTGAGAATGCTTTCCAGCACAAAGGAATGACCTGTTTCTTCCCACGCAATGCCCCGGATCAATCCGATGGGATAAAGACGGTAGCCGAAGGTAAAATCGGTGATTTTCTTCCAGTACAAGATAGAAAAAGTTTTTTGAAACAGATAATTCAGGATCATCTTCGTCAAAGGATAACCCCTGAAAGATTTTTCCTCAAGCCAGCGCGAAGCCGAAATAATCCTGTCAGGATTGGCCTTCGCTTGCTGAACGAGATTCCCGATAATCCGTGGATCAGCTTCGCCGTCGCTAAACATGACAACAACGTGGCTTCCGCACGCGGCAAGAAATCCTTCCCGCAACGCGCCACCCAGAAAGGGCAGCTTCTGCCAGACAATTCTAATCTGCCCTGGATATTTTTTCTCAAGTGCCTTGGTAGCGGCCAGACTTTCATCAGTGGTCTTGTGGCAAACAACAATAATAAGCTCTTGAATATTTTTTCCGGCTTGTTCAAAAATGCAATCAGCAACTTGATGAAAAGATTTGACTTCATTGATCAGCGGAATGACCACGGATAGTGATATAAAGTTGCTATCCTGCCTGGCTTTGTTTTTTTTACCGATCCTTTTGTACATTACCTTCTTCTCTGACTGATTCATCTTGCGTCTTCGTTATCCAATGGCATGACTAACTCAATAATTGTAAAAGGACCGAAATGCTCCCTTTCGCGACCTTTCTTTTTTACTAATTCAGCCAGAGCCGGAATATACTCGAGGTTCACGTCCGTCCAGGTTGAAGGAGGATCTTTTTCTTGCGTTGCCTCTAAAACGATATACCGGACGTGATATTTCAACAAAGCGTTCAGCAACCGTTCCTGATAATCAGGAAAGAAACGTGACCCGATATAAGGCAGAGTCTGCCCCGGATGAAACCAGAGAACCGGATTGACCGAGGGCCTTCCCGTCAGAGCATACAGAATTGAACTGTCGCCAAGAAGAAAAAAATTGCCATCATTATGTTGAAAAAATTTTATAACCTGCTGAAAGTTTACCGGCTTTCCTCTGTAACACTTTGGCGCACCCCAAACAAGAAAGGAAAGAGCCTCGGGTAGTGTTGATTTCTGACGTTGAGCTTTATAATAAAAATCGTGCGCTGTTCTTGTTGCATTGACCCGCCGATCAAAACTCCACGCGGAAAAAAGGGATGTCGCAACAAAGACCAGACCCATCAGAAACAAAACATGTTTCTTTCCTGCAAAACGAAAAGATTGATTAATGCCTCCATCACCATTCCAAAGGCGTTGAACGGAAATGTGCGCAAGACCTAAACTGACAAATATCAGAGGAACGCCGTTTTCGGCCTGATTGTTTGTCAGAACGACAAACAGGTAACAAATAGACAATAAACCTTGAGCGAGCAGCAGAGGAAAAAGATCTGATCCATAATCAAATGTTTTCCAGTGAGACTTTGTCCTGAACAGTCTGAACTTTTTGCAGATATAAATCAATATCCCTAGAAAAAGCGCAGTCACAAGCACAAAAGGGGAAAATAACGACAACCGCGCAAGGATATCATTGATAACAACGCCTAATTTGCCGGACATAACCCATTCAAAGCGCTCACCGGCTGTTTCCGCAGGAAGTTGAAAGAAGTATATACGCAGTAGTTCGAAGTTTATGCCAAAAGTAAAATAAAGAGCCGTTAATATGAGCGCAACGGCTAATGAGCCAATAAGCAACGATCTGAAAAGCCTGACAAGATTCTTCCGTTCGGCGATCAACAGAATTACTCCACCGAGAGCAATACCAAAAACAGTTGGAATCTGCTTGCTTAAAAAGGCGACCATCGCCACGAAGGGAAGAGAAATAAATAGCAACTGTTTCAGCCGCAAATTGGAGGAACGCAGCGCAAGGCAGACAAGGAAGATTAAAAGAAAAGTGAAAAAATAGGCATGCTGGTCCTGAACAGGAATGCCAAAGGGAGCATAAAAAACAACACCGCTCAGCATTGCATAGAAGCTGGAAAGCAGTAAAGATCCGCCAAACATCCGGAGAAAGAAAAAAACCAGGACGCAGAACAATCCGTTAAATATTGCGGCATGCAGACAATAGAAAAACCAGTTAACGCTGAACAATTGAAAAAATAAGGCTTGAATAAATACGGGAACAATAGCGTTTGGCAATGTGAAATCACGAAACGGTATCTGCCCGGAAAGAATTCTCCAGCCGCCGTCAAAGACTGTGGCGGAATCCATGGGCATGTAGCCGATCCTGCCGTAATACAGACAATAAAGTGTGCCGGCAACCAAAAGGACAAAAGAGATGGCAACGTTTACAACGACACTTTTTCTTTTACTATTTATCAAGCAACACCGCTTAGCGCATTTTTTACAAAGATACTCTTTTGCCGATTACATCTTAATTTTTTGAACTGTTTAACCGGAACAAACTAGATGCTTTGACGAACGCCCGTCCCTTCTCCAATGTCCTGACCTGTTAAAGACAACACGGCACTTCATCCAAGCATTTGTCAGTCATTGATATTTTTTATTTTTAAACCACATTTCAAATAAATATCAATAAGTATTTCTTATGGTGCAACACGATCAATGATTTGTCATTTCTCACGGGCAGTTTCCCAGAGCAGCACTTAAGCTGGAAAATGTTCAGGAAGTTCCTTTGGCGAAAAGTGAATGGGCACAAAAATCTTTGAAAACCGCAAAAGGGACAGGGTTCTATATATTGCATCATTTAGTCCATAGGCTACCTTGCCCACAAAAAAATGACTGATCGGCCAACCGGTATGGATCGATGAAAACATAAAGAGCCTTCAAGAAAAGCTTGCCGAAAACGTCCAAGTGAGATAATTTTAAA
>CAYULE010000268.1:0-1263 GCA_964445385.1 uncultured Smithella sp.
CCGATTAGTGCTTCCGCTCGCTGCCACGTTGATTTTCCCTTGAGCTGAACAATCCCAAACTCCGTGGCGACGTATTGTACGCAGGAGCGGGGAACCGTCACAATCGAACCTGGTCTAAGGGTGGGCACGATGCGGGAATGAAGGTCACCATTTTTATCCTCGTAGGTCGAACTCAAGGCGATGATCCCTTTTCCCCCCCTGGAATTGAACGCGCCGAAAATGAAGTCAAACTGGCCGCCTGTGCCTGAAATCTGGGCCGGTCCAACTGATTCGGAACAGACCTGACTGAACAGATCGACCTCAATGGCATTATTGATGGCAACGACCTTGCTGTTGACGGAAATGGCGCGAGGGTCATTTGTATAATTCGCGGGGTAAGAGGCGCAGGCTGGATTGTTGTGGAGAAAGTCATAAAGTTTCTTCGTTCCCATGGCGAAGGTGTAAACCATCTTGAACCGGTCGATTGTCTTCTGGTTGCCTGTAATCTTTCCGACATCATAGAGGTCCACCATAGAATCGACAAGCATTTCCGTGTGGATGCCCAGGTCGCTGAGGTTGCTGTCGGCGATCATGTTACCGATAACGTTGGGTAATCCGCCAATGCCGAGCTGTAAACAGGCGCCATTTTCGATCACACTCATAATGTGCCGGGCTATCTGAATATCTATATCTGTGGAGGCAGGGGGAGAGATCTCCAGAATCGGCTGGTTGTTCCCTTCGACGATATAATCGACCCGCGATATGTGGACCGATTCCTGGTTTCCTCCGAGACAATGGGGCATGCTTTCATTGGTTTCCACAATAACCTTCTTGGCTTTCGTGATGGCTGCCGACGTCAGGGAATTGGCCATGCCAAAATTAAAATATCCTTGCTCATCCATGGGTCTGGCGTTCACGAAAACGTAATCGTAGGTCTTGTACTTCCGGATGATTCGAGGCCCCTGATGATAGGTAAAGGGAATGTAACTACACAGCCCCTGTTGATAAAGTTTCCGGCTGACACCGGAGAAATGCCAGTCGCTATAGATGAAATGCTTTCGATGGGGATCCGCTGCGATGACTTTTGGGACTTTAGAAATGCAGACACCGTCGATTTTGACGTTGATCAGCTCCTCCACACGCCCGGCGAGGGCTTCGTCAATCAATTCCGGCCGTAGAACAAATTCCGAGAAGAAGATCTCATCTTCCGATTTGATCATCTGCGCCACTTCCGCGGCGGTTCTCAATTTCGCTTGATACTTTGTTCTGTTTATCTCTTGCATA
>CAYULE010000268.1:1363-3701 GCA_964445385.1 uncultured Smithella sp.
TTTGCCCAGCCCATTACACGTTTAAGGCTCCACGAAGAAATCGTCACGATCATCCAGCAGAAGATTATTAACGGTACGATACTACCGGGAACCAAGTTGCCGCCTGAACGCGAATTGGCCGAGACCTTCAATGTTAATCGCACAACCTTACGTGAGGCTATGCACAAGCTCGAAACCCTGGAGTTGATTGAAATCCGCCACGGTGACGGAATCTATGCCAGAAATTATATGGAGAGCGGTAATCTCGACCTCGTCCGGGCTCTTGTCTATCTGGAAGAAACCAATGACCCTCTCTTTTCTGTCCTGGAGGTACGAAGAATTCTGGTACCGGAGATGGCCTTTCTGGCCGCGCAGCGCAGAACGAAAGAGGAAGTAGAAACGCTTAAGCAATGCATAATTTCCAGGGAAATTCCGATACTGGAGAAAGATCTGAGGGTCCATTTGTTAATTGCGCAGGCCTCCCGGAATCTGCTGTACTCTATAATTCTCAACTTTTTTAATCAAATTTACCGTGATCGTGGACATCTCTATTTCAATAATCCCCGGAACGTAGAACGATCCGAGGCTTTTCATAGAGATATCTACCATGCCATAGAAACACAGGATGCCCAATCGGCAAGAAAAATCATGGCGGATGTTCTTCAATTCACGGAAACGGCCATCCGGGAGTATCTCGGGAAAAAGTAAGGAGGTCTAAGTGAATCGTTTTATTGAATCATACCGGGGAGAGACATTTGATGTCATCGTCATCGGCGGCGGCATCACCGGGGCCTCGGTCGCTTATGAGTCCGCGACAAGGGGATTGAAAGTGGCCCTGCTGGAGAGTAAGGATTTTTCGTGGGCTACTTCCGCCGTAACCTCCAAACTGATCCATGGCGGGATGCGCTACCTGGCCAACGGCGAGATCAGACTGGTTCGCGAGTCGCTGCGCGAGCGACGGGTGCTTGAAAATATCGCACCCAATTTCGTCTACCCCGTGCCCGTGATGATGACCCACAACAGTACACAGTTCAAGAATAACAAATGGGTCGTTAAGGCTGGCATGTTGATGTACGACGCCCTGTCCTATGACAAGAGTTTCACCTGGGATAGAAGCAAAAAGATCCCGATGCACAAAACCATTTCCAGACAGAATGTGCTTGAAAGCGAACCGAACGTTCGCGCCGCGGGCCTGACCGGGGCCTCGATATTCTATGACTGCAGCAGCATCTTCCCCGAGCGGCTGACGCTGGCCTTCATCAAGTCCGCCGTGGCTTATGGCGCCAAGGTTTCCAATTATGCCATGGTTACCGGATTTTGCCTGGATGACGCGCATAAAGTGACGGGTGTGCGGGTGCAAGACACTCTCAATAACACATGCCATGAGATCAAAGGCACGCTCACCATCAACTGTGGCGGTCCCTGGGCGGATATTGTTCTCGGCCTGGCCAAACCAAACAGTAATGGTTGCACGCTGCGCCGTTCCGAGGGTATTCATGTCATTACCGACAAGAAGCTGCTGTCGGGCAAGTATGTGGTGGGTTCGATGACACCGGGCGGCCGCCACATCTTCCTCATCCCCTGGCGAAGACATACCCTGATCGGCACAACCGACAAACCCTATATTGGCAACCCGGATGAATACCATGTCACCCGGCAGAGCATCGATGAACTGATCGCCGAGGTCAACTCGTCCTTTGGCGACGGGACACTGAGCTTTGCCGACGTTCAGCACACTTTCGGCGGTTTGCGACCACTGGTGGAGGAGCAGACGGAAGAGACCTATACCTGCTCGCGCCGTTATGAGATCTATGACAACGCCGAAGAAGGGCTTAACGGCCTGCTCACCGTTGAGGGCGGCAAATATACCACCAGTCGCAGACTGGCTGAAAACTGCCTGAACATCGTGGCAGCCAAACTTGGCCGCCCACTGGGGCGGAGCATTACCGGCAAACATCATTTGTCCGGATGCGCTATCCGGGATTTGAATAATTTCCTGCTGACCATCAAGCAGGACCATAAGGATTTTACTGAACAAACGCTGGACTATCTCGGTAAAAATTACGGTACCGAGCACGACGAGATTATCAAACTGGCGCGGGGAGACGCAGCCCTGGCCGAAGTCATCAATGCCGATGGCGAGATTCTTGCCCAGGTCACTTATGCTATTCGCCAGGAGATGGCTCGTACATTATCCGATATTGTGCTGCGCCGCACCGGCATCGGCACACTTGGCTATCCCGGTGAAGCCCTGCTGCAAAAGGTTGCCGTTCTTGCCGCAAGAGAATTGAACTGGGAGGCCGACAAAATTAAGCAGGAGATTGCGAAGGTGAATACTCTGCTCAGGCTTCCTGCGTAG
>CAYULE010000269.1:0-3701 GCA_964445385.1 uncultured Smithella sp.
ATGAAACGGAAATTGCCGGCTTTGCGTGTCCTTAATTGATGATAACCATGTATCTCCGGTTTACTGCCGGTGATTACACTGCGGATCCATTCTTCCTCATCCGGAGGCAGTTTCACATCCATGAGGTCGCCCAGCGCCTGTGAGGTTAACTCATAAGCTGCCTTCAGAATAATCAAAGCCACCAATATTGCCGCCACCGGGTCCAGCCAGTGAATACGCGGATCAACAAAAAAGAAGTGGCTCAACCAGATAATGCCCAGGCTGACCATCACACCTACGGATGTATAGACATCGGTTCGCAAATGCCAGGCGTCCGCCGTAAGCGCAATGGAATCCGCTTCTTTCCCGACGGCAAAAAGTCTTTGGGACACAAAAAAATTAAGGACGGCGGATAAAAACATTACCGCAACCCCCCAGCCGGGCGATTCCATTTCCTGAGAGGAAGCAACCTTCTTGAGCGCTTCAAAAATAATCCAGAAAGCGGCAATAAAGATCAAAGCGGCTTCTACTAAACCGGAAATACTTTCGACCTTGCCGTGGCCGAAGGGATGGACGTCGTCCGCCGGAAGATGCGATTTTTTGACGGAAAACATGGCGATGATTGCCGCCAGTAAATCCATACCCGAATGAATCGCCTCGGAAATAATGGACACCGAACCGATCAGCGCGCCGACAATCACCTTAAAGACCACCAGGGTGGAATTGGAGGCAACCGACAGCATTGCCACTCGTTCTTTACGTTTTTGAATAGAGACCAATGGGTTTCTCCCGATCTGGATTATGATGATATTGTTTATCACGACCGGCCGTTAATTTCCTTTGATTTTTTGCATCGGTAACACATTGATTTTCTTTGCACGGGCGAAAAATTGTGATACGCAACTCGCCGCAATGGTTAAAATATTATGAATAAAAAATCCCTGTTGACTCACTTTCAAAAGGCCTCCGCAAAAGATTGGCAGGACTGGCGCTGGCAGCTGCATAACCGCGTCACCTCCATGACAAAATTGACCAGAATTTTGGGCAGACCGATACCTCAAGCGGAAAGACTGCGTCGTGTACTTTCCGCTTATCCGATGGCGATCACACCTTATTATTTATCCCTCATTCAGCAAGCGGATGAAAACGATCCCCTGGCATTGCAGTCCATCCCGGACTTGAAGGAAATTTCGGTTTTGCCAAACGGCCCGGAAGATCCCCTGAATGAAGAAGGCTGCATGCCGGTACCGAAGCTCATTCATCGTTATCCCGACCGCGTTCTGGCCATCGTCACCAAAACCTGCGCCACTTACTGCCGGCACTGTAACCGCAAGCGCTTCTGGAAAACGCCGGAAACATCCACCTTAAAAAGCCGGTTGGAGAAAATGGTTCGCTATGTAACCGACTCGCCGCAGGTTCGGGAAGTCATTATTTCCGGCGGCGACCCGCTCACTTACGACAACGGAAAACTGGAAATGATTCTGGCCTCGTTTGCGGCCATACCGCATGTGGAGGTGTTGCGCATTGGCAGCCGCGTGCCCGCGGTTTTGCCGATGCGGGTCACAAAAGATCTCTGCCGGATACTTAAACGCTACCGTCCGTTGTGGTTTAATACACAGTTCAATCATCCCGCGGAGATCACGCCGGAAGCCGCACGCGCCTGCAACATGCTTCAGGAGGCCGGCATTCCGGTCTCGAATCAGTCGGTCTTATTAAAAGGCGTGAATGATTCACCGGAGGTCATGCAACGCCTGCTCTATGGACTGCAAAACATATCTATACGTCCTTATTATCTTTTTCACTGCGAACCCGTCAGGGGATGTGGACATTTCCGCACGGATTTTTCATCCGGCCTGGCCATGATGGAGAGTCTCCGCAGGCATTGCTCCGGTCTGGCATTGCCTCAATATGTAGCGGATCTGCCGGGCACGGCGGGAAAAGTCCCTATCCTGGCTGCGTCCTCGTCGATAAAAAATGATTTACGAAAACATCAAGATTTTTTTGACTTTTTTTGATAATTGGATTAGGAAAGGCGTCAAATAAATCCTAACAATTTAAGGATGAGGAGAAATATTTTTTATGTACACCGCAAGTGATTTAAAGAAAGGTCTGCGCCTGAAGATCGACGGCGATCCCTATGTGATCACCGAATTCAATTTTGTCAAACCCGGCAAGGGACAGGCCCTGTACCGCACCAAGCTTAGAAACATGATTAACGGCAACCAGTTCGAACGCACCTTCCGTTCCGGAGACAACTTTGAACCGGCCGACCTGCGTGAAAAGAAAATGCAGTACCTCTATAAGGAAGGCGACAAATACTGTTTCATGGACAACGAAAACTACGAGCAGGTTTATCTGACGGAAGCGCAGGTCGACGAGGCTATCAATTACATGACCGACAATATCGAAGTCGAAATCCTGCTGTTTGAAGACCGCCCCATCGGCATCAGCCTGCCCAACTTCGTCGAACTGTTCGTCACCGAAGCCGAACCCTGGGCGAAAGGCGATACCGTTTCCGGCGCGACCAAACCGGTCAAAGTACAGACGGGTGCTACCGTTCTGGTGCCAACGTTTGTCTCCGAGGGAGAAAAAATCCGCATTGACACACGCACCGGTGAGTATCTGACACGCGTCAAAGGCTAGTCGCTTTGAGCACATTCCACAAGGACGATCAATTCCATCTGGCGCGCAAGTCGCAGGCTCTGCACCTGCGCGCCGGATTTCTGCAAAGCCTCCGTCATTACTTTATTCAGCACGATTTTCTGGAAGTCGAAACACCCATTCGAATCCCCTCCCCCGCACCGGAGGAACATATTGAAGCCATTACATCGGGCGACTGGTTTTTACAGACCTCTCCCGAACTCTGTATGAAAAGGCTTCTGGCGGCCGGCTATCCCCGGATTTTTCAATTTTGCAAATGCTTTCGCGCCGAGGAAAGAGGAGACCGTCACCTGCCGGAATTCACCATGCTGGAATGGTATGTGGCGGGTTTCGACTACGCTCAGCTCATGGATCAATGCGAAGCCATGCTCACAGCCTGCTTGAAGGATACCGGATGCGAGCAATCCATAACCTGGCAAAACAAAAAAATCAATTTGGCATCACCCTGGGAAAGAATCACGGTGGCTGACGCCTTTTCCAGATACGCGCCCATAAGCTGTCAGGAAGCTCTGGCTAAAGATCAGTTTGATGAAATATTGGTTCGGCATGTTGAACCAAACCTGGGTCAAGACCACCCCGCCTTTCTTTATGATTATCCAGCCCCTCTGGCGGCGCTGGCCAAAATAAAAAAGACGAATCCGGCCGTCGCCGAGCGTTTCGAACTCTACATCGGCGGCATGGAACTGGCCAACGGCTTTTCGGAATTGACTGACGCAGGTGAACAGCGGCAACGCTTTGCAGAAGCGCTTCAGATACGCGCCGCGAAGGGCCGGGCACCCTACGCCATGCCCGAAAAATTTCTGCAAGCGCTGACCACCATGCCTGAAGCCGCCGGCATCGCGCTCGGCATCGACCGGTTGATGATGCTTCTGACCGATACTTTATCCATCGATGACATGGTTGCCTTCCCACCGGAATGGCTTTAACCTTTAATAGACAGAAACCGCAACTTGCGATCTCCTGAGCAGACTTTCCACCCCCCCAGTTTTCGATTGACAGACAAATACAGTTTGTTTATGTTTTGTTTCCAATAAACATGGTTGTACTCATTTCAAAAATAA
>CAYULE010000270.1:0-3696 GCA_964445385.1 uncultured Smithella sp.
TTCAAACTATATAAAAAATCGGGAGGACGAAAATCATGGGTAATATTTTCAATTTTTCGGGTAAAACAGCGATTGTCACCGGGGCGGGCAGGGGGATCGGCCGGGCGATTGCCCTGGGATTGGCCGAAGCAGGGGCCAATGTTGTTTTGTGCAGCCGGACCCAGGCGGAGATCGATGCTGTTGCGGATGAAATCCGTAACAAAGGTGGAAAAGCTCTGACCGTGGCAACCGATCTGACGGTTCATGAACAATTGGAAAATCTGGTCAATACCACGATCAAAGAATTTGGCCGGATCGATATCCTGGTGAATAATGCCGCCCGCAGTTTTCTGCGGGGACTGCTCGATTTGCGCGAAGACGGCTGGGACAAGTGTTTCAATACCAACGTCAAGGCTGTCTGGCTTCTGAGCCGTCTGGTCGCGCGTCAGATGATGGAGCAGAAAAGCGGCAAGATCATCAACATTACCACGGTCGGCGCGGATAAGGCCGAGGCTGGTATGGCCGCCTACGGATGCAGTAAGGCGGCGCTGAAGCATTTGACCCGCTGCATGGCGAAGGAATGGGCGCAAATGGGCATTAATGTCAATGCCGTCGCGCCGGGCTTCACCCGCACGGATTTCAGCAAACCGATCTGGTCCAATCCCGATGTGGAAAAGATGATTTGTCAGGTGATTCCGAAAGGAAAAATCGGTGAACCGGAAGATGTTGTCGGCGCCGTGCTGTTTCTCGCGTCTGGCGCCGCGGATTACATTACCGGCGATACGATCTATGTGGATGGCGGTACAATGACCAGCTAGTTAATCACGGGAGGAAAGGCATGAACAACAAAGGCATTGTCAGTCCGGTCATTGCGGATATTCGCTCCGGCATGAAACGCGGGAAGGTAGTCTCGGTTGAAGACGCGATGCGTGTTATTCGGGATGGCGATACCCTGGCCATTGACGGCTTTGTCGGTTACTCGCCGGAGGAACTGCTGTGCGCGCTGGAAGACCGTTTTCTGAAAACAGGCGAACCGAAGAACCTCACGCTGCTGATCGCGACCGGTATCGGCGACGGCAAGGAAAAAGGCATCAATCGTCTCGCACATGAAGGCATGATCAGGCGGGTCATCTCCGGGCACTGGGGACTGATTCCCAAAATGCAGAAACTGGCCCTGGCCGAGAAAATTGAAGCCTACAATTTTCCTCAGGGTGTGATCACCCATCTATATCGCGACATTGCCATGCATAATCCGCGAACCCTGTCGGCCGTCGGCCTCGGCACGTATGTCGATCCCCGCCTTTCCGGTGGGAAGGTCAATAGCGTCACCAAAGAAGACCTGGTGGAACTGATTCATTTCGACGGCAAGGAGTACCTGGCTTACAAAACCATGCCCGTTCAGGTCGCGTTCCTGCGGGGCACCACAGCGGATATGGACGGTAACATTACCATGGAAAAAGAGCCATTGACGCTGGAGATGCTGCCTCTGGCGATGGCCGCGAAAAATTCCGGCGGATTCGTCATTGTGCAGGTGGAAAGAATCGCCGACCGGCACGCGCTCAATCCGCGGCAGGTCAAAATTCCCGGCATTCTGGTGGACTGCGTGATTGTATCCCGGCCGGAAAACCACTGGCAGACCTTCGGTACGCAGTACAATCCGGCTTTCAGCGGTGAATTCAAAGTACCCACGGCAACGGTGGAACCCCTGCCCATGGACGAACGCAAGATTATCGCGCGCCGCGTCGCTTTTGAACTTCAGCCCAACATGGTGGTGAACCTGGGCATTGGCATGCCGGAAGGTGTCGCCAGCATTGCCAATGAGGAAGGCATCTTCGATTATCTGACCTTGACGGCGGAAGCGGGTTCCATTGGCGGCATCCCCTCCGGCGGTCGGGACTTTGGCACGGCTACCAATATGGATTGTCTGATCGACATGCATGCTCAGTTTGATTTCTATGACGGCGGAGGATTGGATCTGGCTTCTCTGGGGCTGGCTCAGATGGATTCACACGGCAATGTCAACGTCAGTAAGTTCGGTCCCAAACTCACCGGATGCGGTGGTTTCATCGATATTTCACAAAACGCTAAAAAAATCGTCTTTACCGGGACGTTTACCGCGGGTGACGCCCAGTTTGCCGTGGAAAACGGCAAGTTGAAAATTGTCAAAGAGGGAAGCCTGAAAAAAATTGTCCGGGACGTGGAGCAGATTACCTTCAGCGGCAAAACCGCGCAGCAGGGCAATCAGCAGATTTTTTATATTACGGAACGTTGTGTTTTTACGCTGACGTCCGAAGGCATTGAGCTGATTGAAATCGCGCCGGGGATTGATCTGGAGAAAGATATTCTGGCGCAAATGGAATTTAAGCCGATCATTAAAAATCTTCGTTTGATGGACGAAAGGATTTTCAAACCGGCGCCCATGGGCCTCAAAGATGATCTCCTGAGCATTCCCATCAACCAGCGGCTGACATACGATCCGGCAACCAATATCTTTTATGTCAATTTTGAGGGACTGAATGTCCGGACCACCGGCGATATCGAGGCGATCCGCTCGCGTGTGACGGAAATCTGTCAGCCTTTGGGAAAACGGGTTAAAACCATTGTCAACTATGATAATTTCTCCATTGCGCCGGAGCTGGAAGACGCCTACATCAATATGGTTAAATACGTGGTATCGGAATTCTACAGTGACGTGACCCGTTACACGACCAGCGCTTTCCTGCGCATGAAACTGGGGGATGAGCTTGAACGAAGGCAAATGGCGCCGCATATCTTTCAGTCCCGGGAGGAAGCGAAGCAGGCGCTGGAGAAACAGGCGTGAGGGTTGTTGGATTGAAAAATGATTTAAAATAGTATTGAAAATATTTCCTTAAAAGGATAAAAAGTCATTCCGACTGAAGCATTACTTGTTCCATGCAGACTGTCTTGAACAGTTAAAAAATACAGAGAAAGAAGAAAAATTATGCCGATTGAAATTAAGATGGAAGGCCAGGTGGCCGTCGTTACATTGAATGAAGGGGAAAACCGTTTAAATCTGGATTTCCTGCAGAAATTTATGGACGCGTTGGATCATGTTGAAAAACAGACAGACGCCAATGTTCTGGTTGTGCGCGGCGCGGATCCAAAAATTTTCAGCAACGGAATTGACCTGGAATGGCTGATGCCCATCATGCAAAAAAACGACACAGCCACGGCCAAGAAATTTATTGAAACCATGATGGCCCTTTTTAAAAGAATTGTCCTGTATCCGATGCCCACCATTGCCGCAATCACGGGCCATGCCTTTGCCGGCGGCGCTATTATGACCTGCTACTTTGATTTTCGTTTCATGCGGTCGGACCGGGGCTTTTTGTGTTTTCCCGAAGTCGACCTGGGCATTCCGTTTCTGCCGGGAATGCTGACGGCAATGAAGAAAGCCATCCATCGTCCTATCCTGGAAGAAATGATTTTAACGGGAAAACGCCTCACCGCTCAGGAATGCCAGGAACATCATATTATCACCAAGGGATGCCATATTGATCAGTTAATGGATGAAGTCATGAACTTTGCCAAACTTCAGAATAAGAGACGGGTCATTGTTGCCGCCATCAAAGCAGAATTGAACAAAGATATCGTTTACGCGATAGAGCACGATGATGTGCCGATTATTGAGTCCGGACGCTTCTACGTTTAATCCCGCTGCCGCGGCAGGCTGTGTCGCAATTACTTTTTTGTCAT
>CAYULE010000271.1:0-3692 GCA_964445385.1 uncultured Smithella sp.
CGTTCCTTATAAAAACAAAACCGGTTCCCGCAAAATCGCTTCCCGGGCCCGATAGGCGCACGCGGCTACTTCCGGATGCGTGTCTTTAAGCGAAGCAATCTGCCTCAGATTATCCGCTGTGCGCAAAACCAGTGAGGCCATGTCTCCTTCGGCAACGCCGGTAGCCCTGATCACCTCATCCCAGCTGCGGCCCTGCGCCCAGTAATACATTGCCACGCCTGCCGATGTGCGAAGCTTCGCGCCGACAAAGCCCGCCGTTTCCATCCGGCGCGACAGCGGACGAACAGCCAACAGCATTTTCCGCAGGGCGGCCATCAGTTTATGCGGCAGTTCTTTGGTGACCATTTGCATTTCATCGTCGCGGTCATAGGCGAATACCGCCGCCACCGCCGCCAGCAGTTTGTCATTGTCTTCCGGGAATGCGTTTTTCCGCAGACACTCGGCGACCAAAAGCGGGTAATCCAGCCTGAGGCGCGCCGCCCAACGTCCGTCATCGGTGAGCTTGCCTGCCGCGTCAACAAAACCTTCCTGCTGTAAAAATTCCAGATGCAAAGAAAAATCCTTCCAGAGCAAGGCCGCGGCGGAAGCCGTGTGTCCGTCGGTCTTGTTTTGCTGCCAGGCCGCGAACGATCTTTCAAATATTTTTTTCACATCGGGAGGCGTCTGTGACAATAATAGATTAAGAACCATCGCGAAGTCATTTTTCAACTGGCTTAAAATATCTTCCGGTGCGGCTGAAAGCATTTTTTTGATGTGTCCCAAATCCATAAACCGGCCGGTAACCGCCAGCATAAAACCAATGTTGTCCTGACCGCGCCTGCCTGCGCGCCCGGTCATCTGCCGGAATTCGGTCGCGGAGAGCGCCGCGAAATCATGGCCGTTGAATTGGTCGGAATTAAACAGCACAATAGTACGGGCGGGGAAATTTACACCGGCGGCAATGGTGGAAGTGGCAAAGATTACCCGCAGATGTCCCCGGTTCATCATTTCCTCAACCATCAGTTTCCATGCGGGCAACTGTCCGCCGTGATGCGCCGCCAGTCCCGCGGCCCGAAGCGCCTTGATCTGCCGGTGACTGCCCAGCGAGGGAAACCGATCCAGCATATCGTATAAATCATCGGTAAACGCTTCGGAATTTTTTAGAGGCGGAAGTCCCGTCCGGCAGGACAGCGCCGTGTCGCATTCCGCGCGTGATTTTAAGAAAAAGATGGCAGGCAGCAGGTTGAACCGCTCCAGCACCCGGATAATCCCCGCGTAATCCGGTGGGCGGCGGCTTCCCCGATGACTGAATTTTTCTTTTTTCAAAAACTCGCAAACAGCCGGTCCTGCTTTTTTCCCATCCAGGAAAGGATGCAGACAGCCCGATGGATGCAGAAACATCGGATACAGAGGCACAGGACGTTTTTCCTCGCGGATGACTGTACAGGGTTTTTTGCGGATGGAGGTAAGCCAGGCAGCAATCTCATCGCCGTTGCCGATGGTCGCCGAAAGCAGTAGCAGATTCACCCGCACCGGCAGATAGATCATAATTTCTTCCCAGACCACACCGCGGTCGGTATCGCCCAGGAAATGGGCTTCGTCCAGAATCACCAGATCGCAGTTTAAATCATCCCCCCGGTGCATGGCGTCATAGAGCTGATTGCGCAGAATTTCCGTCGTACCGACAATGATCGGCGCTTCGGTATTTTCCTTGGTGTCGCCGGTGATGATGCCGACATTTTCGGGATCGAAATGCAGGCCGAACTCCACCCACTTGGAATTGGACAGAGCTTTGAGCGGCGAGGCATACCAGGCGCGGCCGCCTTTTTCCATCACCGACAGGATGGCTTCCCTGGCGATCCAGGTTTTGCCGGAACCCGTGGGTGCAATCACCAGACAATCGTTTTGTTTGATGGCGGCCAATGCCTGTTTTTGAAATTCATCCGGCACAAAAGGCGCGGGATGCGGTTTCCCGATTTGCGCTAAAACGCTCTTGAGCGGCGTGGAGATTTCCGGTTTCATGAAAGAAAACGTCTCCGGCCGTTTTGATTTTCGACCGGGAATCGAATGCTTGTGGTGGAAAGGTATTTTCTTATGGGGCATCTTTTCTTTCATGATTGTTCGTTTCTAGCATAATGCTAATTAATGGTAAAGCATCGCTCTGACATTAAAAGTTTTATCTTTTTTGAGATCGGCGTTGAACGTTTCTTTCAATGAAACAAATTATTAAGCCCGTGCCGGCGAGAACCGAAAAAGCAGTTATTGTGAATATTATAAAAATATCAATTACTTAAAAAATATTATTTTGTTATTTGATATTTGGCATATTTATTTCATTGAAAACATCACAAATACGCAAGGAGGATCAGGATCATGAAAAAAATCATACAAACCGTTCTTTTGATAGGTTTTATTGTTCTGACCACCGCTACTTTCAGCTTTGCCCAGTTCAGCGCCACAGGAAATGAAGGATTTCCGTTCTTCCATTTTGGTTGCCTGATTGTTGGCGGACTCATTATAGTTTCTTTAAAACGCAAATACGATAAACTGTATTTAAGTGAAGCGATTGGTTCTTTTGCCCTTTACACCATCCTGGTTGCTCTCTTCACGGCGCCGGTTGTCGATGCATTGAAAACTCTGATCAGCTAAACCCTTCCCTCTATAGATAGTACCAGTAGTAAAAGCCCCCGCGCATTCCCCTGGCGGGGGTTTTTACTTTGGGAATGAAAAAATACTTTACAGCGACCGTTATTTCAATTATTAACGCTCCGATAATGTTTTTTTACTTCAGAAAATATTTCTTTCTAAAGGAGATTTAAAGATATGGCTAAACGTGTTTACACATTCGGGAAGGGAATCAATGAGGGCAGCGCCACCATGAAAAACCTTCTCGGCGGCAAGGGCGCAAATCTGGCCGAAATGTCGAACCTGGGAATTCCGGTTCCTTCGGGATTCACGATCACCACCGAGGTCTGCGTTGATTTTTACAATAACAACCAGCAAATGCCCGCAGGGTTGGAAAAAGAAGTTGAAACGGCACTGAAAAAAGTCGAAAAGTCCATGGGGGCAACATTCGGCGATCCGGCTAATCCTCTTTTACTATCCGTCCGTTCCGGCGCGCGCGTTTCGATGCCCGGCATGATGGACACGGTCCTCAATCTCGGACTTAACGACGAAACCGTCGAAGGTATCATCCGCATATCCGGCAACGATCGGTTCGGCTGGGATTCCTACCGGCGTTTTGTTCAGATGTACGGCGACGTCGTCATGGGTCTCAAGCCCGCGGATAAAGATGCCCATGACCCGTTTGAAGAAGTCATGGATGAACTCAAAGCCGAAAAGGGCGTCAAGGCCGACCTCGACCTGACCGTTTCCGACCTCAAAGAACTGGTCAGCCGATTCAAGCAGCTGATCGTCAAGATGCTGGGCAAAGAATTCCCGACGGATCCCAAAGAACAACTCTGGGGCGCCATCGGCGCGGTCTTCATGTCCTGGAACACGGCGCGCGCCGTCCTGTACCGCAAGATGAATGGATTCGATGATAAGTGGGGCACCGCTGTTAACGTCCAGGCGATGGTTTTCGGCAATCGGGGAGAAAGCTGCGCCACCGGCGTTGCCTTTACCCGCGATCCGGCCACCGGCGAAAACCTGTTCTATGGCGAATACCTGATCAACGCGCAGGGTGAAGACGTCGTCGCCGGCATCCGCACCCC
>CAYULE010000272.1:0-3690 GCA_964445385.1 uncultured Smithella sp.
GCCATAGCCGTGGCGAAGATTTTCGGCGTGTCCGCAAAACAGATCCGGTCCCTCGCTTTCGAGACTGGAGTTCGCAACTCCGCCCTGGCCATGACACTCGCGATCCTGATACAGGATCAGATCGGAGACTTCTACAGCTCGCTCTTTATCGTCAACGGGGTCTATGGTCTGGAGATGTACATCGCGGGAATATTTTTCGTGCTGCTATTCAGGAAGTTTTCCAAGGATACGGAAGAATCGTGATTTGCGTCCACACAGAATTCACGCTGGAGATGAAAACCTATGTACACCGTTGGTATTGATATTGGGTCCGTGACGGCAAAGGGCGCGCTCATGTCTGGTGACGTGCTCGTTGCCTCCATGGCTTGTTTTACCGGCTACAATGCCGGGGCAGCCGCGCGTGATATTTTTGATCGCCTTCTGTTCGATAATCAGTTGAGCCCGTCAGACGTTCATGGCGTCGTGGCCACGGGATACGGCCGCAACAACGTGCCGTTTGCCGACAGGACGCTCACGGAAATCATGTGCCACGCGGCGGGAGCCCGTCATCTCAATCCGGCTATCCGGGCTGTCATCGACATCGGCGGACAGGACAGCAAGGCCATCATCCTGGGTGAGGGTGGCAACGTGGCCAATTTCATCATGAACGACAAATGCGCCGCCGGAACGGGTCGCTTTCTGGAAGTCATGGCGCGGGCGCTGGAGGTGGATCTGGATAACTTCGGCGCTCTCTCCCTTGCGGCGGCAAACCCTGCAAAAATCAGCAGCCTCTGCGCGGTCTTTGCCGAGTCGGAGGTGGTTTCTCTGATCGCCTGCGGGGAAAAAAGGGAAAACATCATTGCCGGGATTCATGAGGCGATTGCTTCACGGGTGGGCGCGATGGCGGCACGTCTGGGCATCGGTCCGGCGGCATCCGTTATGATGACCGGTGGGGTTGCAAAGAATATTGGTGTCGTGAAGGCCCTGGAACAGCATTTGGGATATTCCATCGATGTTTCCCCGCATGCCCAGTTGACCGGCGCCATCGGCGCCGCCCGACTGGCGCGGGCGACTTCCTGACGAAATTTTTTTATTTCTATACGAGTTTTTACGATGCAAAGATGTCGGATAACGGCAACGGCTTGATCCTAAAACGAAGACGTTGACTCAGCATGGTATTCCCGGTCCTGTTATCTGAATAAGAAAACAAAGAGCAGATAAAATGAAAAATGCGGGATGGTATAAAAGGCTGATGATAGATGCAAACGCCGGGCAACATGGGACGGTGCGCATGACCTGGCTCGGCACTTCGGGTATATTTGTGACGGATGGGAAAACGGGTATCCTGATTGATCCCTATGTGAGCAGGTTCGGTTGGATCAAAACGTTGCTCGGATCGCCTCTGGTACCCGACCGTGCCTTGATAAGAAGCTGGACGGAAAAATTCGGCAAAGATTATATCAACGCGGTCATTGTCAGTCACAGTCATTTTGACCACGTTGCGGATGCCCCGTATTTCGCAATAGAAGCCGATGCGCCGCTCATCGGCACGGAAAGCACGATGAACGTGGGCAGGGGCGCCGGTCTTCCGGAAAAGAAATTGATCGCGGTGAAACCGGGCCGGACCGTGAGGTTCGGGGACTTTGCCGTAAAGTTTATTGAAAGCGCGCATGGCCTCCTGATGGGCCGAATGATTTCTCCAGGGACGATTGACCAGCCCCTCATCCCTCCGGCGGCAGCGAATGAATATCGAGTGGGCGGTGTTTTTTCGTTGTTAATCTCACACCCCGCAGGCACGATCCTCCATCATGGGAGCGCTGGCTACAAACCGGGAATGTATGACAAAACCCCGGCGGATGTGGATGTCCTGCTTCTCGGGATCGCTTCAAGAGGCAATACCGATGCCTATCTGGAAAATGTCGCGTTGAAATCCCGGGCGCGACTCGTCGTTCCGGTTCACGTGGACAACTTTTTTAAACCGCTCAAGGATGGAATGTCATTTCTTCCCGGGGTGAAATTCAGCGAATTCTACCGGAAGGCTGAAAAGCATCAGTCCTCATTCAAAGTGCGGACTATTCCATTTTGCAGAGAAATATCGATTCTTCCACGGGATGCATCTTTGTCCGACCATTGAAAAACATTCTTTTATACTCTGGTAATGACTCTTCATTTAAAACCATGTTAACGATTGGGTTCATCCCGGATGGATTGTGTTATGTGTTGAACACGCCCGATACAAGGAATATTGCAGGGTAGACATATCCGGATTAAATGGCGTATAAGGATTGAGACGAATGATTCATTTTCCATGAGTCAGGAAAATTCCGTAATAAGCGGTATCAGACGTTACTTTTATGATTATTTCAGGGACAGGGAGGAACATACCATAAAAAAAATATCTTACGTCCAATGGGAACCTTTCCACAGTGTTCATGTAGACGTTCTTGATGAACAGCATAGAAAACTTTTTGACATTGTAAATGATCTCATCGATGAAATTGAGATGGGTTCGAATCGTTTGTTGCCAATTATCCATGAACTCGTTGATTTTCTGGCTGTCCACTTCCGGCAGGAACATATTGTGATGGTGGAGTCAAACTACCCCGATCTTCTAAAGCACGAACAGGAACATCAGCGATTTAACGATAAAGCCGCGGAATTTTTTCAGGAATATCGGCAGGGTGATATTGATCTGGAATATAAATGGATCACTTATTTGAAAGCGTGGGTTTATGAGCATACGACAAGACAGGATATGCGATACGGGGAACATCTGCTCAAAAATGCCGGGAAGTTCACGCCATCCTGGAGGTAAACCAGGCTTTTATTGTCCTGATGACCCATCGCACCATCAAGTCAAGAGAATTGCATATCTTTAAAAAAACAATGAATACAGGGAAATCATTTCAGGAAAAGCCGGCATGGAGCGGCGGGCATGATCTGGTGATGATCCGTGAGGGTAAAATGTCTATGGGCTTTCAGGATTCCGGTGCCATGGAACCGGAATCCTGAAAGTAGTGACTCTGTCCGCATCCGCTGTCCTGGTGGCTCTGGATGCAGATTTGATTGAGGGATTACTTTTTTTGGAGGCGGTCCGTTTTAACCCATTCGTCCCAGGAACTGCTGTATCCGTCATAATGAATTTTATACGATCTATTCTTTTTGCTTACGTCGATGATGCTTCCATCCCACCAGGAGCCTTTCCACTTGATCTTGACGGCTTCACCCACTGTGTAATCGAGGGAAGCTGCGCCGCCTTGCTTGATGCATTTGTCAATCGTGGTGTGTTCCTTATCGCCATCGTTGTAATGAATAAACACCTGCCTGCCGGTTTTTTCTACAATGACACCCGGATACCATGTGGAACCGTTTTTCCATCGGCACGACACACGATCATTGACATTAAAATCGCCTGTTGCCTCGGCAATCTCAGTTACTAGAAATTGTGTCACAAATAAAAGAAAAATTACCAATGTTACAATAACGACATTTCGCTTTTCCATTTTTTACCTCCTGTTTAATTTGTGGTCATCATAATTTACGGACGCAATCTCCGTAGTTCAAACAAAGTTTTTTACTGCTGATAAATGGCAAGTCAATGGCCGATAGAAATGTCAATAGCGGCATCATATCAACGAATGACTGAAGGATAAAACAGGGATTGCATGATTACCGCAATTTCCTCTTGATGCTGTCGATCGCTGATCCCGC
>CAYULE010000273.1:0-3678 GCA_964445385.1 uncultured Smithella sp.
CTGGCAGTCAAGTGCCTGAGGTTGACCTTTCCATAACAGACCTTCATAGGCGCGAAGTGTCAGGCGGAAGTGGGTGTAAACATGATCGACAGCGGCAAGCTTTTTTCGCACACGGATTGAAATGCCCAATTCTCTTTTGACGTTTTGCTTCAATCCCGTTTCCATATTTTCAATATCATCAATGAATCCACCGGGCAATTTCCATAAAGACGCGAGCAATCCTGAGGCAGGACGCTGCACGAGTAGCAGTTTTCCCCGGGAGTTGCGGATAATGGCAGCTGCCGCATTTCTGTGAGGAATGGCCGGAGCCTTCCGTGTAACAGGGATGAGGCTTTGCAAATCATCCATCCGTGTGCCGCAAATTGACGCAATCGGGCAAATGGGACAGTTGGGATTTTTCGCTCTGCAAATCGTTGCCCCCAAGTCCATCAGCGCCTGATTAAAGTCACCGGGGCGATTGGGAGGAATCAGCGCCGCGGCCAATATTGTTAATTTTTTCTGTTCCTGAGGATCATCCACCGGTTTGCGGATGGCAAAGACGCGGCTTAGAATCCGGCGGACATTGCCGTCCACGGCGGGAAGGGCCTGCCCGTAAGCGATGCTCAGGATCGCGCCTGCCGTGTACTCCCCAATGCCGGGAAGTGTTTTGATTGCTTCGATTGTATGAGGAATTACTCCATTCCAATGATTAACAATGATTTGCGCGGCGGCATGAATATTTCTGGCCCGCGAGTAATAACCCAGGTTTTCCCATGCTTTGAGTACATCCTGCAATGTCGCGTCAGCCAGCGCGTAGACATCCGGGAAAGTTTTCAGAAAACGATGATAGTAAGGAATCACCGTATCCACCTGAGTCTGCTGTAGCATGATTTCCGAAATCCAGATACGGTAGGGATCGTTCGACTCCCGCCAGGGAAGAATGCGTTGGTGACGTTGATACCAGGCCAGCAGTTGCCGCCGCATAACCTTTGTCATTTTGTCGATATCATTTTTCATGGCCGCTGTATATCCTATGCGTCCGACCGTGACAATAGCGCCGTTTGCGGCAGTTTTTTTCCCTTGACAGAAATCCGTTTATAGGACAATCTGAACGCACACTTGGACATGCTAATCGTTGTTTTCACATCATTAGATTTTCTGGTTAATTCATCAATACAAGCAATAGAGGAGAGGAACGAACAATGAAGAAAGAGGATTGTATTTTATTCAGCGGCGGGGCACAGGGCGCGGAAGCGGAATTTGGCGCCAACGCTGAGAGCTTTGGAATAGAAGAAGTAAATTTTACTTTTGAGGGACATACGATTATCCGTCACAGGGGGCTGCGTGTTCTCAATCACGAAGAG
Organism: uncultured Smithella sp.; assembly: GCA_964445385.1. GTDB lineage: Bacteria > Desulfobacterota > Syntrophia > Syntrophales > Smithellaceae > UBA8904. The sequence continues at coordinate 1,344 of CAYULE010000273.1, forward strand.
CTGAAAAACGGCGACGTCTCATTGGAATATATTTCCCGCCTGATGAATCGCCGTTATACGGACAATGTGACCTTTCGTAAAATTCTGCAAACGATCTGGTATCAAATCAATAATGGACAGGAAGTTTTTATCATCGGCGAAATTCTACCGGACAAAACCGTCAAGGGCGGCACCGGCTGGGGTGCGGAATTCAGTAAAATCTGCAACAAGTCGCTCAATGTTTTCGACCAGAAAAAAAATGCCTGGTTTACCTGGAATAAACTGGACTGGGTCGAACGCAAAAAAGGCGATGAGCCGGTTATCACCTGCGCGCATTTTGCGGGCGGCGGCACACGCTTTCTGGAAGAAAACGGCAAACAAGCGATTAAAGATTTATTTCAGAAAGCCTTTGCATAAAATATTTTTTTCATCAGAAACACCATCAGGCGGTTGGGGGAACATCTCTCAACCGCCTTTTTCTTTGTCATTTCCAAAATCACTCTGTTGATGCCGAGGCGAACAACTTGACAGCGCCGTCGCATTTTGCTAGCCCTGATAATATATACAATATGATAAAAGGAGGGAGTATGTCCAATTCGTTGAAGTTCAAAGACGTTTATGAGCAGTCGATCAATCAGCCCGATGCCTTCTGGGGGAAAGCAGCGGAAGCCATCCAATGGACAAAGAAATGGGATAAGGTTCTCGATGACAGCAACAAGCCTTTTTATCGGTGGTTTGCCGGCGGCGAACTCAATACCTGTTACAACGCGCTTGACTATCAGGTGGAATCGGGCAGAAAAGATCAGGTTGCCGTTATTTACGATAGTCCCGTCACCGATACCGTCAAAAAGATCACCTATGGAGAACTTCTGGATAAAGTAGCAAAATTCGCCGGGGTGCTGGCCGGTTTGGGTGTCACGAAAGGCGACACGGTAATTGTCTACATGCCGATGATTCCGGAAGCCATGGTGGCGATGCTGGCCTGCGCGCGCATCGGCGCCGTGCATTCCGTTGTATTCGGTGGATTTGCACCCAATGAACTGGCTATCCGTATTGATGACGCCAAACCCAAAGTCATGATATCCGCCTCCTGCGGCATTGAAGGCAAAAAGACACTGGCTTACAAGCCGCTTCTGGACGAGGCCATTAACATTGCCGCGCACAAGCCTCAAAAGTGCGTGATCTATCAACGCCCGCAGGTGCGCGCCGAGCTGACGGCGGGTCGCGATCTGGATTGGGAAGAATTGGTCAAGACAGCCAGGGCCGTCCCCTGCGTCCCGGTTGCCGCGACGGATCCTCTCTACATTCTTTATACATCGGGAACGACCGGTAAACCCAAGGGCGTCATGCGCGACAACGGCGGTCACGCCGTCGCGCTGAAATGGTCGATGAAATACATTTACGACATCAAGCCCGGCGAAGTTTTCTGGGCCGCCTCTGATGTCGGCTGGGTTGTCGGTCACTCCTACATTGTTTATGCACCGCTGCTTTACGGCTGCACCACGGTTTTATATGAGGGCAAACCCGTGGGGACCCCCGATCCCGGCGCGTTCTGGCGGGTTATCTCCCAGCATGGTGTATCCGTTCTCTTTACGGCTCCCACTGCCTTTAGGGCCATTAAAAAAGAAGATCCCAACGGCGATTATCTGAAAAAATATGACCTTTCGGGCTTCAGGTATCTGTTTCTGGCGGGCGAACGGCTCGATCCCGACACGTATCACTGGGCCGGTAACATGCTGAAAATTCCTGTCATCGATCATTGGTGGCAGACGGAAACCGGCTGGCCGATTGCGGCCAACTGCATGGGCATTGAGCCTTTCCCGATCAAAGCCGGATCCCCCACCAAGCCGGTGCCCGGGTATAATGTCCAAATACAGGATCTCGACGGTAAGACCCTGCCCAATGGCGAGGAAGGTGCGGTGATGATTAAACTGCCCCTGCCCCCCGGTTGTCTGCCGACACTGTGGAAAGATGATAAACGCTATCTGGAATATGTCACCGAAAGACCCGGCTATTACGTTACCGGCGACGGTGGCCGTTTTGATCTGGACGGATATATTTACATCATGGGACGCATTGACGATGTCATCAATGTGGCGGGACATCGGCTTTCCACCGGTTCCATGGAAGAAATCGTTTCCAAACATCAGGATGTCGCGGAATGCGCCGTCCTGGGCGCGGACGATCAACTCAAAGGCCAGGTGCCGGTCGGGTTTGTTGTCTTGAAAGCTGGTGTGGACCGCAAGCCCGAAGACATCGTCACAGAGTTGGTAAAGATGGTGCGGCAGGAACTGGGCGCGCTGGCCTGTTTTAAAGAAGCCGCTGTCGTCAAGGCGCTGCCCAAAACACGTTCCGG
>CAYULE010000274.1:0-3674 GCA_964445385.1 uncultured Smithella sp.
GCAAGCCAGGTTGCAAATCCTTCATTTAACTGAGGGTATATTGATAAACCCATGCGGCTATTACACAGGATATGACCTGTTTCATGAGCCAGGATACCTAAAATATAATCTTGATTAGCCTTATCTGTTATGAAAATAGTGATTTCTGAGGAATTGAAATCAGCCATTCCTCTTGGAGTTACTCCTTCTGAGTGTGTTTTAAAAATTACACGAAGTGTTTTAGTAAACGAAGTGTTCATCCTTGTGCAAACATATCGATAGACTTCATTAGATCGCGCTTCTAAGACATCCATTGATATCGGGCAAAGTGACGCATTTTCAAAATTGAAACGGGCGATGTGATTATTAACATTCGATGGTTGATTGCGCGAAATTCCACAAGAAGTGATGAGTAAAAGAAGAATAATATAGATTATTTTATATTTCATCTTTTTCATCCCCGTAACCTGCTGTAATTTAGCATCCTAACGGTTTAGTTCATCGCGAATGGCCAAACCAATCGTTTCCATCACATAAGGTTTCTTAACATAGGCGCCTGCTCCCAGTTTATGAGCCTCCCTGACGCGATCGGTTTCCGAAAAGCCGCTCACAAGTATGGCTTTCTGCCGCGGGTTGACCTCCAGAACCCGTTTGTATGTCTCGAGGCCGTCAATACCCGGTACCATGATCATGTCGAGAACCAGTATGTCTGCCTTATTATCTTTAAGGTATTCCACAGCCGCTTCCCCGCAGGAAACCGCATGAACCCTATACCCCAGACGTGTAAGTAATTTCGAAGCAACATCTCTCTGTTCGGCAATGTCATCAATGACCAGAACCGATTCTCCGTTCCCCGTGTACTGTTCTATCGGTGTCTTATGCTGTGAAGTGATCAGTTCTTCCCTTGTTACCGGGAAGTAAAGCGTGAAGATGGTTCCCTCTCCGATTTTAGTCTGCACATCGATATAACCGTTGAGATCTTTCACGGTTCCCCAGACAATTGACAATCCCAATCCCGTTCCGCTCCGGCCCATCATCTTCTTCGTATAAAACGGATCGAATATCTTATCTTTGTTCTCTGCAGAGATTCCCATACCCGTATCAGATACGGAAAGAATGGCATAATCCCCCTCTCTGACTTCGTCATAGCCAACAATAGCCTTATCCAGGTAGCGGCTTTCCGTCTTTATCGTCACATCTCCCTCGCCAGTAATCGATTCTGCCGCGTTGGCTACCAGGTTCATCAACGTTTTTTCCAGATGGACAGGGGAACCTTTAATGTTCAGAAGATTTTTGTCACATTCTGTCCTGAAAGTCACACGGGGATGATAATCCTTGATATTTTCAAACACGGGAGTCTTGAGAAATGCGGAAACAATATTGTTTAGATTGATCACATCCGACGCAGTTACTCCCCGTCTGGCCAAGGTGAGGAGGTCTTGAATGATTGCGGCTCCTTTCTCAGTAGACTGCAATATTTTTTCAACGTGACTTCTGGCCCGCTGCCCCTTGGGAATTTCCATCAGCAGCAGTTCCGAATAGCCTGTAAGGACGCCAAGGACATTATTCAGGTCATGGGCGACGCCACCAGCCAGTTGTCCGAGGACCTCCATCTTTTCCGCACGATTCAGACGCTCCTCCAGTCTTCGCTTTTCTTCTTCCGCCTGTTTGCGTTCTGTGACATCCCGACAAAGACCACGAAATCCGATCGGCTTGCCTTTTGTATCTCTTACAAGAGATGCTGAAAGTTCATGAAAACCTATTGTGCCGTTTTTCATGATAATTACGACATCCAGTGCCTTAATGGGCTCACCGATGCTGTATACCTTATGAAAGAGTTGATCTGCTTTTTGAGCGCTTGTTTCATCCAGATACTGCCGGTAATTCATCCCGATTAACTCATCCACGGAATATCCAAGAATTTTGCCTTCCGCATCATTAACGAAAGTAAAATTACCGGCAAAGTCCACCTCAAAATAGCCGTCTTCCATTTGCTCGATGATAGTGCGATATCTTTCCTCACTCTCCCGCAACGCCTCCTCAACTTGCTTGCGCTGTGTGATGTCCTCTGATATTCCGAGCAAATATTTCGGCTTTCCTGTTTCATCAAGAATCGGTATCTTTTGGGTATGAAAAAGTCGTTTTTCATTGATACCCGTCCTTATCATCTCTTCCGGAATATCGATAATTTGATTGGTGTTGAGCGCCTCGCGGTCCTTGGTGGTGAAATGATCCGCTTCATTTTTCGGGAATATATCGTAATCGTTTTTCCCTATCAGTAGTTCATAGACTGATCCTCGAAGTTTGTCACCGGATTTGTTGAATCTCACAAATCTCAGGTCTTTCGCATCCTTTACAAAGATCAAACTGGGGATATGCTCAATGATCGTATTGAGAAATTTCTCACTATGCTGCAAGTCGCGATACATCAGCAGGCTGGTCAGAGCGTCAGCCAGTCGCCTGCCGATCTCCTGAAAAAGTTTCTTCTCCTTATCCTTCCATATCCTGTTACGCGAGGATTGTTGAAGACCGAACGCCCAGGGTTTACCAACTTTCGGGTAAAGCGCAATCGACAGCATGGATTTGAGTTTACAGGTCTTCCACGGAGTCTCCTCGAGATTAAATTCTTTGCCCGGATTGAGTTCCACCGTGCCATCGGTGCCAAGAAGTGCTTCGTATAAACGTTTAATGGACGCAGTCATCGGGAGCGGAGTTTTCGGCTGCAAGACACCAGGATACTTCGGATGGGTACGTTCCATCCGTAAAAACCATAATGGCGCTAAGGGATCACACTCGTATAATAAAAATGCCCGGTCGCATTTGAAAATCGACAGGACAATATCGAGGACATCGCTCATCATACGTTCAAGGTCATTGGTTCCGTGCATGACACAGTTGACCTTGTCCAGGCTTTGAAAGAACTGAAGGTCGGACAACGGTTCGGTTTCTTCTTTGATTCCTGATGGGTTGTTATTCTTTACCATAGCTACATGCCCGCCCTCTATACCGAAAATATCCCGGTTGCTGTTACTGCTCTCTTCCCTTCGCAGTCTGGCAGTATTTAAACGATATTTTATGCTAATTAATTTCAAAAGAAAATGAAAATAGTTAGCAATCCGTCTGGCTAAGTCATACAGTCTTTTCATATAAATATTTCTTTAAAATATTTTATCGTAATATTTGAATTTACTTGATATTCACGGGTGGTGATAATAAGATCACAACAAACAAGCGCAGCCATTAGTCATGTTTTGCAGTCATCAAATCCAGTTGGACATTATGGGATAATGGATCAAAAGACAGACGCGGAAATTGTTGCCAGGGTTTTAAGTGGAGACCAACAGGCCTATGTTCTGCTGATAGAAGCCTATAAAGGTCCGGTCTTTAATCTGGCTTTTCGAATGACAGGCAGCGCTCAAGATGCCGACGACCTGACACAGGAAACATTTATCAGGGCTTATCAGAAACTGCACAAGTTTGATCAGGAAAAGAAATTTTTTACCTGGCTATACACCATCGCTATTAATCTCATCCGGAATCATCTGAAAAAAAAAGTTCGGGACATTTTTTCTCCGGTAGCGGTTCAGCATTTTTCCGAGGCGCATGCACAGGGATATGAACGCAGGGAAGAGGCATTGCTTTCTGAAGACAGCTTGAAACGGCTGGATGAAAATATGAGAAGACTGCCGGTCGAT
>CAYULE010000275.1:0-3657 GCA_964445385.1 uncultured Smithella sp.
GGATCAACCGTCGCCGGTTTTTCCGGCAAGGATTACCCGGCCGGCCAATATCCGGCCCTATCACACGGTGCAGGCAGCACGAGCAATAACACCAGAGCCTGCCTTCTCCCTTCCGGAAAAACAGCCGCAGGAAGATAGCATCAAAGTCACCATCGGAAGAATTGAAGTGCGGGCCGTTATGCCCCAGACCGCTCCATTAAAAGTTCAGAACGCCCCGAAAATGGCGCAACCGAAAATAACACTGGAAGATTATCTTAAAAAACAGCGGGGAGGCAGCCGATGAGCAATTTTCTGTCCATCGCCACCGTAACGGAAGCCATCCGGCAGATGCTGGACCAGGCCATCAAACCTGATTTCACCGAAGCCTTGAATGAGGCAAAGGCCTCCGCCGTCCGGCCCAACACGGGCGCGTCGGGATTGCCCGTGCTCGGTGTCAACCTGTATCTTTACCAGGTCAGCCACAACGCGGCTTTTCGCAATGCCGACCTTCCGACTCGCCGCGTGGACGGTTCCGCGCAACAGACGCCCCGCGCCGCGCTGGATCTTCACTATCTGTTTTCGTTTTATGGTGAGGAAGCCAAGCTGGAACCCCAGCAGGTGATGGGCAGCGTCATCCGGACGCTGCACGCTTCCCCCGTCTTGTTGCAAAAACAGATCGCCCACATTATCGAGACCAGCGATCATCTGAACAAATCAGACCTCGACACGGAAATTGAACGCATTAAGCTGACACCGCTGCCTCTGACCATTGAAGAACTCTCCAAAATCTGGTCGGTCTTTTTTCAAAACTCCTATACCCTGTCGATGGCTTACACGGCTTCCGTCGTTTTCATCGAAGGGAAAGAAACACCTGTGCCATCCCTGCCGGTCAAAGCCCGGAATGTCTATGCCCTGCCCTTACAGTTCCCCGTCATCGACGGCATAATGTCACAAACGGCAGATGGCGAACCGCTGGTTGCTAATCAACGATTTACGGCCGGTGAGCGGCTGGTTCTCACCGGCAAAGACCTTCGCGGCAACAAAACAATGGTCCTGATCGACGGCAAGGAAATTGATCCATTGCAGATTCTGGACGTAAAAATAAATCAGGTAACCATCATGTTACCGAACGATTTATATGCCGGTGTCCACAGCATTTCAATTACCCATAAGCTGATGATCGGAACTCCGCCCGTAGAACATTCCGGCATAGAATCAAACAGCGCGGCATTTCTTTTGTGCCCATCCATCACGGTTCCCGTCGGGCCGGTTGTGCCGGCAAGTACAACGGAAAATGGACAAACCGTTTATACAGCATCCATTGCGCTCGGATTGAACCCGGCCTGCGGCAGAAATCAACGCGCGGACCTGCTCCTTAACGAATATAAGGATATTAAAGGCTCTCCGCCCGCAGTGTATCGCGTAAGCGCGCCGGAAAACAACGGGATTGCCGATCCGGCCGTTTCGGAAACCAATACCATTGTTTTTGTCCTGAAGACGCCTGCCCCGCCCGTGGCTGGAAAATATTTTGCACGTGTATGGGTGGACGGCGCTCAAAGCCCTGTGAGCTTTGATCCGGCCGCTCCCCTGGTGGAGATAACCGATGTGCCCTGAAAATATCAATGCCTGGACGGAAGCCAACCAGCGCTACCTGACGGATTCTATCAACCGTATCCGGGAACATTTGGGGAAATATGCCCGGCATGCCGGATTGGAGCTCGAAGGATTAGCCGATACTGAATCAACATCAGGCCGTACTTCGGACATCAGCGGAAAAACCAGGCAGTTTCCGGCTTCAGATTCCGCACTCACCACCATCTGTAGTGCCTTTCGCCTCTCGCCCTTTGAACGCGATATTCTCCTCTTATGCGCGGGCGTTGAATTGGATTCTTCACTTGCGTCATTGGTGGCGTCGCTTTCCGCAGATTCGCTGCGATCCAGCCCCACGTTCAGTCTGGCTTTAGCAGCCCTGCCCGAACCCCACTGGAGCGCACTCAGTCCCGCCGCGCCGCTTCGCCGCTGGCGGCTGATTGAGGTTGTCGCGGGTCTTTCGCTCACATCCGGCGCGCTGAGAATTGATGAACGGATTCTTCATTATCTCACCGGCATCCAGTATCTCGACGAACGGTTAAACGGCCTGGTTTACAAGATCCAGGCACACGCGGAACTGACGCTGTCACACAGGGACATAGTCCGGCGCATTACCGATCTGTGCAGGCAGACCCATGCCAATTCCCGCCTGCCGGTGATTCAGCTTGCCGGCAGGGATTCCGGGATAAAAAAAGATATTGCGGCATGGACCTGCCGGACACTGGGCCTTAGTCTCTGCGCCATCAACGCAGGATGCATTCCCTCTGATCCTGCCCGGATGGACAGTTTTCAAAGGCTCTGGGAACGGGAAGCCTTCCTGACACAAAGCGCACTGCTCATCAATTGCGCAAATAGCGACCCGACTGACAAGATACATGAAAACGCCGTCACCCGTTTTATCGAGTCCGCGGGCAGTATGATTCTGATCGACAGCCCGGAACAAAAACATCTGGAACAACGCCATCAGGCAACCTTCGACATTCCATTACCGACCGGAACGGAACAACACGCTTTATGGAGAATTGCGCTGGGCGGTAAAGCGGCCAGTCTGGACGGTCAACTGGACCATCTGACTTCCCAGTTTCAACTCTCCCCGCAGGCCATCCGCGCTTCCTGCAGCGAGGCGCTGGGCGATCCGTCAGCATCAGAAAACCATCTGGGAGATGCTCTGTGGGATGCCTGCCGGAAGCAGTCGAGACCGCAGCTGGAACAGATGGCCGAACGCATCGAACCGAAAGCCTCCTGGGACGATCTGGTGCTTCCTGCCATGCAGAAGGAAACTCTGCAATCCATTGCCATTCATGTGCGGCTCAGGCACCAGGTTTATGAATCCTGGGGTTTTGCCGCCAAATCCGCTCGAGGGCTGGGCATCAGCGCTTTATTTGCCGGAGCCAGCGGCACGGGGAAAACACTGGCGGCGGAAGTGCTGGCCAACGATCTGCGTCTGGACTTGTTCCGCATCGACTTAAGCCAGGTGGTGAACAAATACATCGGGGAAACCGAAAAGAACCTTAAACGTGTTTTCGACGCGGCCGAAACGGGCGGCGCCATTTTACTGTTCGATGAAGCGGACGCCCTGTTCGGAAAAAGAAGCGAGGTCAAGGACAGCCACGACCGATACGCCAACATCGAGGTCAGTTATCTTTTACAGCGCATGGAATCCTACCGGGGTCTGGCGATTCTGACCACCAATATGAAGGAGGCACTGGATACGGCTTTTCTGCGGCGTATTCGCTTTGTCGTGCAGTTCCCCTTCCCTGACGCCGTGCAGCGCTCTGAAATCTGGCGGCGCATTTTCCCTTCCGAAACACCGACGGAGGACCTCGACCTGGAACGCCTGTCCATGCTGCACGTGGCCGGGGGAAACATCCGGAATATCGCGCTTCATGCCGCCTTCCTTGCCGCTGACAGCAAACGCCCTGTGGACATGAAGCATATCCGGCAGGCGGTTAAACGGGAATACGCGAAGATTGAAAAGCAATTAAGCGCAGCGGAAATGGCCACATTCGATTCATAAGAATCGTTTTTAACAAATCTATTAACAATAACATCCTCGTAAATAGTTCTATAGGGTGTCATTCCCGCGAA
>CAYULE010000276.1:0-3654 GCA_964445385.1 uncultured Smithella sp.
GTTCGTCGGCGCTGGCTTCCAAGGCTACCGGATTTCCCATTGCTAAAATCGCCGCAAAACTGGCTGTCGGCTACACGCTGGATGAAATTCCCAACGATATTACCCGCGAGACGATGGCGTCGTTTGAACCGACGATCGATTATTGCGTGGTGAAAATTCCCCGCTGGACGTTTGAAAAATTTCCGGAAACGGAAGATTTTCTCACAACATCAATGAAGTCGGTCGGCGAAACGATGGCGATCGGTCGAACGTTTACGGAAGCCCTGCAAAAGGCGATCCGATCACTGGAAATCGGTCGTTTCGGTTTTGGTCAGGAGCTGCCTTCGGATATTCAGGAAAGAAATACACTCCTGAAAAGCAAACTGATCAAACCCAATTCTCTAAGACTCTTCTATATTGCCGAAGCGCTCAAAGGCGATATGCCGGTGGACGAAGTTTATGAGCTCACCAAAGTAGATCCCTGGTTCATATACCAGATTAAAGATATTCTGGAAGCGGAAGCGGAGTTGAAAAACTCGGAACCGTCCGCAGCGCTTCTGCGCGCGGCTAAGCAAATGGGCTTTTCCGACCGGGCTTTGGCCGCGCTCTGGAACCGAACAGAACAGGATATTCGCTCCTGGCGCGAACGGGAAAAAATTATTCCGGTTTATAAGCTGGTGGATACCTGCGCGGCGGAGTTTGAAGCCTACACGCCTTACTACTATTCCACCTACGAAACGGAAAACGAGTCCCGGCCTTCTTCCAAAAAGAAGGTTGCCATCATCGGAGGCGGTCCCAACCGCATTGGCCAGGGTATTGAATTTGACTACTGTTGCGTTCACGCCTCATTTGCACTGCGGGAAGAAGGCATCGAGAGCATCATGATCAACTCGAATCCCGAAACGGTCAGTACGGATTATGACACATCGGATAAATTGTTTTTTGAGCCGGTGACCCTGGAAGATGTTTTACACATTATCCAAACGGAAAAGCCCGATGGCGTGATTGTCCAGTTCGGCGGCCAGACTCCGCTCAATCTGGCGCGCGGCCTGGAAGCGGCCGGTGTGCCGATTATCGGAACGTCGCCTACCGCCATCGACCGTGCGGAAAACCGCGACCGGTTTCAGGAAATTGTTCATAAATTAAATCTTAACCAGCCGGATAACGACACGGCGATGGATGCGGAAAAGGCGCTGACCGCCGCCAGCCGCATTGGTTACCCGGTGCTGGTGCGGCCTTCTTACGTCCTGGGCGGGCGCTCCATGGAAATTGTCTATGATCCCGAAACGCTGCGTACTTTCATGGCCAAGGCGCTCCTGGTATCGCCGGGCCACCCGATCTTGATTGACAAATTTCTGGAGGACGCGGTGGAAATAGATGTGGATGCCATCTGCGACGGCGAGAAAACGGTTGTGGCGGGCATTATGGAACACATTGAAGAAGCGGGTATTCATTCCGGCGATAGCGCTTGTATCCTGCCCCCGCTCACTCTTTCCGCCCCTTTATTGGAATTGATTGAAAAACAGACAAAAATGCTGGCCGCCGAGCTCAAGGTTATCGGCCTGATGAATATTCAGTACGCCGTTAAAGACGGCGTCCTCTATGTATTGGAAGTCAATCCCCGCGCGTCACGCACCGTGCCGTTTGTCAGTAAGGCCATCGGTGTGCCGCTGGCAAAACTGGCTACCAAGGTCATGCTGGGCAAAACGCTGGCGGAGCTTGGATTTACTCAAACCATTAAACCAAAGCATGTGTCGGTCAAAGAAGCGGTTTTTCCCTTCAACCGTTTTCCGGAGGTGGATATTCTGCTGGGACCGGAAATGAAGTCCACCGGCGAGGTCATGGGGATCGATCAATCCTTTGGTCTGGCGTTTGCCAAATCACAAATGGCCGCGGGCTTTAAGATGCCGACGTCCGGTTCTGTCTTTATCAGTGTTCATGATGATCATAAGGACAGAATCGTGGATGTTGCAAGATCGTTTGAACGGCTCGGGTTTAAAATTCTGGCAACGGTTGGAACAGCCAATCACCTGAGAAAACAGAGCATCGCAGCAGAGATGATCAACAAGGTCAGTGAAGGCCGGCCGCATGTGGTCGATTATATTAAAAACGGCGATATCCAGATGGTCATTAACACCAGCGTCGGGCGGAAATCATCGCAAGACGCCTATCATATCCGTCGCGGCGCGCTGACATACAACATTCTTTATACGACCACGCTGGCTGGAGCGCGGGCGCTTTGCGAAGCCATGAAAGCCATGATCAATGAAGACTGGGGGGTTTGCCCGTTACAGGAGTATTATAAGAAATGACATTATTAGAAGATGAACAAAATGAATCCGGCCGACCCCGTGAGGAGTGCGGTGTATTCGCTATTTACGGGCATGAAGAAGCGGCCCGTGTTGCCTTCTTCGGTCTTTTTGCCCTGCAGCATCGCGGCCAGGAATCAGCCGGTATTGTCTGTTCCGATGGCTGTCAGGTGATGGAACATAAAGGGATGGGGCTGGCTTCCACCGTTTTTAAGGAATCGATTTTACAGAAGCTGACAGGCTCGCTGGCCATCGGCCATGTCCGTTATTCCACAACCGGTTCTTCTACGATTTCCAACGCCCAGCCATTCCTCGTGCATGTCGGCGAGGAATATTACGCGCTGGGTCACAACGGCAACATTGTCAACGCCCGGCAACTCAGGGCTGAACTGGAAAACAACGGCTCGATTTTTCAATCCACCATGGACAGCGAGGTCATCATTCATTTAATGGCGCCTTATCTGAAAAGGGGCTTGGAGAAGGCGCTTTCCATCGCCCTGCAACAGGTTGAAGGCGCTTACAGCCTGGTCATGCTGACGCGGGACAAAATTATTGCGGCCCGCGATCCAAGGGGTTTCCGACCGCTGGCTTTAGGTAAACTCAACGGCGGCTGGGTTGTTGCCTCCGAAACTTGCGCATTTGACCTGGTAGGCGCCGAGTATATCCGTGATGTTGAGCCCGGTGAAATTATCATTATTGATGCCACAGGTTATAAGAGTCTGAAACCGTTCGCGCCCGTGAAACACTGCCACTGCATTTTTGAACTGATTTATTTTGCCCGTCCCGACAGCCAGATTTTCGGCCAGAATGTGTACCTGTGCCGCAAACGGCTGGGACATGAACTGGCGCGGGAATACTGCCCGGATGTCGATTTGGTCATGCCTTTTCCCGATTCCGGCAACTACGCGGCGCTGGGCTACGCGGAAGAAAGCGGCGTCCCTTTTGAGATGGGGATGATTCGTAATCACTATGTCGGTCGCACCTTCATTCAGCCCACTCAGCCGATGCGCGATTTTGCCGTACGTGTGAAGCTCAATCCCGTTCGGCCGCTTCTGGAAGGAAAGAAAGTGATGATTGTCGAGGATTCCATCATTCGCGGTACGACCAGCCGCAACCGTGTAAAACATCTTCAGGGGATCGGCATCAAAGAACTCCATATGGTCATCAGTTGCCCGCCCACACTGTTTCCCTGTCCCTATGGCATTGATTTTTCTTCTAAAGGAGAGTTGATCGCCACCAAAAAGGAAAACGAAAAAGCTATTGCCGAATTTATCGGCCTGGATTCACTTCACTACCTGACGGTGGAGGGTATGGTCAAAGCCACCGGCATGCCCAGAGAGTGTTTCTGCATGGCCTGCTATACCGG
>CAYULE010000277.1:0-3654 GCA_964445385.1 uncultured Smithella sp.
GGCCGACTTCGGATGAAGCTTGCTCCAAATACTCTGAACCCACTCGACGTTCTTCCGGTAGATATCGCCATCGGTGTGGATCTCGATATCCGCCTTGATCTGAAAGCCGCCTTTTTCTCCCCACCAGGCCAGCGCGATCTTCGGGTTTTCCTTCAGATTGGCAAGCGTCTTTCCGAAATACTGGTCGGAGATGAGCAGTGTTTCGTCATCCAGAAATTTGAACGCCCCGATCGGTGCAACGTTGGGCGTGCCGTCTTTTGACGCTGTTGAGAGAAAGGCGATTTTTGTACTTTTCAAGCTCTCTTTTATTTCTTCTGTGACATGAACCATAAAACATTCCTCCGAAATTGATTATTTGTATTATAACATCTCCAGGAGCGATTTTGAACCGCTGAGGATCATGTAAAGAATAAAAACCACCCCAATGACAATGCGGTAGTAGCCGAAAGCCTTGAATCCGTGGTTTTTTACAAAACGGATAAACAGCTTTACCGCGAGCCACGCGGAGATAAAGGCCCCGACCAGACCGATGGCCAGCAGCATCAGTTCATGTGATGAAAAGGTGGCATCCGTTTTAAGCAGATCGTAGGCCGTCGCCGCGCACATGGTGGGGACGGCCAGCAGAAAAGAAAACTCGGTAGCCTGCTTTTTGTTGAGTCCGTTTCCAACACCGCCGATGATGGTTGCCGCGGCACGCGACACTCCGGGAATCATCGACACACATTGCGCCAGTCCGATAAAAAAGGCGTTTTTGTAAGAGATGTCTTCGAGCTCGACATAGCGGCTCTCCCGGGTGACCACCCACTTGTCGATAACAATCAGAATCACACCACCGACAATCAGCGCCAGCGACACCCCCAGTGGGTTGAACAGATACGTCTTGATGGTTTTGTAGGCCAGGAAGCCAATGATAGCGGTAGGGATGAAAGCGATAAAAAGTTTGATGTAGATGGTGATTCCCTGAATGAAGCGCTTGTAGTAGAGCATCACGATGGCCAGAATCGCCCCAATCTGAATGGCAATTTCAAAGGTTTTTACAAACGCGTCATCGTGTATTTTCATGAGATAAGAGGCCAGAATCATGTGCCCCGTGGATGAAACGGGCAAAAACTCGGTAAGGCCTTCCACAATCGAAAGAATCATCGCCTGAAGAATATCCATTGGGTTCCCCTTGAAGTAATAAGGGCTTTCGTCTATTATGGATTAGCAGGAGAAACAAGCATTTTCTTGTATGGATTGAGGCGGATGATGCCAAAGCGGTTATCACAACTAAATTCAATCAATGACAAGATTTTCTTGATATACAAGATAGCGTTTGTTATACTTCATCCCACAAAAAGAAAGTTCTTATCAATTTATCAATGGACAAACCGGATCACTTCGCGATTAAGACCCCAAAAGACTGGATTCAGGATATTGACTTCAAGCAGATGGTAGAAGATCTGCAGGTCATGGTCTGTGTTTACGACATCAATGGTTATATTTACTTGAATCCTGCCGCAGAAAAGGTCACGGGGTATTCTCTGGAAGAGGTAAGAAATCGGAAGTTTTGGGAAATTGTTCATCCCGAAGACCGGATATGGATCAAACCGCGTGGAGAAGCGAGACTACGTGGCGAAAAGGTTCCTAAAACACGTGAGTTCAGACTTTTAAAAAAGAACGGTCAGGTCATGTGGATTAATGTTTTTTATATTATTACGAATTGGGGCGGAAGGAATGCAAATGTCCTCGGCTTTGTCGACATCACGGAAAACAAGCAACTGAATGAAGAACTGCAAACATCACGTAGTGAATTGGAAGTACGCGTAGAGCAAAGAACGGAAGAATTGAATAAGACAAATAAAGAACTGATGTTCCTCAATCAGAACCTTAATAATATCCTTAAAAATATATCGGATGGCGTGGCCACGGTAAACGACTCCGGCGATGTTGAATTGCTGAATTCCTTTTTCAAGCGGATGCCGTCTCACCGGTTTTCTGAAATCAAAAATATACTCAAAGATATGATTTTAAATGACTCCGGCAGTGCCCTTCATAAAATGCTTAGAGAGAAAAAATCCTTCAAAGATGAGGAAATGATTTTCCCTGCGTCAGAGGGGTCCTTTAGCCTGTTGGTCTCCGGAACACCAATTCTTGATGAAGGGGGAGATGTCCACAGCGGTGTTATCGTATTGAGACCCATGAAGGATGTCCACCGGTTGATTCAGCGTTTCAGTGGTTATCGCGCGAGTTTTTGTTTTGAGGATATCATAACGAATGATCCCATCATGTTCACTCTGATTGAGAACGCAAAGAACACGGCTTTAAGCATCAGTAATGTTGTCATTGAAGGAGAAAGCGGCACCGGCAAAGAGTTGTTTGCGCAAGCCATCCATAACCATAGCACCAGGAGCAACGGACCATTCATCGCAATTAACTGTGGCGCTACGCCTCGGGAACTGATCGCCAGTGAATTGTTCGGCTACGCAGAAGGCGCTTTTACCGGAGCAAAAAAAAACGGCAATCCGGGGAAGTTTGAGCTGGCTTCCGGAGGCACCCTGTTTCTTGACGAGATAGGTGACATGCCTCTTGATCAGCAATGCTCGCTTTTGCGGGTTATCCAGGAAAAGAAGATAACCCGCATCGGCGGGTGCCATGCGATTCCTGTGGACGCCCGCATTATCTGTGCAACCAACAAGGACCTTTACAACGAGATGAAAATGGGCAATTTCCGAAATGACTTGTATTACCGTCTAAACGTTATCAATATAAAAATCCCGCCTCTGCACGAAAGGTGTGAAGATATCACCCTCCTGTTTAACTATTTCATGAAAAAAGCGGAAAGCCATGCCAGCAATAATATCCCTCAAATCAGTGACGAAGTGAAGAGCTATCTTATCCATTACGACTGGCCCGGAAATGTAAGGGAATTGCAGAATGTTGTTGAGCGCCTCGTGAATATAACTTCAGGGACATTTGTGGAGGTTGACCATTTACCGCAAGAAATAAGAAAAGCAACCTCCAGACTAGGATCATCAAACCCCTCATGTTTGATACCGGAAAAGACAAATGTTCCCATCCGCATAAAAACAGAAAGGGAGCTGTTCCGACAAAGAAAGGGAGAGGCACAGAAAAAGCATATCCTGGAGTTACTGGAGCTACACCACTGGAACATTAATCGGGTTGCCAAAGAACTTGGAATATCCCGTACCACCCTATACAAAAAAATTAAATTTTATAATGGTTCAATCGACTGTTAATTGAGTAGATGAACCTGCACAAAGATGTAAATGTGTTGTAACCTAACTGTTCACTTCCGATACCAAATCTTTACACTTAGTTGACTTTCTTTTTCAATCGCCACAGGAACGTTTGTTTGATTAGCAAATAATATCAACATATTGTCTTGCTTCGCATCAATGGCATGTCCCTTGCTGTATGGTTAAATATAACTGAGGAAAAAGTGACAGGAAATGCGGTTGAGAAAAAATTTGATTCATCCGCGCAATAGGAAAACAATTTAAAACGAAAGGAGTTTAGCATGATTGGAAAGATTCGCCTTTATCCAGAAGAATGTAACAACATGAGTTACGAACAGCGAAAGGAACGGAGGGAAAAGCTTCTGAGACAATCCATTCAGTATATGTATGACCACTCTCCTGAATATTACCAATT
>CAYULE010000278.1:0-2327 GCA_964445385.1 uncultured Smithella sp.
GATAAAAAACTCTCACAGCACAACCAAATATTCAATATTTGTACTTCCATGTCATGTGTCCTATTTTCATTGACATACAAGCCCAAAATTTCTATACTGAATGGCATAAAGCATGTTCTTAGAAATGCTGTGAGTGTGTCGAGCCTGTTTGGAGTGTCAGACAGCCGGCGCGGGTCTGAGATTCAGAATAATTTCATGCGGAGCTGAACAATGCAGAATAAAGTCATTTGTCGACATATCATTCTAACCATCATCATGATCATGATTACCACTGTGGCCGCAGCTGCCGATGTCTCCACTGATGTGGAAAAGATACTCCGGGAGATTCGTCAGGACCAGCCGTTGCCGGCTATTGACTATTTACAAAGAACCAAATCCATGAATGCTGGTTGTGCCTACTATATTGGCAACTACCATGGCATTGATGTCAGAGTTGAGACGCATCCTAGCAGTAACCGTGTGGCTTCCGTTCTGCTTCAAATCCCCGGTGGTGATCGGACACGGCAGATTCTTCCCGCAGTCAGAGGCGTGATTGGTCCACCGCGTTACAGCAAACCGAAAGAATCATACTACTTCTGGGAGTGGCCTAAATACCGTACCGCTTCGCTTCACTATACCAGGGGCGTTAAACCTGCTGAGGGATTGACAATTGTTTCACTCTTCTACCAGTAGCCGTATCGTTGTCGAGTGCACCTGTCGAGACATTTTATTTCACAAAGGCAAACAGAGATTATTATGAAATTCCTGATAGATGATAATGTGCGGCGGCCGATCGGGATTAAAATTCTGGGGATTATGTTAGTCATCATCCTTTTAATGGGCCTGATAACAGGGATATCGAATTATAATCTCAATAAACTGAATAATGAACTATTGATACTTTCAGAGTATTACATACCGCTTGATCAGAGGATAAGTGATATTCGGCAGAGCTATCTTAACCAAATCCTGTCCTTCGAACGTGTTCTATCGTCCAATTCCAAAAAGGGATTGGAGGCAGCCCGTCAAGAGGGTGAGAAACTTGCCCAAGGGATCGGATCTTGCGACCGCGACGATGTAAGATCGACCAGAAGAAAGATTCGAGAAACTTTTCCTTCAGATGACCAGCGACATATTGTGCTTTATGAACTTCAGCGATATTGCACAGACCAGAAGATCAAAGACAGTGAAAAACTGGTGGAAGGGGCGCTGGGAACGCCTATTGTTACCCATAGTCCGGAACAGATGCAAAAATTCACTAAACTTCAGGGGCAACTTGCTCATGTTCCTCAATTGCGTGACTCCCTGCACAAAAACATTGTTAAATACTTGCATGAGCTGGAAACAGGAAATCCTCATAACATGACCCTTCTCAAGGAACAGCTCGACGAAAGCAGGAGAAATATCGGAAAAGAAACAAGAGGTGTCGCCCGGTTATTACACCAATACACGAATGATGCGGCTATGAAATCCAATACACTGAAGAGGCAGGCATTCTGGTTTAATTGGGGAATAACGTTCGCGGCCGCGTTGCTTGCTCTGATTCTGGCCATCGTATTGACCCGTAATCTCGTTGGTCCTTTAAAGAAACTCTTGTATGGCGCAAAAGCTATTGAGAATGGTGATCTGAGTATCCAGGTTCAAGTAAGCTCGGCCGACGAGATTGCCCTGTTGACGAAATCTTTCAATTACATGGTTCTGGGACTCAAGGAAAAGGAGACGATAAAGGAGAAATTCGGGCAATATATTGATCCAAAAGTGGTCAGCAAACTACTGGATTCGGCCCATCAGGAAGGTGAAAAACGGGCGATGACGATCTTTTTTTCGGATATCCAGGGGTTTACTGAACTGAATGAGTATCTTACGCCAGACAGAGTAGTCAAGCTGCTTAACTATTACATTTCCATGATGTCGGAACCCATCCGTAAAAACAAAGGTATTATTGATAAATACATTGGTGACGCTATTATGGCCTTTTGGGGGCCCCCATTTACCGGTGACAGTGAGCATGCTGAGCTTGCCTGTGTTGCGGCCCTCGAGCAGCAAGCCCTTATGGAGCAGTTCCGAAAGGATCTGCCGGAAGTCATCGGTCTTCGTAAAAGTCTGTTAAACTTCAATTTCAATGTGCGCATGGGAATCTGCACAGGCGATGTCATTGTCGGGTCGATCGGCGCGGAATCCGCGAAAAACTATACGGTCATTGGCGATACCGTAAATCTGGCCTCACGCCTTGAAGCCGCCAATAAGTTCTATGGCACAAATCTGATTATTTCCGGAGAAACGATTGAAACCGTACGCGACCGGATGGAAGCACGCGAGTTGGATGTGATTCGTGTCGCAGGCAAAAC
>CAYULE010000278.1:2427-3635 GCA_964445385.1 uncultured Smithella sp.
GCCATCTGGAATTTCAGCGAAAAATAAAACGTGTAAAGTCATAGAATATTCATCATTATCTTGCCTCAAAATCGGGGATGCGATATAAACGCCCATCACAAATTTTGGATGTCCAATGAGAAAAAAGCCAGGCAGTCAGTCAAAACTTAAAAAAAGTGTATTGGAGCAAAGTCTTTGCACCGGTTGCGGAGCTTGCGTCAGCCTTTGCCCGTATCAGGTCATCCATGACGATCGAACGGTGCAGCTTTTTGACTGCGATCTGCCAGACGGCAAATGTTACGCATTTTGCCCCCGGACGCCCGCCGATTACGGGCGTATGCGGGGAAGCCTTTTTGATGTTGATGAGATGACGCCGGAAATCGGCGCGGTGAAAGGTTATTATTTATCAAGGGCCGCCGATCCTCAATTGCGTGCGAAAGCGCAGCACGGCGGAACGGTCACCGCGCTTTTGGAACTGGCCATGGATGAAGGCCTGATCAACTCCGCCATTGTTTCCTCTCGTAACGAGGAACTACAGCAGGAGGGCAGGGTGATCGAGGATAAAAGTCAGTTGCGCGATTATGCGAAAAGCAAGTTTACGGTATCTCCGACGGTGGCCGCTTTCAACCGGTTGACGGGCGACAGCAATCAAAAAATTGGTGTCGTGGCCACGCCCTGTCAGGCGCTGGCCCTGGCCAAAATGAAAACGGCAAAAATAAATGATGATCGGAAAATCGATCAGTTAAATCTGGTGATCGGCTTGTTTTGCGGTTGGACTTTGTCCGTGGAAAAACTTAACCTGTTGCTGCATCAAAATCAAATATCCCCCGAAGCGCTCACCGGCATGGATATTCCGGCGGGAAGAAATATTCTGGAACTATCCACGAATGCGTCTGTGACGTCCGTGCCAATGGCTGATGTGGATGCCTGTGTGCGGACGGCCTGCCGGTATTGCATCGACAGCACGGCGGAGTTTGCCGATTTGTCCATCGGTGCGGCAAGAGTCGGCGCCGACTTTGATGAAATGCGCGGCTGGAACCAGATCGTTGTGCGCTCCCGTCGCGGGAAACAGTTGCTGGATCTGGCTTTGGCTAAAGGCGTGCTGGAAATCCGCGAAGCTCCGGCGTCCGCCCTGCGGGATTTGAAAAATGCGGCGGCGGAAAAAAAGAAAAAAGCATTAAAAAATATTGTGGAGAAGAGCCGTTCGGTAAAAAATCTTTTATACCTGA
>CAYULE010000279.1:0-3629 GCA_964445385.1 uncultured Smithella sp.
GAGTTCTTTCGATTTTCCTTTTCTTTTTTTCTTCTTTCTTCCGAGCTCAAGATCACTTCTCCTCTTAATTCAGATGAAGACACATTAAGAATAAAAATACACCGCCATTTAATATTTTAGAACCTGACTGAGCGTCATTAATCTTCATATTATATTGCGCAGTTCAACCGGCTGTCGCGCTCTTATCAAGACTGCATTTTGCAAATCAACGTAAACACTGGAAAAGCGTCGACAGCAGGCGCTTATGACTTGCGGTCAAAATTCGTATCGCAATCTTTAACCTCTGTCAAGGGAAATTACGGACACCTTATTAAATCAGCCGGTTAAAATAAATACACCCGTAAAATCTACAGGAATTTCTTCAGGCGTGAATTGGATACAATCGATACAAATAATTATTTCTACCGCAACTTCTCGAGCTCACGAACAATACTTTCCAAAGGCGGTCGTTCATTAATGTCATGAACATCGATATAGCGGATAATCCCTTTCTTATCGATGATGATAATCGCCCGCTCCGCCGTACCGTCCGAACGTAATATGCCATACCGGGAGGCCACGGCGCCGTGCGGCCAGAAATCGGAAAGGACATCAAACCACAACTTGCCCATCTGGTTGGTCCAGGAATGTAATGTCGGAATATTGTCTACGGAGAGGCCCAGTAACACGGCATCATTGGCCTCAAACAGATCCTGAACAATATTATAGCCGGGCCACTGATCGGAGCATACGGGCGTCCAGGCGGCGGGCACAAAGGATAGTACAACATTCTTCTTACCTTTGTAATCTTTCAGAGATACACTCGTACCGCTCACCGCCGTTAGGATAAAATCAGGCGCTTTCTGGCCGACCTTCACCTTTAACACGCTGTCCACAGGTTTAAGTTTGCCCACCTGATAAATATTTTCCTTGTAAGCATCCGATAATGCAAAAGCGTTTGCTGCAAAAAAAACGGCAATAAATATCGTAACAAGAATGTGCCTGTTCATTATCGCCCCCTATTTAACATCCGCCAGTTTGATAACCTCAGCCAGAAACGCTTCAACATTTTCATGCGCGCCCAGCTTGGAATAGACCACTTCCAGCTTTTTGGCGCCGGTTAATTTCACAACCATAAAATACGGCGTGCGGACTTCACCGACGATTTTATGAATGATAAAATCGTTATCAGGAACCAGCGGAAATTCCACTTTGTATTTCTTTTTAAACGTATTCACTTCAAACTGGGTATTCCCGACACCGATACCGAGGATTTTAATTTTACCCTTCAGCCTGGGATTATTCTCAATCAATCCGAAGAAGCGGTTGACGTTGGGCGCGTCCTTCTGGCAGTAGGGACAATACATACTGAAGATCTGAATAATCAATACCTGCGCCTTGACCTGATCCGCCGTAAAC
Organism: uncultured Smithella sp.; assembly: GCA_964445385.1. Classification (GTDB taxonomy): domain Bacteria; phylum Desulfobacterota; class Syntrophia; order Syntrophales; family Smithellaceae; genus UBA8904. The sequence goes on from CAYULE010000279.1 coordinate 1,399, forward strand.
GTCCCGGACCCTGAAAGGCCCAGATATTTGAGGTCACCGGAATCAGCAGGTTTGGATAATTTCATCTCGGGTAAGGAACTGCCCACCTGTGGCGGTTGGGTGGGTGCGGCTATCGCTATCGCCGATGCTATAATTAGCATAATAGTAATGATTACGGCAACTTTCATCTTCATGATTTTTTCCTCCTTACTAATTTCGTGAAATTAAGTGATGCACTGCTTTTTCCAGTCCATCAAGGGACAGTTCAAACATGGGAAAGATACCAGCAATTGTTTTCACTGTCCAGGTGTACGACCAGTGATCCCGCGCTTGCGGATTGAGCCAGACAGCATGCCGAAAGGTTTTAGATAAAAACTTCAGATATTCCACCGAAGGCTGGGATTCATTTTGACCGACATAAATCGCTCCGCGCGGATCGACCAGTTCGTAAGGCGCCATTGAGGCGTCGCCCACAATAATCAAACGCGTTTCCGGATCCGTGCGGGCAAATTCGTCTACCCGCACCGGTTTTTTGAAGCGTTGCGCGTCGAGCCAGATTTTAGAATAAATGGTGTTGTGGAAAAAGTAAATTTCCAGTTCTTTAAACTGGAATTGCGCGTAATGAAAGAGCACCTGCACAAGCTCCACATACGGATCCATCGACCAGCCGCCGTTATCAATAAGCAGTTTGACTTTCAGGCGATCGGCGAGACGCCGGTCAAAGACGATTTCTATTTCTCCGGCATTGCGCATCGTCTGATAAATCGTTTTATCGATATTCACGATATCTTTGGGACCCGCAGGCTGGAGGTGTTTAAGCCTTTTAAGCGCTTCGCCGATCTGCGAAGCGGTAATGGGCCCGGATTGTGAGTAGTCGCGATAACGCCGCTCCATGGCAACCTTGATGGCGGACTTGTTGCGCGACTCTCCCCCCACACGCATACCGCCCGGATGTGTACCGGAATGGCCGGTGGGCGACGTGCCGTGCGTGCCGATCCATTTGTTGCCGCCGTGATGGGCTTCGGTCTGTTCCTTAAGGATTTTTAAAAAATGCGCCACCAGCTCTTCAGGCGTCATTTTTTTGATCTGCTCTTCGGAAAGCCCCAGCGCCTGCGCCATGCCTTCCGGATCTTTGAGCCAATCGGAGAGCATCGCCTTGACCATATCGGAGAGTTCCGCATCGGTCGGTTCAACATCCGCCATGCCGCGGAACGCCACGGCAAACGCCTGATCATAAATATCAAAGTAACGTTCGCTCTTGACCAGCAGGCTGCGGGTCACACTGTAAAAATCATCGAGCGACGAAATCAATCCCAGACCCAGCGCTTTCTGCAGACGCAGAAAGGACGTAGGAGTCACAGGAATTCCCTTATCGCGCAGCGTATAGAAAAAATTCAGAAACATATGATTTCACTTTACTGATGCAGCGCCAGGTAAAGATCGGTGCTCTTTTTAAACAAAACCCCCAGGAAAGGCACATTGGCCGATTTCAGGCTTTTAATATTAAAATCAGGATCGGCCTGAAGCGCCCGCATCCAGTTGATCAGTTCACGGGTTGCCGGCTTTTTCTCCACACCGCGCACCTCGCGCAGGCGATAGAACGCATCCATGCAGGCCGCGGTCATGTCCTTATTTAAATCGGGGAAATGCACGCTGATGATCTTGCGCATCATGTCGCGGTCAGGAAAAGCAATGTGATGGAAATTGCAGCGTCCCAGGAATGGGTCGGACAAATCTTTTTTTGCGTTGGAGGTGATGATAATCACCGGCCTGTTTTTCGCTTGGATGGTCCGGTCGATTTCCATGATATCAAACTGCATCTGATCAAGAATGTCGAGCATGTCATCCTGAAAATCGGTGTCAGCCTTATCGATTTCGTCGATGAGCAAAACCACTTTCTTCTCGGCCACAAACGCCTGACCGATTTTGCCCATTTTGATATACTCTTCAATATTGCTTACATTGCGGCCCGAATCGGAAAAGCGGCTATCGTTGAGACGAGTCAGCGTATCGTACTGATACAGAGCGTCAATCAATTTCATACTGGATTTGACGTTCAAAATAATCAGCGGCATATGCAGATTTTCGGCAATGGCGTGCGCCAGCATGGTTTTACCGGTGCCTGGCTCGCCCTTGAGCAAGAGGGGCATTTCCAGCGCCATCGAAATATTTACAATTTTAGCCAGCTCATCATCCAGAACATAACGCGATGCCCCGCTGAATTTGGCGGGACGGTTTTCAGATGTCATCTT